>NZ_JBHRWL010000002.1:428149-726882 GCF_042647945.1 Streptomyces lusitanus
CTCCGTGCGGCGCCGCTGCCTTTGAGTCCGGCACCTGCATGACATCTGTCATGCCGGGCTCACGACCGCCGACACTGCCGGGCGCCCGCCCCCGGCCGACACGATGGCCGCATGACAACGACGGACACGGTCGTCTTCGACCGAGTGACCAAGAAGTACGGCGACGTGCGCGCCGTGGACGAGGTGAGTCTCACCCTGCGGCCCGGGGAGACCGTGGCGCTCCTCGGCCCGAACGGGGCCGGGAAGTCCACCACGCTCGACCTGCTGCTCGGTCTGAAGCGGCCCGACAGCGGCACGGTCACGCTGCTCGGCACGAGCCCCCGCGAGGCGATCGTCGGCGGACGGGTCGGCGCGATGCTCCAGAGCGGCGGGCTGATGGGCGAGGTGACCGTCGCCGAACTGGTGCGGCTCGCCTGCGGACTGCACCCGCGGCCCTACCCCGTCCCCGAGGTGCTCGCCCGCGCCGGTCTCACCGCGATCGCCGGCCGCCGCGCCGACAAGCTGTCCGGCGGCCAGGCCCAGCGGGTGCGCTTCGCCCTCGCCACCGCCGGGGACAGCGACCTGATCGTCCTGGACGAGCCCACCACGGGCATGGACGTCACCGCCCGGCGCGCCTTCTGGGCCACCATGCGCGACCAGGCCGACCAGGGCCGCACCGTCCTGTTCGCCACGCACTACCTGGAGGAGGCCGACGCGATCGCCGACCGCGTGCTGGTCCTGCACCGGGGGCGGCTGCTGGCCGACGGCACCGCCACCGAGATCAAGGCGAGCACCGGCATGCGGCGCGTCTCCTTCGACCTGACCGACGGCACGCCCGGCACGTCCGGCACGCCCGACGAGGCCGCGCTGCGCCGGCTGCCCGCGGTCACGGCCGTCACCGTGTCGCCCGGCGGCACGGTGCGGATGCGGTCCTCGGACGCCGACGCCACCGTCCACGCCCTGTACGGGATGGGCCTCTACCCCCGCAACCTCGAGGTCGCCGGACTCGGGCTCGAACAGGCCTTCGTCGCCCTCACCGAGACGGACGCCCCGACCGAGACGGACGCCCGCACCGGCACAGAGGAGGCCGTACCCGCATGAACGGACTGATCCGGCTGGAGATCCTGCGCGTCCTGCGCAACCGCAAGTTCCAGTTCTTCAACGTGCTCTACCCCAGCGTGCTGTTCCTGCTGATCGCGGGCACGGCCGACTCCGCCGAGCCCCTCGACGGCACGGGTCTGACCCTGCCCGCCTACCTGATGGTCTCCATGGCGTCCTTCGGCGCCCTGACGGCCGTGCTGATGGGCAACAGCGAACGCATCGCCAAGGAACGCGAGAACGGCTGGGTACGGCAGCTGAGGCTCACGCCCCTGCCCGGCCGCGGCTACGTCCTCGCCAAGACCGCGGCCGCCGCCGTGGGCGCCCTGCCGGCGATCGTGCTGGTCTTCGTCGTCGCCGCCGTGGTGAAGGACGTACGGCTGGACGCCTGGCAGTGGCTCGCGCTCACCGCGGCGATCTGGGCGGGCAGCCTCGTCTTCGCCGCTCTCGGGGTGGCCATCGGCTACGCGGCCACCGGCGACGCCGTGCGCCCGATCACGATGATCGTCTACTTCGGACTGTCCCTGCTGGGCGGTCTGTGGATGCCCACCACCACCTTCCCGGGGTGGCTCCAGGACGTGGCAACCTGGCTGCCGACCCACGCGTACGCCGCACTGGGACGGGCGATCGAACAGCACCACGCGCCGGCCGTCCAGGACGTCACCGTCCTGCTGGCCTTCTTCGTCCTCTTCACCGGCGGCGCGGCCTGGCTGTACCGGAAGGACACCCTGAAGGCGTGAGCGGCATCGGCGTCAACATCGGTCAGCGCCCCGCCAACCTCAGGCAGCGGGCCGTCAAGGCCCTGTGGACGGCCATCTGGCTGGTCTACCTGAGCGCACCCGTCAGCGACCTGCTGCACGGCGGACACCCCGCGGGCGTGCGCGCCCTCGGCTGGCTCGGGCTCGCCGTGTTCGTCACCTGGTACATGCTGCTCGTCTTCCGCGCCGGGCGCGTCGACCGCCCGGCGCCCGTCCTCGGCTCCCTCGGGGTGCTCGCCGCCCAGTCCGCCCTGCTGGCGCTCACGCTCGGCCGCGAGTGGCTGGTGCTGTTCGTGTACGTCTCCATCGCGTCCGGCGCGGCCCTGCCCCCGCGGCTGTCCCGCTGGACGGTCCCCGGCGCGTGCGCGCTGATGACGGCCGTCGCGTTCGCCGTGCCGGACGGCCGCGACCTGCTGTGGGGGCTGCTCGTCCCGGCGGCGCTCGGCGGCTTCGCCATGACCGGCGTACGCGAACTCATCCGCACCACGGTCGCGTTGCGCGAGGCCCGCGCCACCGTCGCCCACCTCGCCGCCAACGAGGAGCGGCTGCGGCTCGCCCGGGACCTGCACGACCTGCTCGGCCACTCCCTGTCCGTGATCACCCTCAAGAGCGAGCTGGCCGGCCGGATGCTCCCCGACCACCCGGACCGGGCGGCCCAGCAGGTCGCCGACATCGAGCAGGTCAGCCGGCAGGCGCTGGTCGACGTCCGGGAGGCCGTCACCGGCTACCGGCGGCTGCGGCTCGCGGGCGAACTGGACGGCGCGCGGGTGGCGTTGCGGGCCGCGGGCGTCGTCCCCGAGCTGCCCGACCCGGCCGGCTTCGGCGACGCCCCCGAGGACGCCGAGTCCGCACTCGCCTGGGCGCTGCGGGAGGCCGTCACCAACGTCGTCCGGCACAGCGGCGCCCGGCGCTGCGCCGTGGACGTGGTCCGCCGCCAGACCCTCGACGGCCCGGTGCTCGAACTCTCCGTGGAGGACGACGGTGCGGGCGGCTCCTCGTACGTCCCCGGCAACGGTCTGCGGGGGCTGGGTGAGCGGCTGGCCGCCGTGGGCGGAACACTGGACGCCGGGCCCGTCCGGCACGGATTCCGGCTGACGGCCCGCGTACCTGTGGAGACCGCCGCGGAACCGGGGCGGGAAGGGGGAGCCGCGTGATCCGAGTCCTGCTCGCCGAGGACCAGGCGATGGTCCGCGAGGCGCTCGCCGCGCTGCTGGGGCTGGAGGCCGACATCGACGTGGTCGCGCAGGTCGCGCGCGGCGACGAGGTCCTGGCCGCCGCCCGTGCCCACGACGTGGACGTGGCGCTCCTCGACATCGAGATGCCGGGCGCGACCGGCATCGAGGCGGCGGCGCAGCTGCACCGGGAACTCCCGGACCTGAGGCTGGTGGTGCTGACCACCTTCGGGCGACCCGGCTATCTGCGCGGCGCGATGGAGTCCGGGGCCGACGCGTTCCTCGTCAAGGACGCCCCGGCGGCGCAGCTGGCGGACGCGATCCGCCGCGTGCTGGCCGGCGAACGCGTCATCGACCCGGCCCTGGCCGCCGCGGCCCTCGCCGAGGGCGCCAACCCCCTCACCGACCGCGAACGCGAGGTCCTCCGCGCCGCCGCCGACGGCTCCACCAACGCGGACCTCGCCACCACCCTCCACCTCTCCCCGGGCACGGTCCGCAACTACCTCTCCACAGCCATCCAGAAACTGGCCGCCCGCAACCGCACGGAGGCGGTCCGGATCGCACGGGACAAGGGGTGGCTGTGAGCCACGCCGGCGCGCTCGGCGACAGCCGCCCGGTGCCGGCCGCGTGGCGTCAGTTGAGCAGGGCGCGGGCCGCCGACGCCTCTCCTCGGATGCGGTTCGCCGCCTCCGGGTCGACCGCCGTGACGATGTCCGCGTACGCCTCCAGTTCCGCCGCGCCCGCCGTGAACTCGCCGCGCTGCACCAGGAGCTGGGCGCGTTCGTAGCGCAGGCGGGCCGGGTGGGAGGGGAGGAGCAGGGCGAGGTCCAGGGCCCACAGGCCGACGTCGGTGCGTTCGGGGCGGGTCGCCGCCCAGGCGCGGACGTTGTTCAGGATGCGCGCGATCACCTCCAGCGTCCCCGCCGGGGTGAGCATCGACGGCTCCAGCGGCCCCCCGGTCGCCCCGGCGACCAGCAGCTCCGCGTCCGGCCCGGTCAGCACCCGGCCCCCGTCGAACGGGTCGGCCAGCACCTGCCCGGGGCCCGGCCCCTCCGCGTCTCCGAAGCCCACGACGAAGTGCCCGGGCAGCGCCACGCCGTACACCGGCGCGCCCGCCCGCCGGGCCACCTCGATCCACACCGCCGACAGCAGGATCGGCAGCCCGCGCCGCCGCCGCAGCACCGCGTGCAGCAGGGAGGACTCCAGCCGCCGGTAGTCGTCCGGCAGGCCGTGGAAGCCGTACCGCTCGCCCAGCAGGTCCCGCAGCGCCACCGCCCACGCGTGCGGCGAGCCCGGCCGGTGCGGCAGCTCGCCCGCCAGCCGGTCCAGCTCGATCTCCACCGCGTCCATGCCCGCCTCGTCCAGCGTGCCGTCGCCCTCCGCGGCCACCAGCAGGCACAGCGCGGACAGGCCCGGCCGCTCGGAGCGGGCCTCCTCGGCGAACCGCTTGCGCAGTTCGGCGGAGCGGTCGGGCGGCGGGGGACAGGGGGAACGCATACCCGGTTCGTGCCCGCTCACGGCGCCCCGTCACCCGCCGTGGCGGACGAATCCGGAGCAGGCTCCTCCGGCGTACGTCCCTCCGGCGCGCGGTAGTGGTGGTACGCGTGGTGCGGGGCGAAGCCCAGACGGTCGTACAGCGCCCGCGCGCCCTCGTTGTCCGTCTCGACCTGGAGCCAGGCCGCCGAGGCGCCCTCCTCGAGGGCACGGGCGGCCAGCGCCGTCATCACGGCCGTGGCCAGACCCTCCCGCCGCCGCGCCGGATCCACCTCGACCGCCGCGAACCCGGCCCACCGGCCGTCCACGACACACCGCCCGATCGCGGCCGGCGCCGCCGCGCCCGGCTCACCCGGCACGGTCGCGAACCACACCGACGGCTCAGCCGGGGCCGGGGCGCCCGGCGAGCCTCCCGGGGACCCTCCGCCCAGCACCCGCAGGGCCACCTCGCTCACGCCCTTGCGCCGGTACCGCGCCAGCCACGCCTCGTCCGCGTCCCGGGACAGCCGCACCGCGGAGGTGTCGTCGCCCAGGTCGGCGACCGGGGCCAGTCCGCCCGTCCACAGCTCCGCGGTCACCTCGCGCACCCACCCGCGCCGCTCCAGCTCCGCGCACAGCAGCTCCTGCGTGCCCTCCGCGCCGGTCGCGGTCTGGACGTACGCCGGCAGCCCGCGGGCCGCGTACCAGCGGCGTACGGCCGTCAGCGCGTCGTCGAGCGGCAGGCCCGGGTCGCCCATCGGCAGCACCGAGTTGGCCCGCCGCGTGAACCCCGCGGCCGCCCGCAGCTCCCACCCGCCGAGCCGCTCGCTCTCCACCGGCCGCCAGCCCCGCGCGGCCACCCGCGCCAGCTCCTCGTACGACGCCGCGGGGCCACGCCGACGCGCCGGGGCGCCCGGCACGACCTTGCCCGCGACCAGCGCGGACTCGGCGACGCGGACACGTTCGCCGCTCTTCCTTGTGATTCGCAACACACCGTTGTCCCATGATGTGAGCACCCCGACCGTGTCGGTGAACTTCTCACCCGAGGGACCATGTTCGATCAAGCTCCTCACGGAGACCCGTTTCCCCACGTCAGCAGCGGTGATACGGACCTCGAGGCGTCCGGCGGCCGAGATTTCCACAGGTCAGTTCACCCCTCCTGTTCGGATCATGCTCCGGAACGGAGATACTAGGGGCGGGCATCGACGACGCCGCGCTCCCGCGCGCCAGGCGGCGGAGCCTGAGGAGGCCCGCCAGCGCCCTATCGAGGAGGAACGACAGCGTGACCTACGTCATCGCGCAGCCTTGTGTCGACGTCAAGGACAAGGCGTGCATCGAGGAGTGCCCGGTCGACTGCATCTACGAGGGCCAGCGGTCCTTGTACATCCACCCGGACGAATGCGTCGACTGCGGCGCCTGTGAACCGGTCTGCCCGGTCGAGGCCATCTTCTACGAGGACGACACTCCGGAGGAGTGGAAGGACTACTACAAGGCGAACGTCGAGTTCTTCGACGAGCTCGGCTCCCCCGGCGGCGCCAGCAAGCTCGGTCTGATCGAGCGGGACCACCCGTTCATCGCCGCGCTGCCGCCGCAGGCGTAGCCGTCCCGCATCGGCCCCGCACCGACGCGTCGCCCTCGGTCCCGTACGGCCCGCCCGCCGTACGGGACCGAGGCGTTCGCCGAACCAGAAAGTGAGCCCCCGCCCGTGTCCGCAGTCTCCGACCGGCTGCCCGCCTTCCCCTGGGACAAGCTGGAGCCGTACAAGAAGACGGCCGCCGCGCACCCCGACGGCATCGTCGACCTCTCGGTCGGCACGCCCGTCGACCCGGTGCCCGAGCACGTTCAGAAGGCGCTGATCGCGGCGGCGGACTCGCCGGGCTACCCCACGGTGTGGGGCACCCCGGAGCTGCGGGACGCGCTCACCCGCTGGGTGGAACACCGGCTCGGCGCCCGCGAGGTGACCCACCGGCACGTCCTGCCGGTCGTCGGCTCCAAGGAACTCGTCGCCTGGCTCCCCACCCAGCTCGGCCTCGGCCCCGGCGACCAGGTCGCCTACCCGCGCCTGGCCTACCCGACGTACGAGGTCGGCGCCCGGCTGGCCCGCGCGGAGCACGTGGCGTACGACGACCCGACCGAGCTGGACCCCGCGCGGCTGAGGCTGCTGTGGCTCAACTCGCCGTCCAACCCGACGGGCCGGGTGCTGCCCAAGGAGGAGCTGACGAGGATCGTCGCCTGGGCCCGTGAGCACGGGGTCCTGGTCTTCTCCGACGAGTGCTACCTCGAGCTGGGCTGGGAGGCCGACCCGGTCTCGGTGCTGCACCCGGACGTCAACGGCGGCTCCTACGATGGCGTCGTCGCCGTCCACTCCCTGTCCAAGCGGTCCAACCTGGCCGGTTACCGCGCCGCGTTCCTGGCCGGCGACCCGGCCGTGCTGGGCCCGCTGCTGGAGATCCGCAAGCACGGCGGGATGATGACTCCGGCGCCGACCCAGGCGGCCGTGGTGGCGGCCCTCGGCGACGACGAACACGTCCGCGTCCAGCGCGAGCGGTACGCGGCCCGCCGCACGGCCCTGCGCGACGCGCTGCTCGCCCACGGCTTCCGCATCGAGCACAGCGAGGCCAGCCTCTACCTGTGGGCCACACGCGACGAGTCCTGCTGGGACACCGTCGCCCACCTCGCCGGCCACGGCATCCTGGTGGCCCCCGGCGACTTCTACGGCCCCGCCGGCGACCGCTTCGTCCGCGTGGCGCTGACCGCGACGGACGAACGCGTACGGGCGGCGGTCAACCGCCTCACCGCCTGACACCGCCCCGCTCCAGGAGGGCGGTCCGCCCGTCCCGGCGCCAGGACAGCGCCCGCGGGCTGTTGCCGGACACGCCGAAGGGCCCGGGGGAGAGGGTCCCGGGCCCTTCGGGTCGCTGGTCGGTCGCCTTCGGCGGCGGCGTCAGGCGAGGGGCAGGCCCTTGACCGGCAGGTTCTTGGTCGGGCCGCTCTTGCCGAGGGAGTCGGTCGGCAGCTCCTTCACCACCGGCACGGCCTTCTTCACGGTCGTGCCCGCGGCCGGGGCCACCTCGGTCGCGTCGGGCGCGGTCTTCTCGACGCCCCGCGTCACGTTGCCCACGGTCTTGCCGGGCGCACCGTCCAGGGCGCTCAGCCCGAGGTTCGGGGCGGACGGCAGCGACGGCGCCGCGCTCGCGGAACCGGCCGCACCGACCCCGGCGGCCGCTCCCGCAGCGACGAGCAGCGCGGCACGGGCGATCCGACGGGTCAGGGGGAGGGACATGGTGCTCCTTCGACGGCAGACAACAGTGGTGTCCGGGCGGACGGTCAGGACCGGCCGCCCGAACGCACTGATTACCGCCCGACCGCCAAGAAGGTTGCGCGCGTGTCCGGCAAAGAGTCGGCAATGCGGCGCAATGTCGGACCCGATCAACGCCTCCGGGTGATCACCCGTACGCCTGCACGGCCACGCCCGCGGGCGGCCCGGGGCTACGAACCGGTCGTGATCCGGACCGCTTCCGCTTCTCCGGTCGCTTTCCCGTCCGAGCCTGCCTGCCCCTTGCCGTCCAGCGGCCGCCACCGGCTGTCGGTGTGCCCGGCGACCCACTCCCGGCCCGCGTAGGTGACACTCCGTATGTGCAGCTCGGAGGCGTTGGCGACGGCCCAGTGGGCCAGCTGCCAACCCCGCGCCCCGGCGTCCCGCCGGTCGCCGGAGACCGTGGTGACCGGCAGCGTCACGGTGCCGTCGCCGGATTCCGCTTCCGTGCCGGGCGACGCGTCCGAGGAAGGGGAAGAGGAAGAGGAGGACCGGCCCTTCGCGTCGTCCACCTCCGCGCCCGCCGGCTCCAGCACGTCGCGCCCGAAGTCCCGCGCCAGCGCGGCCCGTACCGCGTCCGCGCCCTTCGCCCGGGTCGCCGCCGGACGGCCGTCGCAGGTCAGCGTCGCCCCCGAGCGCCCGGTGAGGGCGGCGGCGAGCAGCGTCGCGTCCGGCTCGTGCTTGGCGTACGCCTGCGGGTAGCCGCTGCGCTGCACCTTCTGCGCGGCCACGGTCAGCGGCAGCCGCGTGTAGCCCGGCACCTTCTCCAGGTGCTCGTAGAACTTCTCCGACGCGTACGCCGGGTCCGTGATCTGCCGCGGTGTGCCCCAGCCCATCGAGGGACGCTGCTGGAACAGGCCCAGCGAGTCACGGTCGCCGTAGTCGATGTTGCGCAGCGCCGACTCCTGGAGGGCGGTCGCCAGCGCGATCGTCACGGCCCGCTCGGGCAGGTCGCGCGCGGTGCCCACGGCGGCGATCGTCGCCGCGTTCACCGCCTGCTCGGGGGTGAACTCGTAGGTCGCCCCGTCGCCCTTGCCGGACACGACCTTGCAGCCCGGTCCGCCCGAGCCTCCGGTGACGTACTGCACCACGAGGTAACCGGCGACGGCTGACAGCACCGCGAAGGCCGCGCCGCAGCGGAACAGACGGCCACGGCGTTTGCGCTGAGGAGTGGGGGACGGCTCTGGCACGCGTACAAGGTACTGGAGAGTACGTTCACATGTGAGCCAGGTGTGGACACCGGGCCGTTCACCTCCCGCGCTAGGGTCGACGGCATGGCCGACACCCCGCTTGACCTCACGCTGGACGCCGCGCGTCTCACCGCGCAGCTCGTCGACTTCCCCTCCGAGAGCGGTACGGAGAAGCCGCTCGCGGACGCCATCGAGGCGGCGCTGCGCGCGCTGCCGCACCTGGAGGTCGACCGGCACGGCAACAACGTCGTGGCCCGCACCCGGCTGGGCCGCCCGGAGCGGGTGATCCTGGCCGGCCACATCGACACGGTCCCGATCGCGGACAACGTGCCCTCACGTCTCGACGAGGACGGCGTCCTGTGGGGCTGCGGCACCTGCGACATGAAGTCCGGGGTCGCCGTCCAGCTGCGCATCGCGGCCACCGTCCCCGAACCCAACCGCGACCTCACCTTCGTCTTCTACGACAACGAGGAGGTCGCCGCCGACCTCAACGGCCTGGGGCACGTCGCCGAGGCGCACCCCGACTGGCTGGAGGGCGACTTCGCGGTGCTCCTCGAGCCCTCCGACGGGCAGGTCGAGGGCGGCTGCCAGGGCACCCTGCGCGTGCTGCTGAAGACCACGGGCGAGCGCGCCCACTCCGCGCGCGGCTGGATGGGCTCCAACGCCATCCACGCCGCCGCGCCCATCCTCGGTCGCCTCGCCGCGTACGAGCCCCGGTGGCCGGTGATCGACGGCCTGGAGTACCGCGAGGGCCTCAACGCGGTCGGCATCTCCGGCGGCGTCGCCGGCAACGTCATCCCCGACGAGTGCGTCGTCACCGTCAACTTCCGCTACGCCCCCGACCGCAGCGAGGAGGAGGCCCTGGCGCACGTCCGGGAGGTCTTCGCCGACTGCGGTGTCACCGAGTTCGTCGTCGACGACCACAGCGGCGCGGCCCTGCCCGGCCTGTCCCACCCGGCCGCGGCGGCCTTCATCGAGGCGGTCGGCGGCACCCCGCAGCCCAAGTACGGCTGGACCGACGTCTCCCGCTTCTCCTCGCTGGGCATCCCCGCCGTGAACTACGGCCCCGGCAACCCCCACCTCGCCCACAAGCGGGACGAGCGCGTCGACACCGCCAAGATCCTCGCGGGGGAGGAGCGGCTGCGGTCCTGGCTGACCGCCTGACCCCCGTACGGGCGGGAGCGCGTTTGGAACGCTCTCCCGCGGACATGCTGACGTCCCCCGCACGTAACCCGCGTAGATCTACGCTGAGGCGGTACGACCTGGCAATCGGAGGGAGCGCACATGGCTACGGGCAACCCCGAGGGGAAGCGGCAGCCGCCGGACGAGAAGCGCCTGGGGCCGGTCCTCCGCCGGCGCGGTCAGGTGCAGTCCAGCACCACCGACCAGCGGCTGCTCGACGAGCGCGCGCCGACCGACTGGGTGCACACCGACCCCTGGCGGGTGCTGCGCATCCAGTCGGAGTTCATCGAGGGCTTCGGCACCCTGGCCGAGCTGCCGCCCGCGATCAGCGTGTTCGGCTCCGCCCGCACCCCCGCCGGCTCGGCCGAGTACGAGGCCGGGGTGCGGCTCGGCCGGGGCCTGGTCGAGGCGGGCTTCGCCGTCATCACGGGCGGCGGCCCGGGCGCCATGGAGGCGGCCAACAAGGGCGCCCTGGAGGCCGACGGCGTCTCCGTCGGCCTCGGCATCGAGCTGCCCTTCGAACAGGGCCTCAACCCGTACGTCGACATCGGCCTCAACTTCCGGTACTTCTTCGTCCGGAAGATGATGTTCGTCAAGTACGCGCAGGGCTTCGTGGTCCTGCCCGGCGGCCTCGGCACGCTCGACGAGCTCTTCGAGGCGCTCACCCTGGTGCAGACCCAGAAGGTCACCCAGTTCCCCATCGTGCTGTTCGGCACGGAGTACTGGGGCGGCCTCGTCGACTGGCTGCGCTCCACGGTGATCGCCCAGGGCAAGGCGGCGGAGAAGGACCTGCTGCTGTTCCACGTCACGGACGACGTGGACGAGGCCGTGGCCCTGGTCTCCAAGGAAGCGGGCCGCTGACCGTCCGCGGCACCTCAGGGGCGGCCGGGGCGACGACCCCGCCGCCCCGCCTCTGTCACGCCGGCCCCCGTCACGCCAGCCCGCGCCGCGCCACCGCCGGCTCCCGGTCCCCGGCGATCGACGACACCATGTCCAGCACCTGACGGGTCTCGGCGACCTCGTGCACCCGGTACACCTGGGCGCCCAGCCACGCCGACACCGCCGTCGTCGCGAGCGTCCCCACCACCCGCTCCTTCACCGGGCGGTCCAGCGTCTCGCCGACGAAGTCCTTGTTGGACAGCGACACCAGCACCGGCCACCCGGTCGCCACCATCTCGCCGAGCCGCCGGGTCGCCTCCAGGCTGTGCCGGGTGTTCTTCCCGAAGTCGTGCCCCGGGTCGATCATCACCGACTCCCGCGGCACCCCCAGGGACACCGCCCGCTCGGCCAGCCCCAGGGTCACCTCGAGGATGTCCGCCATCACGTCGTCGTACGCCGCCCGGTGCGGCCGGGTCCGTGGTTCGGCCCCGCCCGCGTGCGTGCACACCAGGCCCGCGCCGTGGCGGGCGGCCACCTCCGCGAGACGCGGGTCCACCCCGCCCCACGCGTCGTTCAGCACGTCCGCGCCCGCCTCGCACACGGCCTCGCCGACCTCGTGCCGCCAGGTGTCCACGCTGATGATCACGTCGGGGAAGCGGCGGCGCACCTCGGCGACGAAACCGACGGTCCGCCGCACCTCCTCCTCGGCCGAGACCTCCTCGCCGGGCCCCGCCTTCACCCCGCCGACGTCGATGATCGCGGCGCCCTCGGCCACCGCCTGCTCCACCCGCGCGAGCGCCGGCTCGTCGCGGAAGGTGGCGCCCTGGTCGTAGAAGGAGTCCGGGGTCCGGTTCACGATCGCCATGATCACCCGCTCGTGCGGTGCGAATTCCCGCCTGCCCAGCCTGAGCATCCCCTGGAACCTCTCCTCGTCCTGCCGTCCGGGCCGCCTCCGTCCGCCCGGCGGTCCCGACTGTCAGACTCGCATGGCACGATCGGAGCCACACATCCGACTCCGACTCATCCGACCGTGGGGGCCCCGGCGATGGTTATGTTCCTGTTCCTGGTCGTCGCGCTGGCCGTCGTGGTGGGCGCGGTGACCCTCGCCGTGGTGGGCGGCGGCGACAACGGCCCGCTGCCGGAGGCGGCGCCGGAGCGGCTCCAGGACTCCCTGCCGCCGGACCGCCCGGTCGGCCGCGCGGACGTCGACCGCCTGCGCTTCCCGCTCGCCGCCCGCGGCTACCGCATGGCGGACGTGGACGACGCCCTCGGCCGCCTCGCCGCCGAACTCGCCGAGCGGGACGCCCGGATCGCCGACCTGGAGTCCGCGCTGGCCGGCGCGCGCGCCGCCGCGGCGCACGTGGCGATGGACAAGCCCGCCCCGCACCCGGAGGACGATCAGCGGTGAGCGACACCCCCGGCGAGACGCCGCTCGGCCCCGACGGCCTGCCGCGCTGCCCCTGGGCGCTGTCCGCCCCGGACTACCTCGCCTACCACGACGAGGAGTGGGGCCGCCCGGTGCACGGCGACGACGCCCTCTTCGAGCGCCTCAGCCTGGAGGCGTTCCAGTCCGGGCTGTCGTGGATCACGATCCTGCGCCGCCGCCCCGGCTTCCGCGCCGCCTTCGCCGACTTCCGGATCGCCAAGGTCGCGGAGTTCACGGACACCGACCGCGAGCGGCTGCTGGCCGACGCCGGCATCATCCGCAACCGCGCGAAGATCGACGCCACGCTCGCCAACGCGCGCGTGCTGGCCGGCTGGGAGCCGGGCGAGCTGGACGCCCTGATCTGGTCCCACGCCCCCGAACCGGCCGGCCGCCCTGCCCCCCGCACCCTCGCGGACGTCCCCGCGGTCACCCCGGAGTCCACGGCCCTGTCCAAGACCCTCAAGAAGCGCGGCCTCCGCTTCGTGGGCCCCACCACGGCCTACGCCCTGATGCAGGCCTGCGGCCTGGTCAACGACCACCTGCGAGAGTGCGCGGCAAGGACAACCCCCTGAGACACGCGGGCACTGACGCGCCCCAAAGGGGCGCGGGGAACTGCGCGCTCAGCCACAACGCACCCGCACGGAGGGCCCAGGGGCGCGGGGAACTGCGCAAAACCCAGTCCCAGCACCCCCGCACTTCTGGGCCGGCGCCAGCCCCACACCCAAGGGGCGCGGGGAACTGCGCAAACGTCAGCCACAACGCACCCGCACCTTAAGAACCAGGCGGCAGCCACCCCTCACCGCCCCGAATACTTCGGCTTCTCCTTGTTCACGAACGCCCGCACCGCGATCGCGTGATCCTCGGACGACCCCGCCCGCGTCTGCAGCTCGTCCTCCTTCTCCAGCGCCTCCTCCAGCGAGTGGCTCATCCCGTACGCCACGGACTCCTTCAGCGCCGCGTAAGCCACCGTCGGCCCCTGGGCCAGCCCCCGCGCCACCTTCTCGGCCTCCGCCCGCAGCTCGCTCCCCGGCACCACCCGGTTCACAAGCCCCAGCTCGTACGCCTCCTCCGCGGAGATGTTCCGCGGGAACAGCAGCAGATCCATCGCCCGGCCGGGCCCGATCACCCGCGGCAGCGTCCAGGAGATCCCCGAGTCGGCGGTCAGCGCGACCCCCGCGAACGACGTGTTGAACGCCGCCGTGTCCGCGACGATCCGGTAGTCCGCGGCCAGCGCGAACCCGAACCCGGCACCCGCCGCCACGCCGTTCACGGCGGCCACCACCGGCTTCGCCGCACCGGCGATCGCCCGCACGATCGGGTTGTAGTGCTCGCGCACCGTGGACATGGTCTGCCCCGAGCCGTTCTCCCGGTCGGCGGCCAGCAGCCCGATGTGCTCCTTGAGGTCCTGCCCGACGCAGAACGCCCGGTCCCCGGCCGCGGTCAGCAGCACGGCCCGCACGGCGTCGTCGTCCGCGGCGGCCCGGACCGCGTCCCGAAGCGCGACCTTCGCCGCGACGTTCAGCGCGTTCATCGCCTCGGGGCGGTTCAGCGTGATCGTCGCGAGTCCGTCGCTCACCTCGTAGAGCACGGTGTCGGCCATGGTCGTATCCCTCCGTGTGCGGCTCGGGACGTACTGGTGAGTACGTCCTCTTCGGAGGACAGCATGACCCAGTTCACGGGTCCAGGCGGGCGGCCCCGGTGTGACCTGCGTCTAACAATCGCGTCGGCATTCCGGTGTCCGGATGTCTGTGCGGGCGCGCAGTATCGCAGTCACATCGCCGAATTGAGTGGTTTTGCTCGCGCGCGTTGCCCAAGCGATGCCTACTGATGTTGGTCATCGGGTCCTGCCATGCGGGATAATGGCCTGGAAGCAATGTGTTCGATGCCGGTGGCGTGTGTCCTGCTTCGAGGACCGCAGGTGCCCTTCAGTGGGCCGTCGGCTTAGACGGTTGAGCTGGGTTTCAGGAAGGGGAACGAGCATGGCGGCCATGAAGCCGCGGACGGGTGATGGCCCGCTCGAGGTGACCAAGGAGGGGCGGGGCATCGTCATGCGCGTTCCGCTCGAAGGCGGCGGTCGGCTCGTCGTCGAGCTGACCCCGGACGAGGCCGACGCGCTCGGCGACGCCCTCAAGAAGGTCGTCGGCTGACGCGCGCAAGCGACCATACCCTTTCAGCCGCCCCGGTGCCGCACGCGGTGCCGGGGCGGCTGTTTGCGCACACGTACGGGGGAAGCCGGGCGGAACCAGGGGGCGCGTGGCCTCAGCGGAACGCGGATGCCGTGCCACGGCCGCTCACCGCTTCACCGCGCACAGCAGCCCGTCCCCCACGGGCAGGAGCGACGACACCAGCTCCTGGCTCTCGCGAACGGCCCGCACCAGCTCCCGCAGCCGCAGCACCTCCGTCGGCTGGGGGCCGGAGTCCATGGTGCGCCCGTTCGCGAAGACGCCTTCGAAGGCGACCAGGCCTCCAGGGCGCAGCAGGCGCAACGATTCAGCGAGGTAGTCCTGGTACTCCCGCCGGTCGCCGTCGCAGAAGACGAGGTCGTAGCCCGAGTCCGCGAGACGCGGCAGCACGTCCAGCGCGGGGCCGGGGATGAAACGGGCCCGGTTGCCGGCGAAACCGGCGTCACGGAAGGCCTGCCGGGCCGACTGCTGGTGCTCCGGCTCCTGGTCGACCGTGGTCAGCACCCCGTCCGGGCGCATGCCGTGCAGCAGATGGATCCCCGACACGCCGCAGCCGGTGCCGATCTCCGCGACCGCCTTGGCGTCCACGCTGGCGGCGAGCAACCGCAGGGCCGCGCCCGTGCCGGGTGACACCGAGCGCAGGCCTGCCTCGCGGGCCCGGTCGCGGGCCCAGTGCAGCGCCTCGTCCTCGGCGACATAGGCGTCGGCGAACGCCCAGCTCGTCTGCCGGTTGGCGGTAATGACCCTCTCCTGTCCCCGTGGTTGCCTGGGCGTGACTGTATCCGTTGGCGTCGGGAACCCGCTGATGGGACCAGTCGTTCAAAGGAGAAGAGAGAGGCGCGTGCCGGGAAGGGGGGCGAGGAGTGGACGCGGACGCCGAGCGGGAGCAGACGCAACAGCAGACGCAGTCGTACGAGCCGTGGCAGCCCGAATCAAATTCTCGTAAAACCGCTTATCCGGAGCTAACGGGCGAGGTGGCTATGGTAGGGGCTCCACTGGACACCACCAGAGCCGACAGGGGAGGTGCGGCTGCGCCTGTGGATCGTGCGGGAGTGCTGAGGCGCTTCCTCGGATCGGCGGGCAGGCCGAAATCCGTGAACAACACCGCTGCTGACCATCACCGCGCCGGCGACCCGGCCCAGACCGCGACTTTCTCCACCGACGCGGACGGGCAGGCGTGGACTCCGCCCACCTGGGAGGAGATCGTCAGCATGCACAGCGGCCGGGTGTACCGGCTCGCCTACCGGCTCACGGGCAACCAGCACGACGCCGAGGACCTCACGCAGGAGGTCTTCGTCCGTGTCTTCCGCTCCCTGTCGACGTACACGCCGGGCACCTTCGAGGGCTGGCTGCACCGCATCACCACGAACCTCTTCCTGGACATGGTCCGCCGCAAGCAGCGCATCCGCTTCGACGCGCTCGGCGAGGACGCGGCCGAGCGGCTGGCCTCCAAGGAGCCCACGCCGCAGCAGGTCTTCAACGACGCGCACTTCGACGCGGACGTCCAGCAGGCGCTCGACACGCTCGCCCCGGAGTTCCGCGCCGCCGTCGTCCTGTGCGACATCGAAGGACTGTCGTACGAGGAGATCGCGGCCACCCTGGGCGTCAAGCTCGGCACGGTCCGGTCCCGCATCCACCGCGGCCGTTCCCAGCTGCGCAAGGCCCTCGCGCACCGCTCGCCCAAGGCGCGCGCGGACCGGCCCTCCTTCGTGCCGCGTGTCCCCGCACTGGGGGGAGGGGGCGCGAGCGCGTGAGCAGTTCACTGCCGAAGTCCCCCGAGGGTCACCTCGCGGAGCATCACCTGGGAGACCGGCTCGCCGCCCTTGTGGACGGAGAGCTCGGTCATGACGCGCGTGAGCGCGTACTGGCGCACGTCGCCACCTGCGCCAAGTGCAAGGCGGAGGTGGACGAGCAGCGCCGCCTGAAGAACGTGTTCGCGGCCGCCGCGCCGCCGCCGCCCTCCGAGAGCCTTCTGGCGCGCCTTCAAGGGCTGCCCGCCGGGGGCGGATTCGGCGACGGCGGCTCCCCGCTGGGCGGCTCCGCGCTGCCGGGCGGATCCACCGCCGGCGTCTTCGGGACGCGGCGCGGCGAGCGCTTCGAGTTCGCGTACGCGCCCGTGCGGCGCCACCAGCCCGCGGCCGCCGCCGCGGCGGGCCTCGCCGGGCGGTCGTCCTCGCGCGGTCTGCGGCTGGCGTTCGTCGCCGCCGGCGCGGTGTCGCTCGCCGCGATCGCCCTCGGCGGCGTCTCCACCGTCACCCCGGCCGACGCGGAGGCGCGCGGTCAGGGCAAGGGGAGCAACGTGACCCCGGCGCGCACACAGGGCGCGGGCGCCGCCACCACGCCGGACTCCCGGCGCCGGAGCGTCGGCCCGCTGCTCGGACAGGCGGCCGGCGGCCAGAGCGCGCTGGGCGCGGGACCCGTCGTCCCCACCGGCGTCGCGGCCCCGCTGCTGCCGGGCATCCCGGCGTCCCCGCAGGGCGGCGCCACGGCGGTGTCCCCGCACATACGGCCACTGAACTCGGCCCCGCCGTTCGGACTGAGCGCGTGGGCGTCGGCGGCCGGGCTGAAGAGCCCCGGCCTGGCCACCGCCGCGCCGTCCCCGGCCCCTTCGCCCACGCACACCGCGCGGACGGCCCGCTGACCGGGCCCCTGCGCGGGGGCGCGTGAACCTGATTAGATTCCGGGTGGCGCGCCCAGGCCCTCTACGGCCGCGCGCCGAGCCGGGCTCCACCGCACGGGCGGACCGGAGCACGGTGCCGACGATCCGTGCCGGTCCAGCCGTGGGGAGAGCATGAACGAGGGGAAGCCGGGCACACCGGGGGCGTCCGAAGGACCCGACGGCGACTTCGAACTCGCCCGCCCGAACGGCAGGCCGTCCCCCGGCACGGGCCCTGACGGCGACTACGAACTGAGCAGGCCCCTCGCCGGCGGACCCGCCGACTCGGGCCACTGGGAAACGGCCCCGGGCCCCGCCACCGCCGGTGCCTACGACGCCTCGACGGGCTCGGGCGTCGAATACGCGGCTCCCGACGCCCCACCCGCGGGCGACACCGCCGTGTCCGCCGCTACGACGCCCCCGCGCGCCGAGGCCGCCGCCCCGAGCGCAGGCACCTCGGTTCCCGCGCAGGGGGCCGCGCCGGGCCCCACCGACGCCGCGCCCGCGCCGGGTCCTGAGGCGCCCGCCTCCGACCGTACGGACACTGTGCCTGCACAACCGGGAGCCGAGGCGTCCGCCTTCAGCCGTACTGGCGCTGTGCCCGCGCCGGGGGCCGCGCCTGGCCCGACCGGCAGCGTGCCCGCGCCGGCAGGCGAGGCTCCCGCCTCCGGCCCGACCGGCGCCCCGCCCGCGCCGGGAGCTGAGGCGTCCGCCTCCGGCCCGACCGGCGCCCCGCCCGCGCCTGGGGCCGCGCCCGGCCCGACCGGCAGCGTGCCCCCGTCGGCAGGCGAGGCTCCCGCCTCCGGCCCCACCGGCACCCTGTCCGCGCCGGGAGCTGAGGCGTCCGCCTCCGGCCCGACCGGCGCCCCGCCCGCGCCTGGGGCCGCGCCCGGCCCGACCGGCAGCGTGCCCGCGCCGGCAGGCGAGGCTTCCGCCTCCGGCCCCACCGGCACCCTGTCCGCGCCGGGAGCTGAGGCGTCCGCCTCCGGCCCGACCGGCGCCCCGCCCGCGCCTGGGGCCGCGCCCGGCCCGACCGGCAGCGTGCCCGCGCCGGCAGGCGAGGCTTCCGCCTCCGGTCCCACCGGCGCCCTGTCCGCGCCGGGAGCCGAGGCGTCTGCCTCCGGTCCCGCCGGCGCCCTGTCCGCGCCGGGAGCCGAGGCGTCTGCCTCCGGTCCCGCCGGCGCCGTACCCGCGCCGGGAGCTGAAGCGTCCGCCTCCGGCCCGACCGGCACCCCACCCGCGCCTGGGGCCGCGCCCAGCCCCACCGGCACCCCGCCCGCCCCGAGGGCGGACGCCCCCGCGCAGCCGCAGTCGCAGCCCCACCCCACCCCCCTCCACGACCCCGACCCCTACAGCACCCCGCCCTACGGGGAGCCCGGGCCGTGGGCGCCTGCGCCGCCTGTGCAGCATCCGGGGGCCACCCCGGCGCACGGTGTGGCCGTGGGCGCCCCTGAGGCGGCTCCCGCCGCTCCCGCCGCTCCCGTTGCCCCGGACGCCCCCGTGGCCGATCCCTGGGCGCGCTACGACCCCTGGGCGGCCCCGGCGAGTGCTCCGCTTCAGCAGGCGGACCCGGTCGAGGAGGACGTGAGGCGGCGGCGCGGCCGACGCAGGCGCTCGCTGCTCGTCGGCGCCCTCGTCATCGCCCTCGTCTCCGGTGTCGCCGGCGGCGTCGTCGGCGTGCAGCTGGAGCGGAACGGCGGCATCGGCGCCGTGGAACTGCCCCAGGCCGGCGTGGAGGCGCCCGACCGGGACCCCGGCAGCGTCGCCGGGATCGCCGCGCAGGCGCTGCCCAGCGTCGTCACCCTGCACGTCAGCGGCGGCGGCAGCGCCGGCACCGGCACCGGCTTCGTGCTGGACGACCGGGGCCACATCCTCACCAACGACCACGTCGTGGAGCCCGCCGGGGAGGACGGCGAGATCACCGTCACCTTCCACAGCGGCGACACCGCCGAGGCGACCGTCGTCGGCCGGGACAGCGGCTACGACCTCGCCGTCGTACGGGTCAGGGGCGTCCGCGGGCTCTCCCCCCTGCCGCTCGGCAACTCGGACAACGTGCAGGTCGGCGACCCCGTCGTCGCCATCGGCGCCCCCTTCGACCTGGCCGGCACCGTCACCTCCGGCATCATCAGCGCCCGCGAGCGGCCCATCACCGCCGGCGGCGAGAAGGGCGACGGCAGCGACGTGTCGTACGTCGACGCCCTCCAGACCGACGCGCCGATCAACCCCGGCAACTCCGGCGGGCCGCTGCTCGACGGCAGGGGCCGGGTGATCGGCATCAACTCGGCCATCCGCTCGGCCGACGGCGGCCTGGACCCGGAGGGCGGCCAGTCCGGCTCCATAGGGCTCGGCTTCGCCATCCCGATCAACCAGGGCAAGCGGGTCGCCGAGGAGCTGATCGAGTCCGGGAAGGCCACGCACCCGGTGATCGGCATCACCCTCGACATGCAGTACAGCGGCGACGGCGCCCGCGTCGCGGCCGAGGGCGGCGACGGCGGACCCGCGGTCAGCACCGGCGGCCCCGGCGCCAAGGCGGGCATCCGCTCCGGCGACGTCATCACGAAGGTCGACGGCCGCCCCGTGCACTCCGGCGAGGAACTGATCGTCAAGACCCGCGCCCACCGCCCCGGCGACAAGCTGGAGCTGACCCTGGAGCGGGACGGGAAGGAACGCACCGTGTCCCTGGTGCTCGGATCGTCCGACGGGGACTGAGACGCCGCCCGTCCGCCCGCACGCCGCCCGCACGCCGCCCGTCCGACGCCGCCGGGACGCCGGGACGGTACCGGACGTACGGGAGGTCCGGGTACCGTGGACCCGGCCCGGACCACGGAGGGCGAACGACCGGCACCGAGGGCCGAGGACCGAAGGCATCGCGAGGAGCTTCAGGTGTTCAATGACATAGGACCGCTCGAGCTGGTGACGCTCATCGTCCTCGCCGTGCTCATCTTCGGTCCGGAGAAGCTCCCCAAGGTCATCCAGGACGTGACCCGCACGATCCGGAAGATCAGGGACTTCTCGGAGAGCGCCAAGCAGGACATCCGGCAGGAACTGGGCCCGGAGTTCAAGGACTTCGAGTTCGAGGACCTCAACCCCAAGACGTTCATCCGCAAGCAGCTGGACAACGACGACCTGGGGCTGAAGGAGATCCGCAACGGCTTCGACCTGAAGAAGGAGATGGCCGAGGTCGCGGACTCCGTCCACGGGCGCGACACGGACCCGTCGCCCTCGCCCGCCGCCTCCGGCGGCCGGGTGGACATGACGAAGAAGCCCGAGAAGCCGGCCGCCGACGACCGCCCGCCCTTCGACATGGACGCCACCTGACCTCCTCCCCGGGGCGTGCGCCGGCGCGTACGTGACGCGTTTCATACTCCACCCGAGCTGCGGACGGCCTGAACCGGGCGCCCGAACGCCCTAAGCGCCGGGCGGTTTCCCTGCCTGTGGCGGCAGGGTGGTTATGCTGCCGAGTTGTTGTGCGGAACGGACGAGTACGCCCGAAAGGGGGGCGGGCCGCCCGGTCCGACGAGAGCGAGGAGGCGTCCGGGCACATGGAGACGACGAGTTCGGCAGTCGCGCAGGCGCCGGCCGCGGAGGACGGACAACCGGTCCCCTCCGCCCGGCGTGCGGTCGACGGCTACCTGCGTGCGCCCTTCCCGTGGTACGGCCTCGACGAGGCCTTCACGGGGCCGCGCTGGCTGATGCAGGTCGGCCTCTCGGCCGACGGGGCCGTGGAGCACGGATCGGTCGGACACGGCGACGAGCCGTCCGTCCGCAACGAGTTCGCGGCCGGGGGCGACCAGGACGCCAAGGAGAAGTTCGCGGTCGTGGTGACCGTGGCGGCCAACCCGGTCCGCCGCAGCGCCGACGGCACGGGTCTGCTGGAGGCCACCTCGGTCTCCTCCGCCGCCTGGCTCGCCGGGGTGGGGCTGCTGTCCTTCACCTGGCCCGGCCAGATGGACCACTCCCTGCGCGACGACTGGCTGGAGCAGCAGACGGAGACCGCCTGGGTGCTCGCGGACGACCTGGAGGGCGAGGACTGGTCGACGCTGTCCCTGCCCGTGGACGGCGTGCCGACGCCGTTCCACTACCGGGAGTCCGAGTACGGCTGGGTGCTCGCCGGCTCCACCCAGGCCGGCGTCCACGTCGGCGCGTACGGCCGGGGGATGAGCGCGTACGGGCTGGGCTTCGCCGTGGTGAAGGACATCGCCGCGTACGAGGGCTGAGCGAGCCCGCCGAGAACGCCGAAGGGCGCCGTCCACGCGGACGGCGCCCTTCGGCGTACACACGGGCCCAGGCGTACGGGCCTCGGCGTGTACGGGCCCTCAGAACTTGTTGCGCGGGGTGATCCCCAGCGACATGCCCGACAGGCCGCGCTGCCGGCCGCCCAGCTTGCCCGCGATGGAGCGCAGCGCCGAGCCCGCCGGGGAGTCCGGGTCGGACAGCACCACGGGCTTGCCCTCGTCGCCGCCCTCGCGCAGCCGCACGTCGATCGGGATGGCGCCGAGCACCGGCACGGTCGCGCCGGTCGTGCGGGTCAGGCCGTCCGCGACCGTCTGGCCGCCGCCCGTGCCGAACACGTCGACCATCTCGCCGCAGTGCGGGCAGGGCAGCCCCGACATGTTCTCGACGACGCCGACGATCTTCTGGTGGGTCTGCACGGCGATGGAGCCCGCCCGCTCGGCCACCTCGGCCGCGGCCTGCTGCGGGGTCGTGACGACCAGGATCTCCGCGTTCGGCACGAGCTGCGCGACCGAGATCGCGATGTCGCCGGTGCCGGGCGGCAGGTCGAGCAGCAGCACGTCCAGGTCGCCCCAGTACACGTCCGCCAGGAACTGCTGGAGCGCGCGGTGCAGCATCGGGCCGCGCCACACCACGGGCGCGTTGCCCGGGGTGAACATGCCGATGGAGATCACCTTCACGCCGTGCGCCGACGGCGGCATGATCATGTTCTCGACCTGGGTGGGACGCCCGTCGGCGCCCAGCATGCGCGGCACCGAGTGGCCGTAGATGTCGGCGTCCACGACACCGACCTTCAGACCGTCGGCCGCCATCGCCGCCGCCAGGTTCACCGTCACCGAGGACTTGCCGACACCGCCCTTGCCGGACGCCACCGCGTACACCCGGGTGAGGCTGCCCGGCTTGGCGAAGGGCACCTCGCGCTCGGTCTGGCCGCCGCGCAGGGCGCTCGCCAGCTCCTTGCGCTGCTCGTCGCTCATCACGTCCAGCGTCACGTCGACCCGGGTCACGCCCTCGACGCGGGAGACCGCGTCCGTCACGCGCTGCGTGATCGTGTCCCGCATGGGGCAGCCGGAGACCGTCAGGTACACGGTGACCGCGACCGCACCGTCCGCACCGATCTCCACCGATTTGACCATCCCGAGCTCGGTGATGGGCCGGTTGATCTCGGGGTCGTTCACCGTCGCCAGTGCTTCGCGCACCGCGTCTTCCGTAGCCATAAGGACGATGGTACGGCTCCGGGTACACCCGCCGGTAAGGACGTCAGCGGTCGTCTGCGTCACGTCCCGGCGGCCGTTCCGCCCGCATCGCGGCATACGGGCCGTGCTGCTCCTTGTGACCGTTCTGCCGGAGCTCCAGCTCCTTGACGAGGTCCTGGAGCTCCGAGCGGATCCAGTCCCGGGTGGCCACCTCGCCGAGCCCGATCCGCAAGGCCGCGACCTCACGGGTCAGATATTCGGTGTCGGCGATCGACCGCTCGTTCTGCTTGCGGTCCTGCTCCAGGTTGACCCGGTCGCGGTCGTCCTGCCGGTTCTGCGCGAGCAGGATCAGCGGGGCCGCGTAGGAGGCCTGGAGCGACAGCGCCAGGGTCAGGAAGATGAACGGGTACTCGTCGAACCGCAGCGCCTCGGGCGCGGAGACGTTCCACAGCACCCACAGGATGATGACGATCGTCATCCAGACGATGAACCGCCCGGTGCCCAGGAACCGCGCGATGCGCTCCGAGAGCCGTCCGAAGGCGTCCGGGTCCCACTCGGGCAGGATCCGCCGCCGGGGAGGGCGCGGCTGGTCCAGCCGCGGCGCACGCGGCCGTCCCGCGGCCGTGGCCCCCACCGGCAGCCGTTCGCGCACCGCGTCGCGCTCACCCGCCATCGGGCACCTCCCCCTCCTCCAGATGGAACTCGGTCTCCCGCCAGTCGTCCGGCAGCATGTGGTCGAGCACGTCGTCCACGGTCACCGCGCCCAGCAGCGACCCGGCCTCGTCGACCACCGGCGCGGCCACCATGTCGTACGTGGCGAAGAACCCGGCGACCACGGGCAGCGCCGCGTCCGGGTCCAGCGGCCGCAGGTCGTCGTCCAGCATCGAGCCGACCAGCGTGTACGGGGGATCGCGCAGCAGCCGCTGGAAGTGCACGGTGCCCAGGTACTTGCCCGTCGGGGTCTCCTCGGGCGGCCGGCACACGTACACCTGCGCCGCGTGCGCCGGCGACAGGTCGGGCTCGCGGATCCGGGCGAGGGCGTCCGCGACGGTCGCGTCCGGCCGCAGGATGATCGGCTCCGTGGTCATCAGCCCGCCCGCCGTGTGCTCCTCGTACGACATCAGGCGGCGCATGTCGGCCGCGTCCGCGGGCCGCATGAGGCTCAGCAGCCGTTCCTTGTCCGCCTCCGGCAGCTCGCCCAGCAGGTCGGCCGCGTCGTCGGGGTCCATCGCCTCCAGCACGTCGGCGGCCCGCTCCTCCGCCAGCACGCCCAGGATCTCGATCTGGTCGTCCTCCGGCAGCTCCTCCAGCACGTCCGCGAGCCGGTCGTCGTCCAGGGCGGCGGCCACCTCGGCGCGCCGCTTGGGGGACAGGTGGTGCAGCACGTTGGCCAGGTCGGCGGGGCGGAGCTGCTCGAAGGTGGCGAGCAGGTTCTCCGCGCCCTGCCCGGCCTCCTCCAGCGTGAAGCCGGTGACGGCGGACCACTCCACGGTCAGCGTCTCGCCCTTGCCGCGCCGGAACGTGCCGCCCTTCTTCCCCTTGCGCACGAAGACCCGGTCGATCTCCCACTCCCGTCGCGCCTGGAGCTGATGCACCGACAGGTCCAGGACGGTGACCGCCTCGCCGCTGTCCACCAGCGTGACCCGCCGGTCGAGCAGTTCGCCGAAGACCAGCCGCTCGGTGGGCCGCTGCTCGAAGCGGCGCACGTTCAGCACCCCGGTGGTGATGACCTGGCCGGACTGCACGGCGGTCACCCGGGTCATGGGCAGGAAGATGCGGCGCCGGGTGGACAGTTCCACCACCAGGCCGAGCAGCCGGGGCGGACGCCGGCCGGGGCGCAGGATGACGACGAGATCGCGCACGCGGCCCACCTGGTCGCCCGCCGGGTCGAAGACGGCGACACCGGAGATGTGCGAGACGAAGAACCGGGGTGCGCCCGATGCCATTTTCCGGCGGCTCCTTTGCGTGCGTGCGGAAGTCTTCCTGCCGTGTACTGCCTGGTGCGTCTGTGTTCCGGATTGCCCGCTCGGACGGGCTTCAGGCTAGCCCGTCCCGATCGGTGCCGCGCTGGTGGCCGGTCCGGACGGACTGACTCCGTCCGGCCCCACAGGCCCCGGTACTCTGCGGTACGCCGTTCAGGTCCCCCGTCAGAGAGGCAGCCCACCTGTGATTCCGATCTCCCAGGGCCGTTCCCGCAGGGCCACGCTGGCCGGCGCCGTGTGCGCACTGCTCGTGGCGGGAACGGCGCTCACGGGATGCTCCGAGGATCCGGACGAGGGAACGAACGGCGTCGGCAGACTCCCCGCCGACCAGATCCAGACGAAGGCGCAGAAGGCCGCCGCGTCCGTGGCCACCGTGCGGCTGCACGGCTCGGTGCAGACCAGCGGCCGCACCTACACCCTCGACATGCGGCTGAAGGAGCAGGGCGGCATCGGCTCGGTCAGCACCGAGGGGCAGACCTTCCGGCTGCTGCGGGTCGGCCAGGAGCTCTTCCTGAGGGCCGACGCGGCCTTCTGGGGGAAGGGCGGCGACGGGGAGGGCGACTCCAAGGCGGCGGACAAGCTCGCCTCGAAGTACGTCAAGGTGCCCAAGGGCGACCCCTCGTACACCAAGTTCATCGGTTTCACCGACAAGAACGTGCTGCTCAGCGGGTTGCTGACACTGCACGGCAAGCTGAGCACGGACGGCCACCACGAGCAGGACGGCGTCCGCACCGTCCGGGTCACCGGCGACGACGGGGCCGGCGGCACCCTGGACGTCTCCCTCGAGGGCACGCCGTACCCGCTGCGGCTGGTGCGCGCCGGGGAGGCGGGCACCCTCACCTTCTCCGCCTGGGGCGCCGACTTCCCGCTGGAGAAGCCGGCCAAGGACGACACCCTCGACTACGGCAAGGAGCTCCCGACGTCCTGACGTCGCCGGACGGTCCGGTCAGCCGCGCCGCTTGCGCTTCGCCAGCAGGCGCGGCAGTCCGGCCGGCATCGGCGTGCGGGTCGTCGCCGGGGTGGGCAGCGGGGCGGCGGAGAGGTCGCCGTCGGGCAGCGCACCCGTCGCGCCGGTCGGCTCCAGGCGCAGCACCCGGCACTCGCGGGCCCAGCGCTCCGGCATCGCCTCGCCGTCGGGCGCGTTGAGCCGTTTGCCCTTCAGGTCGGCGACGGCCGCCGTCCACTCCTCGGAGCCGGAGGCCAGTTCACGGACCGCCGCGGTCCAGGTGACCAGCCGGCCGCCCTTGTCCTTGCTGCGCACCGTCACCTCGGCGCGCGCCCCGTCGGCGAGTCCCGTCAGGGGCTGTTCGCCGGGGCCGTCGCCGATCACGCAGGCGGCGCCCTCGTGCCACACGTGCCACAGCGGACGGGCCGGGACGCCGGGTCCCTCGACCCAGATGAGGCCGGACTTCTTCGAGGCCTCCTCGATGAGGGCCCGGTCGAGCAGCTCGCCAGTCATGCGCCCAGCCTATCCAGGCCGGTGTCGTGTCTCAGAGCCAGCCGTTGCGCTTCAGCGTGCGGTGGATGCCGAGACAGAGGGCGACCGTGACGCCGAGGACCACCGGGTAGCCGAACTTCCAGTGGGTCTCCGGCATGTAGTCGAAGTTCATGCCGTACACCCCGCAGACCATGGTCGGGACGGCGATGATCGCGGCCCACGAGGTGATCTTGCGCATGTCCTCGTTCTGCGCGACGGACGCCTGCGCGAGGTTGGCCTGGAGGATGGAGTTCAGCAGCTCGTCGAAGCCGACGACCTGCTCCTGCACCCGGGCCACGTGGTCGGCGACGTCCCGGAAGTACTTCTGGATCTCCGGGTCGATCAGCCGCATCGGCCGCTCGCTGAGCAGCTGCATCGGCCGCAGCAGCGGCGCCACGGCCCGCTTGAACTCCAGCACCTCGCGCTTGAGCTGGTAGATCTCACCGGCGTCCGTGCCGCGCGGGGCGCCTTTGCGGCCGGGGGAGAAGACCTTGGTCTCGACCTCGTCGATGTCGTCCTGCATGGCGTCCGCGACCGCGATGTAGCCGTCCACCACGTGGTCGGCGATCGCGTGCAGCACGGCCGAGGGGCCCTTGGCCAGCAGCTCGGGGTCGTCCTGGAGGCGGTGGCGCAGGGCGCGCAGGGAGCCCTTGCCGCCGTGCCGGACGGTGATGAAGAAGTCCCGCCCGGTGAAGCACATCACCTCGCCGGTCTCCACGATCTCGCTGCTGGAGGAGACGCGGTCGTGCTCGAGGTAGTGGACGGTCTTGAAGACCGTGAACAGGGAGTCGTCGTAGCGCTCCAGCTTGGGCCGCTGGTGGGCCTGGACGGCGTCCTCCACGGCCAGCGGGTGCAGCCCGAACTCGGCGGCGATCCCCGCGAATTCGGCCTCCGTGGGCTCGTGCAGGCCGATCCAGACGAAGCCGCCGTCGCGGCGCACGCGGCGCATGGCCTCCTGGGGGGTGAGCGGGCCGCCCTCGGTGTCCAGGCGTCGGCCGTCCCGGTAGACGGCGCAGTCGACGACGGCGGTGGCCGCCGCGCGCTCACGCGTGGACTCGTACGGGCCGCTCGCCTTGCGCAGCGAGACACGGGAGGGACGGACCACGGCGCGCAGGTCGCGGATCATCGACATGGCGGGCTCCTTCGCGGACGGGCAACGAAAGGCGCCGGGGCGGCGGGTGGAACAACCCGGAATGAGGACGTCCTGGACTGCGCATGTTTGGCACGTCCACAAAGCGGGGAGCACCGCACCGTCGCGGTGGCGAGCTTCGTCGCTGATACAGCTACTGGGGCAGATCAGTCGGAACGAAACGAGTGCTCTTCCGATGAAGACGCGCGAAGCGAAAGACGGGAGCCGAAAAGAAGAACAGCTACCTCAGCGGGCGGAAGAGCGGGTGATACTGCACGGTCGACTTCGGTCCATGCCAGCCCCACCTCCTCCGGCCGGTCCCTCGTGAGGGACGATCGCGATCCCCTGGGGGATTCCCCTCTGAGCGGGGAGTGTCACAAGGCGTTCAGGCAGTGTCGGAACGCTTGACGCGTGCTGCCCGAACCACCGGCCAAGCGTATCAGCCGACTGCTGTGTCAAGGCTCTGCTTTGCCCGGTACTGACGAGTTCTATGCTCGCGGCATGGCTGATGTTCTTCCTCTGGTCGAGGCCCGGCTGCGTACCGCGCTGGGCGAACCGGACGCGCGCGCGGCGGTCACCTTTCTGGGCACGGACCGCATCGAGGTGCTGCGGTTCCACGAGGGGGACGTCGTCCGCTACGCGACGCTCGGCATGTCCGCGCAGCCCATGACGGACCCCACGGCCGTGATCGCGGACCCGGTCGCGGGACCCCGCGCCGAGCTGGTGCTGTCCGTCCGCGGCGGCGTCGCCGACACCGACAAGGCGCTCCGCCCGCTCGCCGTGCTCGCCGCGTCCCCCCAGGTGGAGGGGCTGGTCGTGGCCCCCGGCGCCTCGCTCGACGTGGGGGAGCCGCTGTGGCCCGGCGCCCCGTTCACCTCGGTGCTGGTGGCCGAGCCGGGCGGCCTGGTGGAGGACCTCGAACTCGACGCGCCGCTGGAGGCCGTCCGCTTCCTGCCGCTGCTGCCGATGACGCCGAACGAGGCCGCCTGGAAGCGCGTGCACGGCGCCCAGGCGCTCCAGGAGCGGTGGCTGAACCACGGCACGGACCTCAGGGACCCGTCCCGGAAGTCCGTGCCGCTGGACTGAACGCCGGAGTGGTCGCCGGAGTGAGGAACCTCACCAACGCCCCGACCGGGAAGCTCAGTTGGCGAAGACGCCCACGCCGTCCTCGGTGGCGTGCCGCGGCCGGAGCTCCTCCGCCTCGGCGGTGAGCGCCCGGCGCCGCACCAGTACCACCAGCGCGCCCAGCACGGCCGTCACCGCGGCGACCGTGAACGGCATGCGGGCGTCGCTCCACTCCGCGATCTTCGGCGCGAAGTACGGGGCGGCGGCGGCCGCGAACCAGCGCACGAAGTTGTACCCGGCGCTGGCCACCGGACGCGGCGCGTCCGACACCCCGAGCGCCAGCTCCGTGTAGACCGTGTTGTTCACGCCGATCAGCGCGCCGGACAGCACGGTGCACACGACCGCCGTGGTGTGGCCGCCGTGGCCGAGCACCAGCACGTCGGCCGCCAGCAGCACCAGCGAGCCGCCCAGCACCGTCAGCGACCCGAGCCGCCTCTGCAGGCGCGGGGCCACGATCACCGAGAAGACGGCGAGCAGCACGCCCCAGGCGAAGAACACCGCGCCGGAGCGGTAGGGCGACATGTCCAGCACGAACGGCGTGAAGGCCAGCACGGTGAAGAACGTGTAGTTGTAGAAGAACGCCGAGATCGCCGTGGAGGCCAGTCCGCCGTGCCCGAGCGCCTTGAGCGGGTCCAACAGGGAGGTCTTGCGGGCCGGCCGGGGCTGTTCCTTCAGGAACGCGGTGATGCACAGGAAGCCGACCGCCATCAGGGCGGCCGTGCCGAAGAAGGGGTAGCGCCAGCTCGCGTCGCCGAGCAGCGCGCCCAGCAGCGGGCCGCAGGCCATGCCGAGGCCCAGGGCGGACTCGTACAGCAGGATGGCGGCCGCGCTGCCGCCGGCCGCGGCGCCGACGATGACGGCGAGGGCGGTGGAGACGAACAGCGCGTTGCCCAGTCCCCAGCCGGCGCGGAAGCCGACCAGTTCGCCGACCGACCCCGAGGTGCCCGAGAGCCCGGCGAAGACCACGACGAGCGCGAGCCCGAGCAGCAGCGTCCGGCGCCCGCCGATGCGGCTGGAGACGTAGCCGGTCACCAGCATGGCCAGCGCCGTGATCAGGAAGTACGAGGTGAAGAGCAGGGAGACCTGCCCGGCGGTCGCGTCGAGGCCCTGGGCGATGGACGGCAGGATCGGGTCGACGAGCCCGATGCCCATGAAGGCGACGACGGACGCGCCGGCGGTCGCCCACACGGCTTTCGGCTGCTTGAGGATGCTGCCCGATCCCGTGTCGATGGGGTCCATGGGTGCTCCAATCCCGGGACGTGGAGGGAGTGCGGGCCGCCGGGCGGGAGGCGCCGGACGGCCACGGAGAAAGATGCGAGGTGCACACAATAGATTAGCCAAGCTAATTAATGCAAGCTACATCTATTTCGGTCCGTGAGCTGCGCGTTCCGCCCGGTCGGGTGATCGTCCTTGACGTGGCGCTGCGGACCTAGGACCGTGGGGCCCTATGAGGGGCGAACCCAGTTGCCCGAAGTGCGGTGGCCGGGTCAGGGCTCCCGGCCTCTTCTCGGATGCCTGGCAGTGCGATGTGCACGGCACCGTGCACCCGCTCCAGCCCGTGATACCGCCGAGCGTCGAGGCCCTCGAAGTCGTCGTGCACCGCACCAAGGTGCCGGTGTGGATGCCGTGGCCGCTGCCGGTGGGCTGGCTCTTCACCGGCGTCGCGTCCGCGGGCGACGACCGCAGCGGGGGCCGGGCGACGGCCGTCGCGTGCACCGGCCCCGGGCCGCTCGGCGGGATGGGCGAGCTCATCCTGGTCGCCGAGGAGCTCGGAGTCGGACTCGGCGCGCGCTACGCGGGCATCGACGGCCCCGACCCCGGGCCCTACATGAACGTCGAGAAGCCGCCCCAGGTCAAGGTGCTGGCCGCCGGCCGCCCCACCCCGCTCTGGCATGTCGCCCGCACGCCCGACGACCGCGCCGTGTTCGCGGGCGAGGCGCTCGGCCTGTGGCTGTGGGCGGTGGTGTGGCCCGAGCAGTCGGGACTGCTGATGTACGACGAGCTGGTGCTCGCCGACCTGCGGGACGCCGGCGCCGAGGTGGAGCTGGTCCCGTGCGGCGCCCTGTCGCCGCGCCTGCTGGAGACGTAGCCGTACGCAGCCGGCCCGGACGGTGATGTAGGGGGCGCCGGCCGGGTTCGGCTGTGACAGTGGCGGCCGAAAATCCGGTTATCCTGGAGCGTCCTCATCCGTCCGTCCCGCTTGGAGTACCGCGTCGTGCGTATCGACCTGCACACCCACTCCACCGCGTCCGACGGCACGGACACCCCGGCCGAGCTGGTCCGCAAGGCCGCCGCGGCCGGACTCGACGTCGTCGCCCTCACGGATCACGACACCACGCGCGGCCACGCCGACGCGCTCGCGGCGTTGCCGCAGGGTCTCACCCTGGTCACCGGCGCCGAGCTCTCCTGCCGTCTCGACGGCGTCAGCATGCATCTGCTGGCCTACCTCTTCGACCCCGAGGAGCCCGCCCTGCTCGCCGAGCGCGAGCTGGTCCGGGACGACCGGGTGCCGCGCGCCCAGGGCATGATCGCCAAGCTGAACGAGCTGGGCGTGCCCGTCACCTGGGACCAGGTCGCGCGGATCGCCGGCGACGGCTCGGTGGGCCGCCCGCACGTGGCCAGCGCGCTGGTCGAACTCGGCGTGGTGGACAGCGTGAACGACGCCTTCACGCCCGAATGGCTGGCCGACGGCGGCCGGGCGTACGTGCCCAAGCACGAGACCGACCCCTTCGAGGCGGTGCGGCTGGTGAAGAACGCGGGCGGCGTCGCCGTCTTCGCGCACCCGGCCGCGGTCAAGCGGGGCAGGACCGTGCCGGAGTCCGCGATCGCGGAGCTGGCCGAGGCCGGTCTCGACGGCATCGAGGTCGACCACATGGACCACGACCCCGACACCCGGGCGCGACTGCGCGGCCTGGCGGGCGAGCTGGGCCTGCTGGTGACCGGATCGAGCGACTACCACGGCAGCCGGAAGACCTGCGTCCTCGGCGAGTTCTCCACGGACCCCGAGGTGTACGGCGAGATCACGCGGCGTGCGACCGGGGCGTTCCCGGTGCCGGGCACCGGCGGAGCGGCCTGACCGCAGCGGGGACCGTCACGTCCTGAGCCCCGCCCCCCCTCTTCACCCTTTCTCTTCTCACTTTCGTTCTCGCGCAAGGCAGTCATGTTCGACGTCGCCGTCTTCGGCTCTCTCTTCCTCACCCTTTTTGTCATCATGGATCCCCCTGGGATCACCCCGATCTTCCTCGCGCTGACCGCGGGCCGCCCGGCCAAGGCGCAGCGGCGCATGGCCTTCCAGGCCGTCTGCGTGGCGGGCGGCGTGATCGTCGTCTTCGGTCTGCTCGGCCACCAGATCCTGGACTACCTGCACGTCTCCATACCGGCGCTGATGATCGCGGGCGGTCTGCTGCTCCTGCTGATCGCGCTGGACCTGCTCACCGGCAAGACCGACGAGCCCAAGCAGACCAAGGACGTCAACGTCGCGCTGGTCCCGCTGGGCATGCCGCTGCTGGCCGGGCCGGGCGCGATCGTGTCGGTCATCCTCGCCGTGGAGAAGGCCGACAGCGTGGCGGGACAGGTCTCCGTGTGGACGGCGATCCTCGCCATCCATGTCGTGCTGTGGCTGGTGATGCGCTACTCGCTGCTGACCATCCGGGTCATCAAGGACGGCGGCGTGGTCCTGGTGACACGGCTCGCGGGCATGATGCTCTCCGCGATCGCCGTGCAGCAGATCATCAACGGCGTCACGCAGGTGATCAAGGGCGCCTGACCCGGCGCTCCCGGGCACACCGGAGCCCCCGTACCCGAGTGGTACGGGGGCTCCTCAAGCATGCGTGCAGTGCACCGGGAAGCGGCACGTACGGCCGCCGGCCCGCGATGCGGGAGTTACGAGGCCGGAGTGTCGGCCGGGCGGATCCACAGACGCTGCCCTATGGCGGCGGCCTGCTGAACGATGCGGTTGACGGAGGCGGCGTCCACGACGGTCGAGTCCACGGGCGTGCCGTCGACGTCGTCGAGTCGCATGATTTCGAAGCGCAAGGGCTTCTCCCTTCGTCTGGTCATCCTCCTGGAGGAGAACTACTGGGTTGAGGCTCACGGACCGGACGGGTCCGTGGGCAGCACTGTGTCCAACGAGCTGTGTGATGCAAACATTCCCTACGCTAAGGAAATTTTTCGAACGACTAAATACTGACGGGTAAGGTTTTCGAACGGGACCGACCGGGACCGGTTGTGTTCGTAGCGTGACCGGCGGAACAATGAGAGGTGATGAACGACGACCTCGGGGCTCTGCACACCCGTATCGACCGCACGAACGAGCTGCTCCAGCGCATGCTCGCCGAGGTGGCCAAGACGCCCTCGACGCACGCGATCTTCGTGGACGCCGGCTACCTCTACGCGGCCGCCGGGCGGCTTGTCGCGGGCACGGAGGACCGCCGTGCCTTCGACCTCGACGCCGAGGGACTGATCGACGCCCTCATCGACCGCGCCCGCACCATTTTCGCCGACAGCAGGCTGCTGCGCGTCTACTGGTACGACGGCGCCCGGCGCCGCATCCACACCGCCGAGCAGCAGACCATCGCCGAGCTGCCCGACGTCAAGGTCCGCCTCGGCAACCTCAACGCCAACAACCAGCAGAAGGGGGTCGACTCCCTGATCCGCTCCGACCTGGAGTCACTGGCCCGGCACCGTGCCATCAGCGACGCGGCGCTGCTCGGCGGCGACGAGGACCTGGTCTCCGCCGTCGAGGCCGCCCAGGGCTACGGCGCCCGGGTCCACCTGTGGGGCATCGAGGCGCCCGAGGGCCGCAACCAGGCCGAGCCGCTGCTCTGGGAGGTCGACAGCCAGCGCACCCTCGACCTGGACTTCTTCAAGCCCTACGTCTCCCGGCGCACCGCGTCCGCGTACGAACCGGCGGGCGGCCGGCCCAGCCGCGAGGACGTCCGCTTCGTCGGCGCGCAGATCGCCGCGAAGTGGCTGGTCTCGCGCGGACGCGACACCATGATGGAGCTGCTTCCCGGCCACCCCTACCTGCCCGGCTCCGTCGACCAGGACCTGCTGGTCGAGGCCGAGGGCCTCCTCCAGTACTCCCTGCGCGGCCAGGCCGACCTGCGCCGCGCCCTGCGCGACGGCTTCTGGGACCACCTTCAGGCGCAGTACTAGGCGGCGCAGGACCGCCCCTGGACGAGCAGGTCCGTCACGCCGGCACGGTGTCGAAGAAGTCGGCGAGGGCCCGGGCCGTGGGGGCGGGGCAATCCGCGGCGGGGCTGTGACCGGCGCCGTCGATCACCGTGCGACGGGCCGACAGACGGCGGGCCATCGCGTCCAGGCCGGGGACCGGCCAGGTGTCGTCGTGCGACCCGGACAGCACGTGGAACGGCAGCGGGACGGCGGCCAGTTCCGCGACCCGGTCCGCTTCCACGCACAACTGCCGCCCAGTGGCGAGAAGTTGGGCGGGCCTGGTACTCAGCCAGCGCGCACGGAGCTGCTCCGGACCCCCGATCCCCCGTGCGGGGCCGCCCACTTCCTCCGGCGGGCCCATCGCCAGGATCGCCTCCCAGCACTCCCGCATCGACATCACCGCCAGCGCGTCCCGCAGCAGCGTGATCCGCTGCTCCTGCGAGGCGGACACGCGCGCGGCGCCCGAGGAGAGCAGTGTCAGCGAGCGGAACGGGGAGTGGTCCAGCAGCACGGCCGCGCGGGCGATCTGGCCGCCCATCGAATGCCCGACGAGATGCACGGGCGCGTCGCACGCGCGCGCCTGCGCCAGCACGTCCTTCGCCAACTCGTCCTGCGCGTAGGCGGATTCGTCGTCGGCGGGACCGTCCGACCCGTGCTGGCCGCGGCCGTCCACCGCGACGGCACGGTAGCCGCGCGCGGCGAGCGGTTCGAGGACCAGCGTGAAGTCCTCCTTGCTGCCGGTGTAGCCGGGCAGCAGCAGCACGGTTCCCCGCACCGGGACGCCGGCGGCCGGTGACACGTCCAGGACGGCGAACTCGCCCCGGGCGGTGGGGAGTCGGCGAGGGCGGAGTTCGGGGAGGTGAGCGGGGGAGGAGGTGGTGATCACCCGGGTGAGGGTAGCGGGTGCGGACATGCCGACGGCCCGGCCCCACGAGCGGGGACCGGGCCGTCGGCGTCCATGCGGTGTCAGCTCTCCACGGACTCCGCGGGGGCCGTGGCCTTACGGGTGCGGCGCACCTTCGGCTCCGCCGTCTCCGTGGCCTCCGGCGCGGACGCGGCGGCCTTACGGGTCCGGCGGCGCGGCGCGGCGGCGGCCTCCCCTTCCGGGGCGGTCTGCGCCGGCACGGTCTTCCGGGTGCGACGCGGCTTGGCCTCGGCGCCCTCGGCCGTGTCCACGGCGGCCTCGGCCTTCTTGGCGGCGGTCTTCCGCACGCGCTTCGGCTTCTCCTCGGCCTCCGGGGCGGACTCCGGCGCGGACTGCGCCGGGATCTCCACGGCCTCGGCGGCCTTGCGGGTCCGGCGGCGCGGCTTGGCCTCGGCGCCCTCGGCCGTGTCAACGGCCGCTTCCGCCTTCTTGGCGGCGGCCTTGCGCGTGCGCTTCGGCTTCTCCTCGGCGACGACGGCCTCGGTGGCCGCGTCCGCCTCGACCGCGACCGCCTTCTTGCGGGTGCGGCGGGGCTTGGCCTCGGCGGCCGTCCCGACGGCGCCTTCGGCGGTGTCGACGGCGGTCTCCGCCTTCGCGGCGGCCTTGCGCGTGCGCTTCGGCGCGGCCTCGGTCGTGCTCTCGACGGCCTCGGTCGTGCCCTCGGCGGTGTCGACCGCCGACTCGGCGGCCGGGGCGGCCTTGCGGGTGCGGCGACGGCGCGGCGCGGCGTCCTCCGCCGGAGCGGACTCCGCCACGACGGACTCGGCGACGACAGGCTCGGCCACGACGGGCTCGGCGGCGGGCGCCGGAACCGACGGCTGCTCGGTCACGGCCGGGGCCTGCTCGGCCGACCGGCGGGTGCGGCGGCGGCGCGGCTTCTCGGCGGTCGCGGAAGCCTCGGCGGTCGCGGAAGCCTCGTCGTTCCCGCTGGCCTCGATCGACGGGCCCTTGGCCGTGTCGACCGCGGCCTCCGCGGCGTCCTGCTCCACCGTGCTCACGCCCGCGGCGGTGACCCCGCCGCGGGTGCGGCGGCGACGGCGCGGGGTGCGCGCGGCCTCGCCGGCCTCCGCCTCCCCGGCGTCCACCGCGGCCGGCTCGGCGGACCGGGAGCCCGCCTCGTCGAGCGGCGTGCCGGAACGGGTACGGCGACGCCGGCGCGGCGTACGCGTCGAGGCCTCCCGCTCCTCGGGACGGGAACCACGGCGTCCGTCACGGCCGTCCCGGCCGCCGCGTCCGCGCGGTCCGCGCCCGCCGACCTCGCCCAGGTCCTCGATCTCCTCCGCGTCCAGACCGGCCCGGGTCCGCTCCGAGCGGGGCAGGACGCCCTTGGTGCCCTCGGGGATGCCGAGGTCCGTGTACAGGTGCGGGGAGGTGGAGTAGGTCTCGGCCGGGTCGCCGAGGTTCAGGTCGAGCGCCTTGTTGATCAGCTGCCAGCGCGGGATGTCGTCCCAGTCGACCAGCGTGATCGCCGTACCCTTCGCGCCTGCGCGGCCGGTGCGGCCGATGCGGTGCAGGTACGTCTTCTCGTCCTCGGGCGTCTGGTAGTTGATGACGTGCGTGACGCCCTCGACGTCGATGCCGCGCGCGGCCACGTCGGTGCAGACGAGCACGTCCACCTTGCCGTTGCGGAAGGCGCGCAGCGCCTGCTCACGGGCGCCCTGGCCGAGGTCGCCGTGGACCGCGCCGGAGGCGAAGCCGCGCTGCTTGAGCTGGTCGGCCAGGTCGGCCGCGGTGCGCTTGGTGCGGCAGAAGACCATGACCAGGCCACGGCCGTCGGCCTGCAGTATCCGCGCGACCATCTCGGGCTTGTCCATGTTGTGCGCGCGGTAGACGAACTGCTTGGTGTTCGCGACCGTGGCGCCCTCGTCGTCCGGCGCGGTGGCGCGGATGTGCGTGGGCTGCGACATGTAGCGGCGGGCCAGACCGATGACCGCGCCCGGCATGGTGGCCGAGAACAGCATGGTCTGCCGCTTCACCGGAAGCAGGTTGATGATCTTCTCGACGTCGGGCAGGAAGCCCAGGTCGAGCATCTCGTCGGCCTCGTCCAGGACGAGGGCCTTGACGTGGGACAGGTTGAGCTTCTTCTGCCCGGCGAGGTCGAGCAGCCGGCCCGGGGTGCCGACGATCACGTCGACGCCCTTCTTCAGCGCCTCGACCTGGGGCTCGTAGGCCCGGCCGCCGTAGATGGCGGTGACGCGCACGTTGCGCACCTTGCCGGCGGTCAGCAGGTCGTTGGTGACCTGCGTGCACAGCTCGCGGGTGGGGACGACGACCAGCGCCTGCGGCGTGTCGGTGAGGTCCTCGGGCTTCGCGCGGCCCGCCTCCACGTCGGCGGGGACGGTGACCCGCTCGAGGAGCGGAAGGCCGAAGCCGAGCGTCTTGCCGGTGCCGGTCTTGGCCTGGCCGATGACGTCCGTGCCCGTGAGGGCCACGGGGAGCGTCATCTCCTGGATGGGGAAGGGGGTGGTGATGCCGACGGCTTCAAGGGCTTCGGCTGTCTCGGGAAGGATCCCGAGCTCTCGGAACGTCGTAGTCAGGGTGCTGCCTCTTCTGTGTGCGCGGTGCGAGGCGAGCGCGGGGGTCGTGTAGGGACCGTGCCGGGGACGACGGCTGCCATACGGTCGATGCCGTAGGACACGGGACCACTGCCGACGCTCGAGCGCTCGTACCGCTGAGGTGTCCCTCCGCGGTTCCGTACGCGATGTGCCGTACGAACAGAGGGCTGTCGGGTCGGAGCCGATCGGGCCACCGACCGGGCATCCTCATACATGCGGCCCGTCGAACACGTCCGAATACGTCGGACAGCCCAGCAGGCGCATTACCACCATACCCCGGATTCGCGCACACGCCATGGCCGATTTGGTCACGTAGTCGTCGTCACACTGATCGGGCAGGACCTTCCGGGGCAGGCCGAGCGGGCTATTGTGCGCTGCATGACGAGCTCTGACAGCCCTGACAACGCCGCGGAAACCCCCGAGACCCCTGCCGCACGGACCGGCGTCGCCGCCATGGACTGGGCGGCCGCCTCCGCCGACCCCCAGTACCGTGCCGCTGTCGTGGACCTGCTCGGCGCGCTCGCGTACGGGGAGCTGGCGGCGTTCGAGCGGCTCGCGGAGGACGCCAAGCTGGCGCCCACGATGGCGGACAAGGCGGAGCTGGCGAAGATGGCCTCGGCCGAGTTCCACCACTTCGAGCGGCTGCGGGACCGGCTGGCCGAGATCGGCGAGGAGCCGGCGCAGGCCATGGAGCCGTTCGTGGCCGCCTACGACGGCTTCCACAAGCAGACGGCGCCGTCCGACTGGCTGGAGGGCCTGGTCAAGGCGTACGTGGGCGACTCCATCGCCAGCGACTTCTACCGCGAGGTCGCGGCGCGCCTGGACTCCGACACCCGCGCGCTGGTCCTGGCCGTCCTGGACGACACGGGGCACGGCGGCTTCGCCGTGGAGAAGGTGCGCGCGGCCATCGACGCCGACCCGCGCGTCGGCGGACGGCTCGCGCTGTGGGCCCGCCGGCTGATGGGTGAGGCGCTGTCCCAGTCCCAGCGGGTGGTCGCCGACCGGGACGCGCTGTCGACGATGCTCGTGGGCGGCGTCGCGGACGGCTTCGACCTGGCCGAGGTGGGCCGCATGTTCTCCCGCATCACGGAGGCGCACACGAAGCGGATGGCCGCGCTCGGCCTGGCCGCCTGACGGCGCCACTTCTCCAGGCCGCCTCGGCCGGACCTCCCGTGGGGAGGGCAGCGCGGGCGGCGCACGATGCGGGCGCGGCGCGGCGTGGATGTCGTTCGTGGGCTCCGGGCGGCGCCCGGCGGCGGTGCGGCAAGGACGGACTGCCGTCCGTGGGTTCCGGAACGCGGGCCGGGCCGCGGCGTGAGGCGGCACGGACGGGACCGGGCGGTCGTAGTGGCCCGGTGCCACCTCGAAGATGCGGAACGACCGCCCTCCGGGGCGGTCAGGCCGTTGCCGAGTGGTGGAGTCTGCCCGCCGGGCGCAGCAGCAGGGACAGGGAGGCGATCGAGACGATCGCCGCGCCGACCAGCATCGTCAGCAGGTTGCCCGCGTCCAGCGCGGTGTTCATGACGAAGGCGCCGAACAGCGCCCCGGCCACACCGGTCGCCAGCACGAGGGCGCGCCGGGGGAGCCGGTGGGACAGGCGGTGGTGCGCCCCCCAGGCCAGGGCCAGGCCGAGGATCGCGGAGCTGAGCGCTTCCAGAAGCATGTCGGGGTCCCTCCCACACGGCCGGCCTGCTCGTCCATGTCTTGGTCCTGTCCCGGTTTACCCCTGACCTGCGGAATCCAATCCTCCCCACGCGGAGTCCCCTGTAGTCCGTCCGGGGGTTTTCCGCGCGCCCCGACGCCCCGGACGCCGCCCCGGACACGGAGAGGGGCCCGGCGGTGAGAACCGCCGGGCCCCTCTCGTACGCGTACCGCTCTCGGCGAGAGCCCTACAGCGCGCCGAAGCCCACCTTGCGCGGGGCCGGCTCGCCGATCTCGACGTAGGCGAGACGGTCGGCCGGGACCAGGATCTTGCGGCCGTGCTCGTCCACGAGGCTCAGCAGCTGCGACTTCCCGGCCAGTGCCTCGCCCACCAGGCGCTCGACCTCCTCGGCGCTCTGACCGCTCTCCAGAACGATCTCGCGGGGCGCGTGCTGCACGCCGATCTTGACCTCCACGGCTATGTCCCTCCGACGGTCGGTGAAGTGCGCGACCTTCCGCGCCGTACCTGCACACATTAGCCCGGTGAGGGGACCCGCACGCCGCACCCGGCAACGCCAACAGCGAACAGCCGACGGGAACAAACGGCCGCCGGCCCCGCCCGTCAGTGCTGCTGGTCGGTGCCGTGCAGCGGGAACCCGGCGATGCCCCGCCAGGCCAGCGAGGCCAGCAGCTGCACCGCCTGGTCGCGCGGCACGCTGCGGTCGCTGTGCAGCCAGGACCGCGCCACCACCTGGGCGAGCCCGCCGAGCCCGGACGCCAGCAGCATCGACTCCGCCCGCGACAGGCCGGTGTCCTCGGCGATGACGTCGCAGATGGCCTCCGCGCACTCGTTGGTGACCTTGTCGACGCGCTCGCGCACGGCGGGTTCGTTCGTCAGGTCCGACTCGAAGACCAGACGGAACGCGCCGCCGTCGTCCTCGACGTACGCGAAATAGGCGTCCATGGTCGCCCGCACGCGCTGCTTGTTGTCCGACGTCGACGCCAGCGCGTGCCGCACCGACTGGATCAGCGCCTCGCAGTGCTGGTCCAGCAGCGCCAGGTACAGGTCGAGCTTGCCGGGGAAGTGCTGGTACAGCACCGGCTTGCTGACACCCGCGCGCTCGGCGATGTCGTCCATCGCCGCCGCGTGGTAACCCTGCGCGACGAAGACCTCCTGGGCGGCGCCCAGCAACTGGTTCCGCCGGGCACGGCGCGGAAGGCGTGTACCCCTCGGGCGTACCGCGTCCGTCTGCTCGATGGCTGTCACGCCGCCTCCCATTGTCGTCCACATGCGGGATCAGCCGCGCGGCCATCGTACTTTTCGGTAATCCTGATGTGCGCGCCGCACGTGCAGAATTTCACGGACCGGACAGCGGAAGAAGCAGGACGGACGGTTTCAAAAGCTGTCAGAGCGGGCAAAATCTGTCCCCTTCCGGATGGCTGACGCCCCGGCCGGAGCGCCTCTCACCGGTAGTCGTCCTCGTCCAGCGAGACGACACGCGCCTGTTCCACCAGGTCCGCCTCGTTCGCGCGGCCGGGATCGACCTCCTCCAGCGGGTCGTCCTCCTCGGGCCGTACGTCCGTCTTCTGCTCGGCCGCGTCGACTTCCGGCGCCTCGACGTCGTACTCCACGCCCTCCTCCTGCACGTCCTCGTCCTCCTCGAACGTCCCGGGGTCGGTCGGATCCACGGCCATCTCGGGCCCCCTTCCAGGTCACGCCCCTGACGCACGCAGGGGCCACGTACGGGTGCCCTCTGTACGAGCCTAGGAGACACCCGATTTCGACGCCATGCCATCCTGTGACGCCGAACACATGAACCAGGGCGTGATCACCTCGTAACATTGCCGCATGTCTTCGACCGAGCTGCCGTCCGTGCCGCCGACCAGCGTGCTGCCCGAGCCGGCGGCGGTCAGGGTGGCCGAGGGGGAGCGGCTGAGGTCGGTGCGGGTGCCCGGCGCCACGCTCACGGTCAGATCCCGGCCGCCGGCCCGCGAAGGACTCCCGCCCGCCTTCTTCGTCCACGGACTCGGCGGCTCGTCACTCAACTGGTCGCCCCTGATGGCCCTGCTGGACGACGCCCTCGACAGCGAGGCCGTGGACCTCCCCGGGTTCGGCGACTCCCCGCCGCCGGACGACGGCGACTACTCGATCACCGCGCACGCCCGCGCGGTGATCCGCTGTCTGGAGGCGTCAGGACGCGGACCGGTGCACCTCTTCGGCAACTCCCTCGGCGGCGCGGTCGTCACCCGGGTCGCCGCCGTGCGCCCCGACCTCGTCCGCACCCTCACGCTCGTCTCCCCGGCCCTGCCGGAACTGCGCGTGCAGCGCAGCGCCGTGCCCACCGGACTGCTCGCGGTGCCCGGCGTCGCACCGCTGTTCACCCGCCTCACCCGTGAGTGGAGCGCCGAGCAGCGGGTCCGCGGCGTCCTGCACCTCTGCTACGGCGACCCCTCGCGGGTGTCGCCGGAGGGCTTCCGGCACGCCGTGCAGGAGATGGAGCGGCGGCAGCGGCTGCCGTACTTCTGGGACGCGATGGCGCGTTCCGCGCGGGGGCTCGTCAGCGCCTACATGCTCGGTGGCCAGCACGGACTGTGGCGTCAGGCCGAGCGGGTGCTCGCGCCGACCCTGCTCGTCTACGGCGGCCGGGACCAGCTCGTCGGCTTCCGCATGGCGCAGCGCGCCGCCCGCGCCTTCCGGGGCGCCCGCCTCGTGACACTCCCGGACGCGGGGCACGTGGCGATGATGGAGTATCCGGAGACCGTGGCGTCGGCGTTCCGTGAACTCCTGAGGGATGCGACAGATCCCTCGGACGAGGGCGGTACTGTGCAGCCGGACGCACAGGGCGATCCGGGTCCGTCCGCCGACACCGGCGGCCCGACCGCCACGACCGAGACGACGAGGGGCTGAGGCGCGACGTGGGACGCCACAGCCGTCGTGGGCCGGCCCCCAAGGGCGACACCGCGGACACCGCCGGCGCCGCCGCACGCGGCACACGCGACGCGCCCGAGACGCGGACGCGGTACGGCGACCGCCGGGACACCGGCCGGGGCGCGGTGCCGCCACAGCAGCAGACGCAGGGCACGCCGCCGTACGGCGCTCCGGTGCGCGGCACTCCGCCGCAGGGCGCCCCGCCGCACGGCACTCCGGTGCACGGATACGGGGTGCCGGGGCGTGGCGGGCCGGCGCCTCAGGGCGTACCGCCCGTGCCGGGCGGCCGGCAGCAGGACGGGACGCCGGCGCGTGGCGTCCCCCGGTACGGCGGGCCGGCGCAGGGCGCGCCTCGGTACGGCGACGGCACCCCTCCGCGCGGTGTGCCGCAGTACGGCGAGGGGACCCCCGCCCACGGCATCCCGCGCCACGGGGACGGAACCCCCGCGCAGGGCACGCCTCGGTACGGCGACGGCACCCCGGCGCGTGGCGTCCCCCGGTACGGCGACGGCACCCCGGCGCGTGGCGTCCCCCGGTACGGCGATCCGGCGCAGGGCGTACCTCGCCACGGCGACGGAACTCCCGCACACGGTGTCCCGAGATACGCGGACGGAACTCCCGCACACGGTGTCCCGCGGTACGCGGACGGCACCCCCGCGCACGGCACTCCCCGCGTCCGGGGCGGGCACCCCGAGCAGCCGGAGGCCGGGGGCGGCTGGGGGACCCTGCACGGACGTACCGCTGCCGGGGCCGGGTACGGCGCGCCGGCCGCCGGGCAGGGCGTGCCCCTGCCGAGGCAGCGTCAGGCACCCCTGGACGGGCCGCGTCGCGACTACGTGGAGGCGTTCGACGAGGCCGACGACCTCTTCACCCCGCGCAGGCCCGCGACCCGCGGCCAGGCGGACCCCTACGGCACCGTCACCGACTGGGACAGCACGCCGGCCACCGGCGTCCCCTCGGACACCGACACCGACGCTGCGGACGACGAGCCGCCGACGGGCGTCCCCGCGCAGACCCGGGGCGGCAAGGGGCGCGCGTTCACCGGGATAGCGGCCGCCGCCGTCACCACCGTGCTGGCCGTCGTCGTCGCCGGGCAGGTCACCGACGAGCACGACAGCCCCGGCGTCCAGGCGCAGTCCGCCGGCGAGCAGGCGCGTGACGTACGCGACTCCGCCTCGCGCGGGGACGACCGGGCGACCCCCAAGGCTCCGTCGGCGAGGCCGCTCACCTACGAGCAGCAGATGGACCGGAAGTTCCCGTTGGCCGCCACCCGCGGGGGCACGGGGAAGTTCTACGCCGTCACGGGCATCGACAGGGCGCCCGGCAAGGGCCGGAAGGTCACCTACCGGGTGGACGTGGAGCGCGGGCTCGACCTGGACGGCGCGCTGTTCGCCGAGGCCGTGCACCGGACGCTCAACGACCGGCGGAGCTGGGCGCACGACGGCATGACCTTCGAGCGGATCGAGTCCGGCAAGGCGGACTTCGTGATCACCCTGGCCGGCCCGGAGACGACGGCCGACTGGTGCGCCAAGTCCGGCCTCGACACCACCGAGGACAACGTCTCCTGTGACTCCGCCGCCACCGAGCGGGTGCTGATCAACGCCTACCGGTGGGCGCAGGGCGCCGAGACGTACGGCGACAAGATGTTCGCCTACCGCCAGATGCTGATCAACCACGAGATCGGCCACCGCCTCGGCCACAACCACGTCACCTGTGACAAGGACGGCGACCTCGCCCCGGTGATGCAGCAGCAGACCAAGTTCCTCGAGTACGACGGGATCAGCTGCCGGCCCAACCCCTGGCCCTACCCCAAGGGCTGAAGCCCAGACCGCCAGGGCGCGCGCCGGGTGGTGTTCCCGGACCGGCGCGCGCCCGTCGTGCGCCGGTCTCAGCACGGCGAACGCGATCCGCGCGGGAAAGTTACGCCCGTTCACCCCTTTTGGTGGCGTGATGGACAACCGTCCATCACGCCACCGTCCTGTCCGCATACGTTCGTCCCGCTGCGAGCCGCCGGGCCAACGGCGGCTCCCGACGGGAGAACGGGGGTGCACACGTGCGCATCGGACTGCTTACGGAGGGTGGCTATCCGTATGTGGGCGGTGAAGGCGGGGTGTGGTGCGACCGCCTGGTGCGCGGGCTCGACATACACGAGTTCGACGTCTACGCGTTCAGCACCGGCCAGGCCCAGGAGGACGCCGGCTGGGTGGAGCTGCCGCCCCAGGTCGCGCGGGTGCGCACGGCGCCGCTGTGGGTCGCCGAGGAGGACGGGGTGGTCCACGGCCGCCGCGCACGCCGGCGTTTCACCGAGCACTACGGCGACCTGGCCGCCGCCCTCTGCACCGCCCCGGAGCCCGGTACCGCCGCGGAGTCCGCCACCGCCGAGGCGGACCGTTTCACCACCGCGCTCCACGGGCTCGCCGAGCTCGCCCGCGACGAGGGCGGACTGGTCGCCGCGCTGCGCTCCGAGCGGGCCGTGCGCGCCCTGGAACGCGCCTGTCGTGCGCCCGGAGCCCGCCGGACCGCGCGCGAGGCGCGCGTCCCCGATCTGCTGACCGTCGCCGACCACCTGGAGCGCGCCCTGCGCCCCCTCTCGCTCGACTGGTACGAGGAGGACGGCCTCGGCGCCGTGGACCTCTGCCACGCCGCGTCCGGCGGCGTCGCCGCCCTCCCCGGCCTGCTCGCCCACCACTTCTTCGGCGTCCCGCTCCTGGTCACCGAGTACGGCGTGCGTCTGCGCACGCACTACCTCACGCGCCCCGACGCCTCACCCGCCGTACGGTCCCTGCTCGCCGCCTTCCACGGCCTGCTGACCGCCGAGACCTACCGCGCCGCCTCCTCCCTCGTCCCCGGCAACGCCCACGCCCGTCGCTGGCAGGAGCGCTGCGGCGCCGACCGGGCCAAACTGCGCACCATCTACCCCGGCATGGACGCAGCGCCCTTCGCGCGAGTCGGGGAGGACCGGCCGGCGGACCGGGACAAGCCCGAGCAGCCCGACCCGCACACCCTCGTCTGGATCGGCCGGGTGGAGCCCGCCAAGGACCTGGTCTCCCTGCTGCACGCCTTCGCCGAGGTCCGCGCGGCCGAGCGCGGGACCCGGCTGCGCATCGTCGGCCGTCCTTCCGGCCCGGAGGGCGAGGCCTACCTCGGCCACTGCCGGGCGCTCGCCGCGCAGCTCTTCCCGGACGAGGCCGACGGCCCCCACGCCGTCGGGCAGAACCCGGTCTCCTTCGAACAGCTCGGCGGCCCCGGCGCGGAGACCGTCGCCGACGTCCACGCCGGCGGGACCGTCACCGTGCTCTCCAGCGTGGTCGAAGGGTTCCCGGCCGGGCTGATCGAGGCGATGTTCTGCGGACGCGCGACGGTCTCCACGGACGTCGGCGCGGTCGTCGAGGTGATCGGCGGCACCGGTCTCGTCGTACCGCCGCGCAATCCGCGGGCCCTCGCCGAGGCGTGCGTCTCGCTGCTGCGCGACCCCGAGCGCCGTGCACGCCTCGGAGCGGCCGCGCGCGCCCGGGCGCTGGAACTGTTCACCGTCGAACAGAACGTCGCCGCGTTCCACGGCCTCTACCTGGAGACCGTCGCGCGCACCCCGGTACGCCGGCCCGTCCTCGGCGGGGCCGGGGACCCGCTGCCCTTCGCCGCGCCCGCCGAGGCCCACGTCCCCGGCCACTGGACCGAACCCACCCCGCGTGCCGTCACCACCTGGGCCGCGGAGACGCCCGAGCCTCTCATGGAGCCCGTCACGGAGCCCGTCACGGAGACCGTCCGATGACCGACCTGAGCGAACTCGACCGCGGCGCCGCACCCGGCGCGGCCGACCCCGTCAAGGTGCTGCTGCACCGCCACCGCGAGCTCTGCGAGCGCGCCGTGGACCCGCTGGAGATCGCGGCCGGGCTGGAGGCCCACGGCATCACCGACCGGACCGCCGCCCGCTTCCGCCACCGCGACGTCTTCTCCCTCGCGGAGGAGCTCTACGCCCGCGTCCCGCGCGACGCCGACGCCGCCACGGACGGCCCCGCCGCACCGGACGCCCCGGCCGGCGGGGGAGACCGCCGGTGGTCCGTGACCGCGCTGCTGCTCCCGCTGCTGCCCGGCGCGCTGTGCGCCGCCTCGCTGGCCGCCCTGACCCGCACCCACGGCCAGATGCGGCTGTACGCGGCGGCCGCCGGCGTGCTCGCCGTCGCCCTCGCCCTGCGCGCCGCGCTGCGCCGCGGACCGCTCGCCGTCCCCGACGGGCCCGCCCCCCGGCCGGCCACCGGCTCCTGGACCTGCTGGCTCCTCGCCTACGCCGTGCTGGGCGACGGCCTGCTGCGCACGGGGATCGCCGGCGGCCCCGACGGACTGCCCGACGGCACCGCGGGCGGCGACTGGCCGCTGACCCTCGCGCCGCTCCTGGCCCTCACCCTCGCCGTCGCGCCCGCCACCTGGACGGCCGGCCTCCACCTCACTCACGCCCGCCGCAAGCTCGCCACCAGCCGCGGCCTGGAGGACTTCGCCGCCTCGGTCCGGCCCGTCCTGCTGGGCGCCGTCGCCCTGTTCCTCGGGGCGCTGGCCGCGCTGGTCGCCCTGTGCGCGCCGTTCCTCGACGCGGAGCCCGTCTCCCCGGCGGTCCTCGCCCTGGGCGCGCTGCTCTTCGTCGCCCGCCTGCTCACCGTGCACGGCTTCACCCACGCCCCGCGCGTGATCCTCATGCTCACCGCGGTCGCCCAGCTGCTGGCGCCCGCCACCGTCTTCGCGGCCCGGCTGCCCGGCTGCGCCGCCCTGGGGGCCCCGGTGGAGGCACTCACCACCGCCTGGGGCTCCGCCGCCGTACCCGTCCTGACCTGCGGGGCGGGCGCCTTGACCCTGCTGGTCCACGCCTCCCGCACCCTCACCCGCGCCTCGGCGCACCTGCGGCCGGAGCAGCCGCGGTGACCGGCCGCGACCGCCGTGCGACCCGGACGGCGGTCGCGGAGCACCCGACCCCCCTGAAGGAGAACCTCGCATGACCTGCCGTTCCGTCACCGACCGCCGCGAAGGAGCCGACCGATGAGGGTCCTGCTGATCGGAGCCAACGGCTACATCGGCCGCTTCGTGGCCGACCGCCTGCTCGCCGACCCCGCCGTCCAGCTCACCGCCCTCGGCCGCGGTGACGACGCCGACGTCCGCTTCGACCTCGCCACCGGCAGCCCCGGCGCCCTCACCCGCTTTCTCGACGCCGTCCACCCGGGCGTCGTCGTCAACTGCGCGGGCGCCACCCGCGGCGGCGCCCGCGAGCTCACCCGGCACAACACGGTCGCCGTCGCCACCATCTGCGAGGCGCTGCGCCGCAGCGGCTGCGGGGCGCGGCTCGTCCAGATCGGCTGCGGCTCCGAGTACGGGCCCAGCCAGCCGGGCTCCTCCACGGCGGAGGACGCCGTCCCCCGCCCCGGCGGGCCGTACGGTGTCAGCAAGCTCGCCGCCACCGAACTGGTCCTCGGATCCGGCCTGGACGCCGTGGTGCTGCGGGTCTTCTCGCCCGTCGGCCCCGGCACCCCCGCCGGGTCCCCGCTCGGCCGGCTCGCCGAGGCGATGCGCCGCGCCATGCAGTCCGGCGACGGCGAACTGAAGCTCGGCGGGCTCGGCGCCCAGCGCGACTTCGTCGACGTCCGCGACGTGGCCCGCGCCGTGCACGCCGCCTCGCTCTCCGCCGCGCAGGGCGTCATCAACATCGGTTCCGGCCGCGCCGTCCGCCTCCGCGACGCCGCCGGCATCCTCGCCCGCGTGGCCGGATACGGCGGCGCCCTCAACGAACTCGACGGCCTGCCGCACCCCGGCCCCGTCCACGCTGCCCACGCGACCCACCTGCGGGCGACCATCGGACACCCGCGCGCCGAGGCGGACCACCACCCCGCCGCGGCCGCCTCGCCCGCCGCGTTTCCGTACCCCGACGGGTGCGGGCCCTGGCAGCAGGCCGACGTGCGCACCGCCCGCGACCGCCTCGGCTGGCGCCCCCGCATCAACCTCGAGGAGTCACTGGCGGACATCTGGATGGAGGCGGCATGCCGTATCTGACCCGGACCAGACAGGGCCCCACGGCCACCGGGCTCGGCACCGGCCTCGGCGTCCCCGGCGTCGCCCACCCGCTCCTCGCCCCCGACGAGTGGAACCGGCTCAACCGCCCCGGCACGCCTCTGCACTGGGTCGTGCTCGACGTGGCCGACGGACCTGGCGTCCAGCCCGACCCGCACTGCCTGGAAGCGGCGGGCCGGCTGCGCAACGCGGGCGTACGCGTCCTCGGCCACATCGACACCGCCTACGGGCTGCGCGGCTTCGGGGAGATCATCTCGGACGCCCACCGCTTCCTCGACTGGTACCGGGTCGACGGCTTCCTCCTGGACCGCTGCCCCGCAGGCCGCGAGGACCTGCCCGAGGTGCGGCGTACCGTCGCCACCCTCCGGGTGATCCACGAGGACGCCCACGTCGTCCTCGGGCACGGCACCCATCCGTACCCCGGCTACGCCGAGCACGGCGACCAGCTCGTCACCTACTCCGGCCCGTGGAGCGACTACCGCTGGTCCCAGGCGGCCGAGTGGACCGCCGACCATCCGCCCGAGCGGTTCTGCCACTTCGTGCACGGCGTGCCCCGGCCCCATCTGGAGGAGGCGCTGCGGATCGCCCGCTGGCAGGGCGCCGAAACCATCTACTTCACCGACCACTCCGACCGCGTCCCCGGACGCGCGGAACCGGTGGACCCATGGGGGCCGCTGCCCGGCTACTGGGACGACATCGTCTCGCGGGTCGGAACAGGTGTCTCGGAATGAAAAAGGGCATGGCAGTGTTGAGGCGAGAACAACCGTAGTGATCGACCGACCAACGGAGTCCTTGTGTCGCTGCCACCCCTGGTCGAGCCGGCCCCCGAGCTCACCGTAGACGAGGTCCGCAGGTACTCCCGCCACCTGATCATCCCCGACGTGGGCATGGACGGGCAGAAGCGGCTGAAGAACGCCAAGGTGCTGTGTGTGGGCGCCGGCGGCCTGGGCTCGCCGGCGCTGATGTACCTGGCCGCCGCGGGCGTGGGCACGCTCGGCATCGTGGAGTTCGACGAGGTCGACGAGTCGAACCTGCAGCGCCAGATCATCCACAGCCAGGCCGACATCGGCCGCCCCAAGGCCGAGTCCGCCCGTGACTCGGTCAAGGGCATCAACCCCTATGTGAACGTCGTCCTGCACGAAGAGCGGCTCGAGGCCGACAACGTGATGGACATCTTCAGCCAGTACGACCTGATCGTCGACGGCACGGACAACTTCGCGACCCGCTACTTGGTCAACGACGCCTGCGTGCTGCTGGGCAAGCCGTACGTGTGGGGTTCCATCTACCGTTTCGACGGCCAGGCCTCGGTGTTCTGGTCGGAGCACGGCCCCTGCTACCGCTGCCTCTACCCGGAGCCCCCGCCCCCCGGCATGGTCCCCTCCTGCGCCGAGGGCGGCGTCCTGGGCGTGCTGTGCGCGTCCGTCGGCTCCATCCAGGTCAACGAGGCGATCAAGCTGCTGGCCGGCATCGGTGAGCCGCTGGTCGGCCGTCTGATGATCTACGACGCCCTGGAGATGCAGTACCGCCAGGTCAAGGTCCGCAAGGACCCCGACTGCGCGGTCTGCGGGGAGAACCCGACCGTCACCGAGCTCATCGACTACGAGGCCTTCTGCGGCGTCGTGTCCGAGGAGGCCCAGGCGGCGGCCGCCGACTCCACGATCACTCCGAAGCAGCTCAAGGAGTGGATCGACGACGGCGAGAACATCGAGCTCATCGACGTCCGCGAGCCGAACGAGTTCGAGATCGTCTCCATCCCGGGCGCCCGGCTGATCCCCAAGAACGAGTTCCTCATGGGCAACGCCCTCGAGGGCCTGCCGCAGGACAAGAAGATCGTCTTGAACTGCAAGACGGGTGTCCGCAGTGCGGAAGTCCTCGCGGTGCTGAAGTCCGCGGGCTTCGCCGACGCCGTCCACCTCGGCGGCGGCGTCATCGGCTGGGTCAACCAGATCGAGCCGGAGAAGCCGGTCTACTAGGCCGCACCACTGGCCGGACCGGTCCACGGGACCGCGCCGGCCGTCACCGGGTCCCCGCCGGGGGCTCCGGGCGCCACATCGGGCGCCCGGAGCCCCCGACGCCGTTACGAGCAGACCTTGCCGTCCTGCGGCACCGTGCCGTCCAGCAGATAGGCGTTCACCGTCGAGTCGACGCAGTCGCTGCCGCTGCCGTAGGCGCCGTGGCCCTCCCCCTTCCAGGTGAGCATCACCCCGACGCCCTCGCCCAGCTCGTCCGCCATCCGCCGCGCTCCTTCGTACGGGGTGGCCGGGTCGCCCGTGTTGCCCACGACCAGGATCGGCTCCGCGCCCGGAGCGCTCACCTCCGGCGTCTCGAACTGGCCCGGCACCGGCCAGTCGTGGCACCAGCCCGCCGTGTCCCAGCCCAGGAACGGACCGAAGACGGGGGAGAGCTTCTCGAACTCGGGCAGCAGCCTCTTCGTCTCCTCGAGCGTCGGCCGCTGCTTGTCGTCCAGGCACGATATGACCCGCTGGGCGTGGGTCGTGGTGCCGTAGCCGCCCGAGGCGTCCCGCTCGTTGTACCCGTCGGCGAGGGCCAGCAGCTCCGTGCCGTCCCCGTCCTGGGCCGCCTCCAGCGCGCTGGTCAGCGCCGGCCAGCTGGCCTCGCTGTACAGGGGCAGCACGATGCCGATGATCGCCAGGGACTGCGTCAGCTCCCGGCCGGAGGAGGACGTCGGCAGCGGCTCGGCGTCGATCCGGTCCAGCAGGTCCGCGATCTCCCGCGAGCCCTCCTCCGGGTCCTGTCCGGTGGACCGCAGGTAGTTGTCGAGGGCGGTCTGGAAGCCGCGGGTCTGGTTCTTGGCGTGGCCGATCGCGTCGGCCGTCGGGTCGACCACCGCGTCCAGCGTCATCCGGCCCACCGTGTCCGGGAAGAGGTGGGCGTAGACCCCGCCGAGCTCGGTGCCGTAGGAGATGCCGAGGTAGTGCATCTTCTCGTCGCCGAGGGCCTGCCGGATGCGGTCCATGTCACGGGCGGTGTCGGTGGTCGAGACGTGCGCCATCAGCTTCCCGGCGGCCTTCTGGCAGCCCTTGCCGAAGTCGGCCGCGTCCGCGAGGTAGACCCGCTCCTCCGCCGGGGTGTCCGGGGTCCCGTCCACGGAGGACTCGGCGGCCTCGATGGCCTTGTCGTCCCGGCAGCGCACGCCGCCGCTCCCGCCCGTCCCGCGCGGGTCCCAGCTCACCAGGTCGTACCGCTCACGCAGGTCGGCGGCCGTCTCGGCGTAGGCGGGCAGGGTGGCAACGCCCGAGCCGCCCGGCCCGCCGAAGTTGAACAGCAGGGAGCCGATGCGGTCGTCGCCCGTCGCCTCGGCGCGGATGAGGGCCAGGCCGATCGTCTCGCCGTCAGGCTTCGACCAGTCCAGCGGCACCTTGAGCGTGGCGCACTGCCACTCGTCGCCAGGTGCCGGCCCGTCCGCGGTCGCCTCGCAGCGCCCCCAGTCGAGCGCGCTGTCACCGCCCCTCTTGTCGTCCTTGCCGGCGGAGTCGTCCTTCGACGGTCCCCCGCCCCCGCCGCCACAGCCGGCCGTCAGCAGTGCGGCGGCGGCCGTCAGGGCCGCCCACCGTGTGAACCGGGTCATCTGCCACATCCCCCCTCGCGGGCCGTCCGCGTCGTGCGGCGAACGGCTGTCCCGACATCGTAGGCAGGTCCGGCGTCGGCCGGGGAGGCCTGTGGAAAACCCTCTGAGCTGGGCTTTCGAGCGGAGGTCTGCCGTGCCCCGCCGTCGTCGCGCGGCTGGGGCCGTCAGGGACAGACCGTTCCGGCCTCCGGTACCTCGCCGTCCAGCAGATAGCCGTGGACCGCGTTCCGCACGCAGCGGTCCTCGCTGTTGTAGGCGCCGTGTCCCTGCCCGTTGTACGTGAGCTCCACCCCGACCCCCTCACCGAGCGCCTTCGCCATGCTGCGCGCCCCCTCGTACGGGGTGGCCGGGTCGCCGGTGTTGCCGATCACCAGGATCGGGGCCGCGCCCGGAGCGCTGACGTCCGGATGGTCGGCGGCGCCCGGCACCGCCCAGTCGGTGCAGGTGATCAGGCCCCAGGCCATGAAGTCCCCGAAGACCGGGGACGCCTTCCTGAACTCGGGCAGCAGGCGCTCCACGTCCGCAGGGGTGTAACGGGGCCTGGCGTCGGCGCAGTTGATGGCGACGTTGGCGGGCACGAGGTTGCTGTACTCGCCGTTCTCGCCGCGGCCGTTCATCGAGTCGGCCAGCACCATCAGGGTCGTGCCGTCACCGTCGTACGCCTGCTCGAGGCCATCGGTGAGGAACGGCCAGAAGTCCTTGGAGTACAGCGCCTGCGCGATGCCGCTGGTCGCCATCGTCTCGGTGAGCTGGCGGGGGAGGATCCCGGGGACGGGCCGGCGGTCCAGGTCCCGCAGCAGCCGGGCGATCCGGTCCTTCACGTCCTGGGCGCTGTCGCCGACGGGGCACTCCTCGACCTGGGAGACGCAGTCCTCGGCGTAGTTGTCGAGGGCGCGCTGGAAGCCCCGCGCCTGCCCGAGCGAGGCCTGCTCGTAGTTCTGCGCCGGGTCGACGACCGCGTCGAACACCGCGCGGCCCACCGTGTCGGGGAAGAGGTGGGCGTAGACGCCGCCGAGTTCGGTGCCGTAGGAGATGCCGAAGTAGTACAGCTTGTCGTCGCCGAGGACCTGGCGCATCAGGTCCAGGTCGCGGGCCGCGTCCGTGGTGCGCACGTGCGGCAGGATCCGCCCGGAGTTGTTCTCGCAGGCCGCGTTGAACTCCTCGGTGCCCTCCAGCAGCTCCGTGCGCTCGGCGCTGTCGTCGGGGGTGCCGTCCTGCTGGAAGTGCTCGTCGAGCTGCTGGTCGTCCTCGCAGGTCACGGGCGCGCTGCGGCCCACCCCGCGGGGGTCGAAGCTCACCAGGTCGTACCGGGTGCGCAGGGTGGCGTAGTCCTGGCCGAACGCGGGCAGCGTGGTGACGCCGGACCCGCCGGGGCCGCCGAAGTTGAAGATCAGCGAGCCGATCCGCTCGCTCCGCGGGCCGCTCGACCGGACGCGGATCAGGGCCAGGCCGATGGTGTCGCCGTCCGGGTCGTCCCAGTCGAGCGGCGCCTTCAGCGTGGCGCACTCCCACTGGCCCCGGGCGCCCGGCAGCGGCGACGGCGACGCACCTCCGCCCTGGGCCTCGTCCGGGGCGGGGCAGGCCGTCCAGTCCAGCTTCTGCCGCGTCAGGTCCTGGCCCGCGCCGTCCTCCTCGGCACAGCCCGCCAGCAGTGCGGGCAGCAGGAGGGCACAGGCGGACAGAGCGGCGGCGCGCAGCCGGAAGGGGCGGGACATGTCCCCATCCTGCGGTCGCCCGCGGCGCGGCGCGCGAGGCACGGGCCGTCCGGGGGAAGGCCGCGCCGGGGCACGGGCCGTGTGGAGGGGGGCGCTCGGCCGGCGTCTCAGCCGGTCACAGGGCCGCTTTGCGCGTGAGGTGGTTGAAGGCGAGCCAGCCCGGCAGCACCGGAAGCCACAGCGTCAGCAGCCGGAAGAGCAGCACGGCGGGCGCGGCGACCTCCTTGGGCAGGCCGACCGCGATCAGACCGACGGTCAGCGTGGCCTCCACGGCGCCGACACCGCCCGGCGTGGGCGCGGCGGACCCGAGGGCGTTGCCCGCGAGGAAGACGACGGCGACGCTCGCGAGGCTGACGGAGGTCGACTCGTCGCCGAACGCCCGGATCGAGGCGTCCAGGCACATCACGAAGCAGGCGGTCAGCAGCAGCATGCCGCCGATGCCGGTGATCAGCTTCTGCGGGCGCTGGAGCACGTCGAGCATGCGCGGCACGACGCCCGCGAACAGCGACCGCACGCGCGTGACGACGAACTTCCGCAGGAACGGCACCGAGGTCACCACGAGCACCAGCACCGCGACCGTCAGCAGACCGCCGATGACCGTGCGGGACGGCGACAGCGAGGGCGTCTTCTCGGTACCCGTCAGATAGCCGAACGCCAGCAGCATCAGGATGTGGCAGCCGAGCCCGAACAGCTGCGACGCGCCGACGCTCGCCACCGCGAGCCCCGGACGCACTCCCGCGCGCTGGAGGAAGCGGGTGTTCAGCGCGACGCCGCCGACCGCGGCCGGGGCGACGATCTTCACGAAGGACCCGGCGACCTGGGCCGCCACGGTGCGCGGGAACGGCACCCGCTCCGGCACGAACCCGAGCAGCGCCATCGCCGCCGCGACATAGCTCAGCGCCGAGAACAGCACCGCCGCGGCCACCCAGCCCCACTCCGCGTTGGAGATCAGCGGGCCGAACTCGATGTGGGTGAGCTGCGTCAGCAGGAAGTACGCGCCGATCGCGCCGGCGATCAGACTGATCAGCGTGCGCGGACGCACCCGCTCCAGCCGGGCCGGCTCGACCGGGGCCTGCGGCCTGATCCGCAGCACCTCCTGCCGGATCTGGCTGAGCAGATCCTCCTCACGGGCCTCGTCGAGCGCCTCGTCGATGGCCCGCTTCTCGGCCCGTTGCTCCGCCCGCACGGCCTTCTTGTCGGTCTTGTCGGCCTTCTCGAGTGTGACGGGGCCGGTGTCGTCGGCGTCGTGCGCGCGTGCCGGGCGGGACTGGCGGGAGGCCTCCAGGACCGCCTCGCGTTCCCGCTCGGCCCGTTCCCGGGCGAGCCGGCGCAGCGTCGCGCGCGTGGAGCGGCTCAGCGCGATCGGCTGGAGCATCGGCAGGCAGTCCGCCACGGCGTCGGGGCCGAGGACGTTCAGCGCGGAGGTCACCGCGCGTTCGGCGCCCACCCGCAGTCCCAGCGTCACCAGCAGCTGGGAGACGTCCATGCGCAGCAGCAGGTCGCCGGCCGCGATCTCCCCGCCGCGCAGGTCGGTGAGGATCACCGTGCCGGAACGATCCACCAGGATGGCGTCGCCCACCAGCCTGCGGTGCGCGATACGGCGGGACTGGAGCGCCTTCACCTGACGCCAGGTGTCCCGCAGCAGCTCGTCGGTGATCTCGTCGTCGGCCAGCGAGTCCAGCGAGCGCCCGCCGGTGTGCTCGTAGACGAGCATCACCGCGTCGGGGCCCAGCTCCGACGTGGCGATCAGCTTGGGCGCGTTGGCGCCGGCCGCGATGGCGGCGTAGGCCAGCAGCGCCTCCTGCTCCAGCGCCTGGCGCAGCGACTGGAGGCTTCTGCGGGTGGCGAAGCCGCGCAGCGCCAGGTTGCGCCACGCGCGGTAGAAGAACCCCTGCGCCTGCTGCTCGCGGTCGACCACGGTGACGTCCAGCGGCGCGCCGTCCTCCAGGGTGACGAAGTAGCGCCGCCCCCGGTCGCCGCCCTCGGCGGTGTCGGCGGCCTCCTCGCGGGACGCGGTCACCGGGCGGAAGCCGACCGTCCGGAGCCCCGCCATCAGCGTGCGGCCGGTGGGCCGGACGTTGGGCGAGCCGACCGCGTAGAGCGTGCCGTAGGCGACGGTCCAGCCGATCAGCACCGTGAGGATGATCGAGAACGGGGTGGTGTACCCGGTGACCAGCATCGAGAAGGCGTCGAGCAGCAGCACCACCCACAGCACCGCCCGCCACCGTGGTCTGCGGGACATGCCGACGGCGGTCATGTACGCGATGACGGGGGCGAGATAGCCGTGCACCGGGTCGGTGAGGGCGTGGATGTCACCGGGGGAGGGCTGGGTCAGGGCGTCCTGGATCGAGTCGGGGGCGGCCCGCGCGACCCACAGGTCCGTGGCGAGGGTCACCCCGTGCGCGAGCACGGCGGCCAGCACACCGTCGGCGATCCGCAGCCCGTCCCGTTTGATCAGACGCTCGATCGCGAAGGCCACCGGAACCAGCAGGATGGCGATGCTGGACGCCAGGCCCGCGATCTTGATGAGCAGGTCGGGCGCCTGTCCGGTGCCCTTGTTGATGTCCTGTTCGAGCCCCGAGGTGGTGCCGTGCGCGAACGCGGCGATCGCCAGCAGCACCACGACCGCGAGCACGCCGCCCACCAGCCGCATGAGGTCCGACGGGCGGTGCACGCGCGCGGGGAGCAGCGGTTCGTCGCCCTCCACCTCGTCGATGTGCGCGACGTCCCGGTGCGCGCCGCCGGGCCCTGCCGCGCCGCCCGGTTCTTCCTTCGTGTCCGGCTCTTCCGTCGTGTCTGGCTCGTCCGTCGTGTCCGGCTCTTGAGCGGTGTCCGGGCGCGACGAGGCGTCAGGGGTGCCCTCCGTGTCCTCGGGGTGCGCACCCTGCTGCTTCATCGTCTCTTCTCGATCTCGTATCACCGGTCACCGCCCGCACGATGGTGGCATGCCGTACCGCCACAAGGGGGCATCAGGGTCCACAAGCGGGGCGGCACAGTCTGCCCGAAGCGCTGCTCCGGGGCGAGTCGCCCGCGCGTGTCCGCGGACGCGCCGCGTTGTCGGTGGGGTGGGGCAGGATGGTCCGGATGAGCCAGGAGAGTCTTCCGTCCGACGGCGGTCCGGAGCCCCCGGACACCCTGCCCGCGTACGCCGAGCGGGTCCTGGAGGTGGCCGAGCTGATCCCGCCCGGGCGCGTCATGACGTACGGGGACGTGGCCGAGTGGCTGGGGGAGGGCGGGCCCCGGCAGGTGGGGCGCGTGATGGCGCTCTACGGCGGGGCCGTCCCCTGGTGGCGCGTGGTCCGCGCGGACGGCGTGCTGCTGCCCGGCCACGAGCTGCGGGCCCTCGGTCACTACCGCGCGGAGGGCACACCGCTGCGGGAGGCGGGCCGGGCGGCTCAGGGCCATGTGCCACGCCTCGACATGAGACGCGCGCGGTGGGACGGCGGCGCGGACACCGGGGGTCACACCTGACAGCTTCCGCCATCCCCGCCGCCGCCGTGTGACGTGTGATCCTTCAGGGGGACATGAGGCACATCCGCGGCATGACGTACGTTCGTGAGTCGAGGGACGCGGGTGCCAGGAGTGACGGGAGGGAAGAAGCGGAAACCCTGCTTCCGATCCGGTCCCGGGCGTAGCGTCGGCTGCGCGTGGCCCCCTCACCCCTCGACCACCGCCCCGCACACGCGGCGCAGCGCCCCACAGCACACCCACCAGGACCGGCGAACCACGTGAGCTCCTCTTCCTCCACCAGCGGCCTGTCGCACCCCCCGGTGCGGCGGGGGAGCCGTGGCGCCTATCGACTGGTGCGTACCCCGCCGGCCCGTGTGGATCCCCCTTCACTGGACGCCGCCCAGCGCTCCGTGGTTGAGCACGGCTTCGGACCGCTGCTCGTCCTCGCAGGTCCGGGCACCGGCAAGACAACGACGCTCGTCGAGTCCGTGGCCGCACGCATCGCCCGCGGCGGCGACCCCGAGCGCATCCTGGTGCTCACCTTCAGCCGCAAGGCCGCCGTCGAGCTGCGCGACCGTATGGCGCTGCGCATCGGCGCCGCCCGCGCCCCGCAGGCGACGACCTTCCACTCCTTCTGTTACGCCCTGGTCCGCGCCCACCAGGACAGCGACCTGTTCGTGGAACCGCTGCGGCTGCTGTCCGGACCCGAGCAGGACGTCACCGTGCGCGAGCTGCTCGCCGGCCAGGTGGACCTGGAACGGCTCGGGCTGTCGCACGTGCGCTGGCCCGACGAGCTGCGCGCCTGCCTGACCACCCGCGGCTTCGCCGACGAGGTCCGCGCCGTGCTCGCCCGCAGCCGCGAACTCGGGCTCGACCCCGGCGCCCTGGACGCCTTCGCCCGCCGTATCGGCCGCCCCGACTGGCGCGCCGCCTCCGCCTTCCTCGCCGAGTACCTCGACGTCCTCGACCTCCAGGGCGTCGTCGACTACGCCGAACTCGTCCACCGCGCGGTGCTCCTCGCCCGGCGGCCCGAGACCGCCGGGCAGCTCGCCGGCCGCTACGACGCCGTCTACGTCGACGAGTACCAGGACACCGACCCCGCCCAGGTACGGCTGCTGCACGCCCTGGCGTCCGGCGGCCGCACCCTCGTCGCGTTCGGCGACCCCGACCAGTCGATCTACGCGTTCCGGGGCGCCGACGTCGGCGGCATCCTGGAGTTCCCGCACGCCTTCCCGCGCGCGGACGGCCGCCCCGCGCCCGTCCAGGTGCTGCGCACCTCCCGGCGCTCCGGCGCCGCGCTCCTGGAGGCCACCCGGCTGATCACCCGGCGCATGCCGCTGCCCCGGCTGCCCGCCGAGAAGGTCCGCCTGCACCGCGAGCCGGCGCCCGTGCGCGAGGGAGGCCGGGTCGAGGTGTACACGTACCCGACGGCCGGCACCGAGCTGGACAACATCGCCGACATCCTGCGCCGCGCCCACCTGGAGGACGGCGTCCCCTGGAACGACATGGCGGTCCTGGTCCGCGCGGGCGCCCGCACCCTGCCGACGGTCCGCCGCGCCCTCACCTCCGCGGGCGTCCCCGTCGACGTCGACGGCGACGACCTGCCCCTGCGCCACGAACCGGCCGTCGGCCCCCTCCTGACCGCGCTGCGGGCGGTGGCGAGGGCGGAGGAGGCCGGCCGGGCCGGCGCGGTGGAGCCGCGCGGTACGCGGGGTACGCAGGGCGGCGCCGGGGGCGTGGTGGATGCCGGCGCGGGCGAGACAGAGGCCGGTTCCGGCGAGGCGGGCCCCGGTCCCGGCGACGTAGGCACCGAAGGCGGGCCGGACTCCGGCCAGGGCGGGCACCCGGCCGGCGGCGACGAACCCTGCTGGCTCGACACCGAGACCGCTCTCACCCTGCTCACCTCCCCCCTCGCCGGTATGGACGCCGCCGATCTGCGGCGGCTCGGGCGCGCGTTGCGTGAGGAGGAGCGGGCGGCCGGGAACCCCCTGCCGCCGCCCTCCGACGAGCTGCTCGCCCGCGCGCTGGCCGAGCCCGAGCGGCTCGCCGTGCACGACCCCGGCTACGCGCGCGGTGCGCAACGGCTCGGCGCCCTGCTGCGCCGGGCCCGCGAGCGCCTGGCCGGCGGCGGCACGGCCGAGGAGGCCCTCTGGGAGCTGTGGGACGGCACCCCGTGGCCGCAGCGTCTGGAACGCGCCGCCCGCCGGGGCGGCGCGGCCGGCCGTAACGCCGACCGTGACCTCGACGCCGTGTGCGCGCTGTTCGCCACCGCCGCCCGCGCCGAGGAGCGCACCGGAGGCCGGGGCGCCCTGAACTTCCTCGAGGAGATCGAGGCCGAGGACATCGCCGCCGACACCCTCACCCGGCGTGCCGCACGCCCCGACGCCGTACGCCTGATGACGGCGCACCGCTCCAAGGGCCTGGAGTGGGGCCTCGTCGTCGTGGCCGGCGTCCAGGAGGGCCTGTGGCCGGACCTGCGCCGCCGCGGCTCCCTGCTGGAGGCCGACCGCATCGGCCGCGACGGACTCGCCGAGCCCCTCACCCCCGGCGCGCTGCTCTCCGAGGAGCGCCGCCTGTTCTACGTCGCCGCCACGCGCGCGCGTGACCGCCTCGTCGTGACGGCCGTGAAGGCGCCGTCCGACGACGGCGACCAGCCCTCCCGCTTCCTCACCGAGCTCGGCGTCGACCCCCGGGACGTCACCGGACGCCCGCGCCGCCCGCTGTCCGTCGCCGCGCTCGTCGCCGAACTGCGGGCCACCACCGTCGACCCCCGCGTGTCCGACGCCCTGCGCGAGGCCGCCGCCCGGCGGCTGGCCCGGCTGGCCGCGCTCGCCGACGAGGACGGCCGCCCCCTGGTGCCGTCCGCGCACCCCTACCGCTGGTGGGGCATGTACGAGCCGACGCACAGCAAGGTGCCGCTGCGCGACCGTGACCAGCCCGTGGTGCTCTCCGGCAGCGCCCTCGACCAGCTCGCCAGCACCTGCGCCCTCCAGTGGTTCCTGGGCCGCGAGGTGAAGGCCGACGCGCCCGCCACCGCGGCCCAGGGCTTCGGCAACGTCGTCCACGTCCTCGCCGACGAGGTCGCCTCGGGGACAACGCCCGCCGACCTCGACGTCCTCATGGAACGCCTCGACTCCGTGTGGAACGCCCTCGCCTTCGACGCGCCCTGGAAGTCGGCCCAGGAGAAGGAGAACGCGCGCGTGGCGCTCGAACGGTTCCTGAAGTGGCACGTCATGGACCGCACCGGACGCACCCCGGTGGCCAGCGAGCACGACTTCGACGTCACCCTGGAGTCCGGCGACTACCAGGTCCGCATCCGGGGCCAGATGGACCGCGTCGAGGCCGACGGCGAGGGCCGCGCCTACGTCGTCGACTTCAAGACCGGCAAGCAGGCGCCCAGCTCCAAGGAGGTGGAACGCCACCCCCAGCTCGCCGTGTACCAGCTCGCCGTCCGCGAGGGCGCCGTCGACGAGGCCTTCGACGGCGTGCGCCCCGAGCCGGGCGGCGCCGAGCTCGTCCAGCTGCGGCAGGGCGCCGCCAAGCGGGACGGCGGCGAGACCCTGCCCAAGGTGCAGGCGCAGGAGCCGCTGGAGGGGGAGTGGGTCGGCGACCTGCTGGCCACCGCCGCCGGCAAGGTCCTCGACGAGCGGTTCACCCCGACCGCGGGCCAGCACTGCGCCCACTGCGCGTTCCGCGCCTCGTGCAGCGCCCGCCCCGAGGGCCGCCACGTCGTCGAGTGAGTCGTCGGGTGAAGCGCGTCCACGGCGCGCGTGACGTGTCGCAAGCGCGCGTGACATATCGCACCACCCCCGCCGCCGACCTGCGCTTCCTCCTCGCCGACGGGCTCGGTGGGCCCGCGTTGTCAGCGGCCGCCGCTAGATTCTCGGTGTGCCCGCCCGTATCACCGATCCCGACCAGCTCAAGGAGCTGCTCGGGATTCCGTTCACCCCGGAGCAGACGGCCTGCATCACCGCGCCGCCAGCCCCGCAGGTGATCGTGGCCGGAGCGGGCTCCGGCAAGACGACGGTGATGGCGGCCCGCGTGGTCTGGCTGGTCGGCACCGGCCAGGTCGCCCCCGAGCAGGTCCTCGGCCTCACCTTCACCAACAAGGCCGCCGGCGAGCTAGCCGAACGCGTCCGCACGGCCCTGGTCAAGGCCGGCGTCACCGACCCCGACCCCCTCGACCCGGACGACCCCCCGGGCGAGCCGGTGATCTCCACGTACCACGCCTTCGCCGGCCGGTTGCTCACCGACCACGGGCTGCGCATCGGCCTCGAACCGACGTCCCGGCTGCTCGCCGACGCCACCCGCTACCAGCTCGCCGCGCGCGTGCTGCGCGAGGCGCCCGGCCTCTACCCGGCCCTCACCCGCTCCTTCCCCGACCTGGTGGGCGACCTCCTCACCCTCGACGCCGAGCTCTCCGAGCACCTGGTGCGGCCCGAGGACCTGCGCGCCCACGACGCAGGACTGCTGCGCTCCCTGGAGAACGCCAAGCTCAGCAACGCCGACCTGCGCAAGGTCCCCGAGGCCGCCGCCGCCCGCCGCGAGCTCGCCGAACTGGTGCTGCGCTACCGGGCCGCCAAGCGCGAACGCGACCTCCTCGACTTCGGCGACCAGATCGCGCTGTCCGCCCGGCTCGCCACCCTGCCCGAGGTCGGCCGCCTGCTGCGCGACGAGTTCCGGGTGGTGCTCCTCGACGAGTACCAGGACACCTCGGTCGCCCAGCGCGTCCTCCTCGCGGGCCTCTTCGGCGGCGGCACGGGCCACCCGGTGACCGCCGTCGGCGACCCCTGTCAGGCGATCTACGGCTGGCGCGGCGCCTCCGTCGCCAACCTCGACGACTTCCCCGAGCACTTCCCGCACGCCGACGGCCGTCCCGCCACCCGTCAGTCGCTCAGCGAGAACCGCCGCAGCGGCGGCCGGCTGCTCGACCTCGCCAACGGCCTCGCCGAACCGCTGCGCGCCCTGCACGCGGGTGTGGAGGCCCTCCGCCCCGCCCCCGGCGCCGAGCGCGACGGCATCGTCCGCTGCGCCCTGCTGCGCACCCACGCCGAGGAGATCGACTGGCTCGCCGACTCGCTCGCGCACCTGGTGCACACCGGCAAGGCCCCCGGCGAGATCGCCGTCCTGTGCCGCACAGCCACGGACTTCGCGGAGATCCAGGCCGCCCTGGTCGCCCGTGACGTGCCCGTCGAGGTCGTCGGCCTGTCCGGGCTGCTGCACCTGCCGGAGATCGCCGACCTGGTCGCCGTCTGCGAGGTCCTCCAGGACCCCGGCGCCAACGCCTCCCTCGTCCGGCTGCTGACCGGCCCGCGCTGGCGGATCGGCCCCCGCGACCTCGCCCTGCTCGGCCGCCGCGCGCGCCGGCTCGTGTCGCACGCGCGCGTGGACGGCGACGACGACCCCGACCGGCGGCTCGCCGAGGCCGTCGAAGGCGTCGACCCCGCCGAGGTGATCTCGCTCGCCGACGCCCTCGACACGTTCCTGGAGAGCCCCCTGGAGGGCGGCGGGGACGACGACGGGCTGCCCTTCTCGCCCGACGCGCGCGTCCGCTTCGCCCGCCTCGCCGCCGAGCTGCGCGACCTGCGCCGCTCCCTCGCCGACCCGCTGATGGACGTACTGCACCGGGTGCTCGCCGTCACCGGCCTCGAGGTCGAGCTGTCCGCGTCCCCGCACGCGCTGGCGGCCCGGCGCCGGGAGACCCTGTCCAACTTCCTCGACGTCGCCGCGTCCTTCGCCGCCGGCGACAACGAGGCCACCCTGCTCGCCTTCCTCGGCTTCCTGCGGACCGCCGCCCAGTACGAGAAGGGGCTGGACAACGCGCTGCCGGGAGGCGAGAACACCGTCAAGGTGCTCACCGCCCACAAGTCCAAGGGCCTGGAGTGGGACGTCGTCGCCGTCCCCGGCCTGGTCACCGGCGCCTTCCCGAGCGACCGGGGCCGCGAGAAGTGGACGGCCCAGGGCAAGGTGCTGCCGCACGCGCTGCGCGGCGACGCCGACACCCTCCCCGACGTGGCGTCCTGGGACTCCCGGGGTCTGAAGGCCTTCCACGAGGCCATGAAGGACCACCAGCACACCGAGGAGCTGCGCCTCGGCTACGTCACCTTCACCCGCCCCCGGTCCCTGCTGCTCGGCTCCGGCCACTGGTGGGGTCCCAGCCAGAAGAAGCCGCGCGGCCCCTCCGAGTTCCTGCTCGCCCTCCACGACCACTGCGCCGCCGGGTACGGCGAGATCGAGGCGTGGGCGGACGAACCCGCCGAGGACGAGGAGAACCCGGCGCTGCGGCAGGCCGGCGACGTCCAGGCGTGGCCGCTGCCCCTGGACGACGCGGCCCTCGCCCGGCGCCGCGCCGCCGCCGCGACCGTCCTCGCCCACCTCGACCGCCTCGCCGCCGACCCGTACGGCGCGGCGGCCGTCCACGACCCGGACGCCCACGACGACCCGGACTGGCCGTCCCCGCCGGACGACGACGAGCCGTACCCGGAGGACTTCCCCGACGACCCGTACGCCGACGACCCGCACCCCGACGACTCGTACCGCGACTCGTACCGCGACGACCCGCACCCGGGCGAGCCCCACCCCGACGGGCCCGCCGCGCCGGACGCCGACCCGGCGGACCTCGGCCTCGCCGACTGGGACGCGCTGCCCACCGAGCGCCCCGTCGTCCCGCACCAGGCGTCCGCCCCGGACGAGCCCGCACGCCCCCGGCCGGACCACCCCGCGCCGGCCGAGGCGCGCCTCACCCCCGAGGAGGCCCGCACCGTCGCGTCATGGGACCGCGACCTGGACGCCCTCACCGGGGAGCTGCTGCGCGCCCGCGACACCGTCACCGAGGTCCCGCTGCCCGCCTCCCTCACCGCGTCCCAGCTGCTGCGGCTCGCCGCCGACCCCGACGGCTTCGCGCGGGAGCTGGCCCGCCCCATGCCGCGCCCGCCCCAGCCCGCCGCCCGCCGCGGCACCCGCTTCCACGCGTGGGTCGAGGCGCGCTTCGAGGAGCTGACCCTGCCCCTGCTCGACCCCGACGAGCTGCCCGGCGGCGACGCCGAGGTCGCCGACGAGCAGGATCTGGAGGCGCTCAAGGAGGCGTTCGAGCGCACCGAGTACGCCCACCGCACGCCCTTCCGTGTGGAGGCGCCGTTCCAGCTGTCGATCGCCGGCCGTGTCGTCCGGGGCCGCATCGACGCCGTGTACCGGCACGAGAACGCCGAGAACGCCGAGAACGCCGAGAACGCCGAGGACGGCGACACGGTCACGTACGAGATCGTCGACTGGAAGACCGGCCGGGGCCGCACCGCCGACCCGCTCCAGCTGGCCGTCTACCGGCTCGCCTGGGCCGAGCAGCAGGGCGTCCCCCCGGAGTCCGTCACCGCCGCGTTCCTGTACGTCCGCACCGGCGAGGTGGTCCGGCCCGAGCGGCTTCCCGGCCGCGCCGAGCTGGAGCGGCTGCTGCTCGACGATCCGGACGGTGAGACACCGCACGCCCCGGACGGTGTCACACCGCATGCCCCGGACGGTGACATACCGCACGCCGCACGGTGAGATACCGCACTCCGAGGACACCCCCGCGGGCGGATAGGCTCGTAGCCATGAGCCAGCACGTTGACAATGCCGTCGACGCCGTCCGGACCTACATCGCAGACCACCGCACGGCGTTCCTCGACGACCTGTCCGCGTGGCTCCGCATCCCGTCCGTCTCGGCCCAGCCCGATCACGCCCCCGACGTGCGCCGAAGCGCCGACTGGCTCGTCGCCGCCCTGAAGGACACCGGCTTCCCCGCCACCGAGGTCTGGGACACCCCGGGCGCCCCGGCGGTCTACGCCGAGTGGCCCAGCGACGACCCCGACGCGCCGACCGTCCTCGTGTACGGCCACCACGACGTGCAGCCCGCCGCGCGCGAGGACGGCTGGAACAGCGACCCGTTCGAGCCGGTCGTCCGGGACGGCCGCCTCTACGCGCGCGGGGCCGCCGACGACAAGGGCCAGGTCTTCTTCCACACCCTGGGCCTGCGCGCCCACCTCGCCGCCACCGGCCGCACCAGTCCCGCCGTCCACCTCAAGCTGCTGATCGAGGGCGAGGAGGAGTCCGGCTCCCCGCACTTCCGGGCGCTCGTCGAACAGCACGCGGACCGGCTCGCCGCCGACGCCGTGATCGTCTCCGACACCGGCATGTGGTCCGAGGACACCCCGACCGTCTGCACCGGCATGCGCGGCCTCGCCGAGTGCGAGATCCGCCTGTACGGCCCCGACCAGGACATCCACTCCGGCTCCTTCGGCGGCGCGGTGCCCAACCCGGCCACCGCCGCCGCCCGGCTGGTCGCCGCCCTGCACGACGAGCAGGGCCGCGTGGCGGTCCCCGGCTTCTACGACGGCGTGGTCGAGCTCACCGACCGTGAGCGTGAGCTCTTCGCCCGGCTGCCCTTCGACGAGGAGCGGTGGCTGCGCACCGCCAAGTCGCACGGCACCGGAGGCGAGGCGGGCTACAGCACCCTGGAACGCATCTGGGCGCGCCCCACCGCCGAGGTCAACGGCATCGGCGGCGGCTACCAGGGCCCCGGCAGCAAGACGATCATCCCGTCGTCCGCGATGGTGAAGCTCTCCTTCCGGCTGGTCGCCGGACAGGACCCCGCGCACATCCGGGACGCGGTCGCCGCCTGGGTGCCCGGCCGGCTGCCCGAGGGCGTCCGGCACGAGATCACCTTCAGCCCGGCCACCCGCCCCTGCCTCACCCCGCTCGACCACCCCGCCCTCCAGTCGGTGGTCCGTGCGATGGGCCGCGCCTTCGACAAACCCGTGCTGTTCACGCGCGAGGGCGGATCCGGCCCGGCCGCCGACCTCCAGGACGTCCTCGGCGCACCGGTGCTCTTCCTCGGGATCTCCGTCCCGTCCGACGGCTGGCACGCCCCCGACGAGAAGGTCGAGCTGGACCTGCTGCTCAAGGGCGCCGAGACCAGCGCCCACCTCTGGGGCGACCTCGCCGAGCACTGGCGGCACGCCCCCTGACCACCCACGCCGTCCGAAGCGGGCGCCCGCGCGCGGCACACTGGAAGAGCCGCGCCACCGCCGCGCCCGCAGGACCCGGTCCCTCCCGCCCTCGTCCGCCAGACCACCCGCGACCCGATCCGTTCCACCGGGGGAGTTGGAAGCACCCGTGACCACCAGGACCGACCACACCGCCGACCGGCCCATCTCGCTCACCGCCCCGAGCGGCATCGACCGCGCCGCCCACCACCGGCTCGACGAGGCATGGCTCGCGGCGGCGTGGAGCCACCCCTCGACCCGCTGCTTCGTGGTCTCCGGCGGCCAGGTCCTCATCGACGAGGCACCGGACGGGCGCACCGAACTCGTCATGACCCCGTCCTTCGAGGCCCCGCTCACCGAGGCCCACCGCTACTTCCTCGGCATCGACGAGGACGGCGTCAGCTACTTCGCGCTGCAGAAGGACTCCCTGCCCGGCCGGATGGACGACTCCGCCCGCCCCGCGGGCCTGCGCGAGGCCGGACTGCTGCTGTCGCCCCGCGAGGCGGGCCTGATGGTGCACGCCGTCGCCCTGGAGAACTGGCAGCGGCTGCACCGCTTCTGCTCCCGCTGCGGCGAGCGCACCGTCATCGCCGCGGCCGGGCACATCCGCCGCTGCCCCGCCTGCGGCGCCGAGCACTACCCGCGCACCGACCCCGCGGTGATCATGGCGGTGATCGACGACAAGGACCGCATCCTGCTCGGCCGTCAGGTCCACTGGCCCGAGGGACGCTTCTCCACGCTCGCCGGGTTCGTCGAGCCGGGGGAGGCGATCGAGCAGTCGGTGCGCCGCGAGGTGCACGAGGAGGTCGGCATCGCCGTCGGCGAGGTCGAGTACGTCGCCAGCCAGCCCTGGCCGTTCCCCTCCAGCCTCATGCTCGGCTTCGTCGCCCGCGCCACGTCCTTCGACATCACCGTGGACGGCGACGAGATCCACGAGGCCCGCTGGTTCTCCCGCGACGAACTGCGCGCCGCCTTCGACTCCGGCGAGGTGCTCCCGCCCTACGGCATCTCGATCGCCGCCCGGCTGATCGAACGCTGGTACGGCGAGGACCTGCCCCTCCGCAGCGCCTTCTGAGCCGAGGGACCCGCACACGACGAAGCGGGGCGGCCGGTCCCCTGAGGGACGGCCGCCCCGCTTCGATGTGTACGCGGCGGGCTTCAGACGCCGATCTTCTGCTTCACCTGCGCGAGCGAGGGGTTGGTGAGCGTCGAGCCGTCCGGGAACAGCACGGTGGGCACCGTCTGGTTGCCGCCGTTCGCCTTCTCCACGAAGGCCGCCGACTCGGGGTCCTGCTCGATGTTGATCTCGGTGTACGCGATGCCCTCACGGTCCAGCTGGCTCTTCAGCCGGCGGCAGTAGCCGCACCACGTGGTGCTGTACATCGTCACAGTGCCCTGCATGCCTCTCGCGCTCCTTCGGCGGCTCGGGGAACTCCTCGGTCTCCCGGGGAACGTACTTGAAAGCGCAGGCATTCCCGCCGCCGCCCCGGCCCCCGTGGCCCATCCCGTGACGCTTGTCGCATTCGTACGACCGCGACCCCTTCCCTGTGGACAACCGGCTCACCTGTCCCGGGCGACCTGGCAGCATGGCGGTGTGACAGCAGCAACGCACTCCACCCTCTTCCCGCGGGTACCGGACTCGGCCGACGCGGTGCTCGAAGGTCTCGACCCCGAGCAGCGCGCCGTCGCCACGGCGCTGCACGGACCGGTGTGCGTGCTGGCGGGCGCCGGTACCGGCAAGACCAGGGCCATCACCCACCGCATCGCCTACGGGGTGCGCGCCGGCATCCTCCAGCCCTCCAGCGTCCTCGCCGTCACCTTCACCAACCGCGCCGCCGGGGAGATGCGCGGCCGGCTGCGCCAGCTCGGCGCGGTGGGCGTCCAGGCGCGGACGTTCCACTCCGCGGCCCTGCGCCAGCTCCAGTACTTCTGGCCCAAGGCGGTCGGCGGATCCCTGCCCCGGCTGGTGGACCGCAAGATCCAGCTGGTCGCCGACGCGGCCGCCGCCTGCCGGATCCGCCTCGACCGGGGAGAGCTGCGGGACGTCACCGCCGAGATCGAGTGGTCCAAGGTCACCCAGACCGTCCCCGCCGACTACACGGCCGCGGCCGCCAAGTCCGGCCGGGAGGCGCCCCGCGACCCCGCGGAGATCGCCCAGCTCTACGCCGCCTACGAGGAACTCAAGCGCGAGCGGTCCGTCATCGACTTCGAGGACGTCCTGCTGCTCACGGTCGCCGTCCTCCAGGACCGGCACGACATCGCCGAGCAGGTGAGGGCGCAGTACCAGCACTTCGTCGTCGACGAGTACCAGGATGTCAGCCCCCTCCAGCAGCGCCTGCTGGAGCTGTGGCTCGGCGACCGGGAGAATCTGTGCGTGGTCGGCGACGCCAGCCAGACCATCTACTCCTTCACCGGCGCGACCCCGGACCACCTGCTCGACTTCCGCGTCCGCCACCCGGGCGCCACCGTCGTCAAGCTCGTCCGCGACTACCGCTCGACGCCCCAGGTGGTCCGCCTGGCCAACGGGCTGCTCGCCCAGGCGAAGGGCCGCGCCGCCGACCACCGCCTCGAACTGGTCTCCCAGCGCCCCGCCGGACCCGAGCCGGTCTTCACCGAGTACACCGACGAGCCCGCCGAGGCCGAGGGCGCCGCCCGCCGCATCCGCGAGCTGATCGCCTCGGGCGTCCCGGCGAGCGAGATCGCCGTCCTGTTCCGCACCAACTCCCAGTCCGAGACCTACGAGCAGGCCCTCGCCGACGCCGGCGTGCCCTACCAGCTGCGCGGGGCCGAGCGGTTCTTCGACCGCCCCGAGGTGCGCAACGCGATCAACGCCCTGCGCGCCGCGGCCCGCTTCGGGGGCAACGACTCCCTCCTCGACGACGCCCCCGACCTGCCCTCCCAGGTGCGCGCCGTGCTCTCCGGCAAGGGCTGGACGCCCCAGCCGCCCGCCGGGTCGGGCGCGGTCCGGGAGAGCTGGGAGTCCCTCGCCGCCCTGGTGCACCTCGCCCAGGACTTCGCCGCAGCCCGGGCCGGCGCCACCCTCGCCGACCTCGTCGTCGAACTGGACGAGCGGGCCGGCGCCCAGCACGCCCCCACCGTCCAGGGCGTCACGCTCGCCTCGCTGCACGCGGCCAAGGGCCTTGAGTGGGACGTCGTCTTCCTGGTCGGCGTCGCCGAAGGCATGATGCCGATCACCTACGCGAAGACGGACGAACAGATCGAGGAGGAGCGCCGTCTCCTCTACGTCGGGGTCACCCGCGCCCGCGAGCACCTCCACCTCTCCTGGGCGCTCTCCCGCTCCCCGGGCGGCCGCCCCAACCGGCGCCCCAGCCGCTTCCTCACGGGACTGCGCCCCGGCTCGCAGGCCGGCGCGGGCCGCGCGGGCGCGGCCGGCGCGGGAGGGGTCGAGCGCGGCTCCTGGACGGCGGCGGCCACCGCGGTCCCCGAGCAGCCGCCGCGCCGCAGGCAGCGCACCCCCGCCCGCTGCCGCGTCTGCGGCCGCACGCTGACCGACGGCGGCGAGATGAAACTGATGCGCTGCGAGGACTGCCCCTCCGACATGGACGAGGGTCTGTATGAGAGGCTGCGGGACTGGCGCGGTGAGCAGGCGCGGCGCAGCGGGCAGCCGGCCTTCTGCGTCTTCACCGACAAGACGCTGATCGCGATCGCCGAGGCGGTCCCCGACGACGAGCACGAACTGGCCCGCATCCCCGGTGTGGGCATGCGCAAGCTGCGCCGCTACGGGTCCGATGTACTGGCCCTCTGCGCGGGCCGGGACCCCGCCCAGGGACAAGATCAGGACTGACGCGAACTCGTCGGAAAAATAGTTTGCGCATGCCCCGGGAATCCCCATAGGTTCTTAGCCACGGGGACAGCGGCCTTCTCGGAGGCCCTGATTCCGTGTTGTACTTGCATATCCGCGGACCGGTTCGCCCGGTCCCCTAGACGCCGAGAGGAGGCGAGCCCAGTGATCAGCATCAACACCAGCACCAGCGTCAAACTGACCGATCGCTCGGCCGTCTCCCTGTGCATTCTCGGCGCCTCGAACCAGGGCACCGGTCTGTCCGGCATTCGTGCCGTGCGTCCGGCGTCCTCCCTCGCTCCCGCGGGCATTGCCGTCCGTGAGCGCGATGAGCGACCGACCAAGGCACTGGAAGCAGTAGCGGCACAGGCGCAGGCCTATGCCTTTGCGGCGGCCGGTGCCGGATTCCGGAAGCAGACGACGCAGCACCACCAGATGTGGGCCTTCCGTGGGCCAGAACCCTGGAGTGATCCAGCCTGATGCGATCAGGCCGGCGCCTTCAGGGCCGCGGAACCCCATCCGGGATCCGCGGCCCTTCTGTTTGCCCCGAACGGGGAGACAGGACAAGGCGCCTCGGGACAAGAAAAGAACCCGGTACCAGCCGCACACCCGGCCGACCGGCCGGAAACGACCAGACGAGGAAGACCAGCCGTGCAACTCGAAGCGCACGCCCCGTCCGTACCGCCTTCCGACACGATCCCCAAGCCCGGCTCCACGGAGGACCCGACCTTGACTCCGCTCACCGCGCTCACCGCGCTCGACGACGCCATCGAGAACCTCGGCGTACCCGTCCCGTGCCGCTCCTACGACCCGGAGGTCTTCTTCGCCGAGTCGCCCGCGGACGTCGAGTACGCCAAGTCCCTCTGCCGTACCTGCCCGCTGGTCGAGGCCTGCCTCGCCGGCGCCAAGGAGCGGCGCGAGCCCTGGGGCGTCTGGGGTGGCGAGCTGTTCGTCCAGGGTGTGGTCGTCGCCCGGAAGCGGCCGCGTGGCCGCCCGCGCAAGAACCCGGTTTCGGCATGAACACCCGCGGAACGATCGACCGTCCCCTCACGCACGACCCCCAGAAGCAGGCCCCGATGACGCCGTCCACCCACGAGCCCGCAGGCTCCGCGACCGAAGACTTCACCACCAGCGGTGCGAACGACTCGCGCCAGAACAGGACCCGAGAGATGCAACTCATCCCAGAAGCCCTGGCTCGTGCGCATATGCACGACCGACTGCTGGAGGCGCAGCGGGAGAGGCAGGCCACCGGCCTGCTGACCGCGCGCCGCATGCAGCGCCGGGCCGAGCGCGCCTCGCGGCGCGCCCGCCGGGCGCTCGCCATGGCGGTCATGCAGTAGGGCACGCCGCCTGAAGCGACGGCCTCCCCAGCCGGAGGCCCCGATCTCCCCGCGGGGGCCGGACCGTGTGAACGGTGCGGCTCCCGCGGTGCGTTGACACCGCGGCGGTCTCCGCGCGGAGTTATCGTCGCCGCGTGACCAGTCCTCACGAAGGCGACGGCGACGAGGGCTCCGCCACGGAGCCCGAGCCGCCGGCCTGCGCCCGCTGCGGTGTCCGCGCCGCCGGCCCGCCGCCGACCTGGACCCTCTCCGTGGAGAACGGCGTCCGCCTGCACTACTGCGAGCGCTGCTCCCGCGAGAACCTGCGCGCGATCGAGGGGCGTCTCGACTCGCAGTGGTGGTGAACTCCGCCGCGCCTCACGCGCACCGGGCCGCCCCGCGGGCGGTCAGGCCTGCGCCGCTTCCTCCTCCTCGCCCGGCTCCCCGGCGACGAACCCGGGGAGCCAGTCCTCCAGTTCCTCCCGCAGCCGCACCGTCGCGCCGAGCTGGCACAGCACCCCGATGGTGCTCAGCGTGACCCGGTGGATCAGCAGATACGCCGGCGGCAGGTTGAGCTGCTTGGCCAACTGGTGGGCGGGGGACCGGACATCCGCTATCCGGGCGGCCTGGCCGCGCATCCAGCCGCGGGTGAAGGTGAACGCCTCGACCCGCGCCGGCTCGATGATCGGCGAGAGATAGTCGAGCACCGCGTCGGGGTCCAGCTCCACCGACTCCTTGACGAAGCCCTCCGCGCAGAGCATCTCGTAGACGGCCTCCGCCTCGCCGTCCAGTGTCATCCGCAGCGCCTCGCCGATGGGGGCGGGCAGTCCGCCGGGGAGCCGGTCGACCGTGCCGAAGTCCAGGACGCCCAGGCGCCAGTCGTCCTCACCGCCGGGACCTCCGGGCAGCAGACGGAAGTTGCCCGGGTGCGGGTCCGCGTGCAGCAGGCCGGTGCGGGCGGGGCCGGAGAACAGGAAACGGGCCAGGAGCTGCCCGGCACGGTCGCGCTGCGCCTCGGTGCCGTCCGCGATGACCTCCGACAGCGGCGTGCCGTCCATCCACTCGGTGACCAGCACCTGATCGCTCTGGTGCACCACGTCCGGCACGACCACGTCCGGGTCGCCGGCGAACTCCTCGGCGTGCGCACGCTGCGCCTGCGCCTCCAGGCCGTAGTCCAGTTCCTCGGAGACCCGGTCCTTGAGCTCCGTGATGAGCGGCTTGACGTCCATGCCGGGGACCAGCGGGCCCAGCAGCCGCGCGAAGCGGCTGAGCTGGTTGAGGTCGGACAGCAGGGCCTCGCCGGCGCCGGGGTACTGCACCTTGACCGCGACCTCACGGCCGTCGTGCCACACCGCCCGGTGCACCTGGCCGATGGAGGCCGCCGCGGCCGGCTTGTCGTCGAACGTCCGGAACAGCTCCTGCCAGTCCTCGCCCAGCCGCTCCTTCAGCACCCCGTGCACCGTGCGGGTCGGCATCGGCGGGGCGGCCTCCTGAAGCTTGGTCAGGGCGGCCCGGTACGGTCCGGCGACCTCCTCCGGCAAGGCCGACTCGAAGACCGACAGGGCCTGGCCGAACTTCATGGCGCCGCCCTTGAGCTCGCCCAGCACCTTGAACAGCTGGTCGGCGGTGCGCTGCTGAAGCTCCCGGCCGACCAGCTCCGCGGACTCGCCCACGATCCGCTTGCCGAGTCCCCAGGTGGCCCGCCCGGCGAAGCCGAGCGGGAGCGCGGCCAGCTTGGCGGTGCGGGTGACCGCCTTGCGGGGAAGATCAGACATGCGCCCTCCAGGTCCTTGCCGGCCGCTCCGCGTCCGCCTGACGGCGTGACCCCTTCGACGGCCCGTGCCCGGCCATTGTCTCGTGCGACCCCCCGTCGGCGGAGGTGTGTTCTCCCTTACCTTTGTCCGGGCCTTTGTCAGCCCCGTCCGGGCCGGCGCCCGCGGCACCGCACGGGCAGCGGCGATGCGGCACGACAGGGCGCGGCTGCCAGTGCAGCTGCGGGAGGGTCACCTCCCAGCGGGCACCCGCGCTGGACGGAATCCGTCCGTCGAGGAAGGCCAGCGCGTGCGCGGCGGCCAGCCCGGCCACGGTCGAGGCCAGCGCGAGGTCGCAGGCGCCCACCCTGCGCTGCTGGCCCGAACGCCACTGTGCCACCAGCCGCGGCCAGGCCGGGTCCCGGTCGATCCGGTCCTCCTGGAGACAGCCCGCGCACGCCGTCTCCCCGGGCAGGACCAGCGGACCGACCACACCCGTGCCCTCCACCACCCCGGCATGGAGATGAGGCGTGCCCGACGCCAGGAGCGGCTCGGCGGACACCGGGTCCGGCGTGTGCACGGCGACGTCGTCCCGCGGAGCGAGCACCACCAGGGAGCGGCCGGTGGCGTCCTCGGCCAGGGGCGAGCGGGCGGCGCGGCGCGGCGGGCGGTCCGGCGCGCACCGGCGTACGAGGCGGCGGGCCGCGTCCTCCCTGCGCTCGCCGGCCGCCTCCGCGGGCAGCCCGCCCGGTGCCACGTCCCACGGCTCCACCCGGCCGACGTCCCGCACCTCGACCTCGCCGACGCCCGCCCCCGAGAGCAGCGCCGCCACCGCCGCCCCCACCCGGCCCGCGCCTCTGACCTGCACCCGCATGCTCCGCCGCGCCGCCAGCGCCCGCAGCGGGTCGCCCGGCCCGGCGGTGGTCAGGCCGAGCGAGGCCCAGTCCGGACGGAGCCGGTCCAGCACCTCGGGGCTCCCGCGCAAGGCGTCGGCGGCCGGACCGCCGCCCCGGGAGTCGTCCAGCAGCCCCGCCCGTGACAGCCGCCGCACCAGCCGGTCGACATGACCGTCGGGCAGCTCCATGCGCCGGCTCTCCTCGCGCAGCAGCTCCAGTCCCCGCGTGCCGTCGAACAGCTCCAGCAGGCTGCCCGTGGCCGTGTCCACCGGACCCAGGGTCAGCGCCTGTGCCGGTGTCATCCCGAACTGCACGGTGTTGCGGTCGCGCCAGCCGCGCCTGAGGGCGGGCTTGAGCATCGGATGCATGACTGACCCCCGTCTGTCCTGATACGTGCCTGCGAACAGGCCTGATGCCTGCCCGGCACCGGGCCGGGTCCGACGAGGGTCCCGGCCGGCGCTGCCAGCATGCCCCGGGCCGCCGAGGCGCCGTCACAAGTTGTCCACAGGTGCCCGAATTCGTCGTACAAATCCGGCGCTCGGTGACCGGATCGTCGGAGAAGCGTCCCGGAGCCGGGACTTCCCCCGGTCCAGCGGGTACGGTCGGGGCGTGCCCGCCGACCCACTGCACCGCGCCGGAACGACTCAGCGCAGCGCGAAGAGCCAGCCGACGGACGGCTCACGGGCGAGCGCGATCGAGGTCCGAAGGAGTGCCCGCCGACGGCGGACGGTCTCCGCGTACCGCGAGGGCGATCGCACCGTCGTGCTCATCCCCGCCCGGATGTCCGAGGCGGAGGAGCAGCGCTGGGTGCGCGTCATGCTCGACAAGCTCGCCGCGCAGGAGAGCAGACGGACCCTCGGGGACGCCGAGCTGGCCGAGCGCGCGCGGCGGCTGTCGGAGCAGTACTTCGAGGGCCGGGCCCGCCCCCACTCGGTGCGCTGGGTGACCAACCAGAACACGCGCTGGGGTTCCTGCACCCCGTCCGACGGGAGCATCCGGCTGTCCCACCGGCTGCAGGGTATGCCGGAGTACGTCGTCGACTACGTGCTCTGTCACGAGCTGGCCCACCTTCTGGTGCCCGGTCACGGGCCCCGCTTCTGGCGGCTTCTCGAGGCGTACCCGCGGACCGAACGGGCCCGCGGCTACCTCGAGGGCGTGGTCGCGGCCGACCGGCTGCCCCATGTCCCCGGCGCCCGGGACGAGTAGCGGCACGGCTCACCGCCGCCCGAGGTGAACGCGGAGCGAGGGCTCCTGCGCGTTGTGTACCGGGTCTGTACCGACTTCCTCCCGTGTCCGTGATTGCCGTTAGCCTGGCGCGACGCACTCACAACGGGATGGGGGACGGTCGTACGTATGGCCAGGGAATTCCAACGCGGCCACAAGGCCAGGATCAGTGATCTCACCGCGGGCACGGACCTGTACGTAGGGGTACAGATCTCCGGCCCCGGGCTCGGCTTCGACATCAGCTGCTTCGGGCTCGACGCCGACGAGCGGCTGTCCGACGACCGGTACTTCGTCTTCTACAACCAGCCGAAGTCGCCCGAGGAGTCCATTCAGCTGCTGGGCGCCCAGGCGGGCGACACGGAGTCGTTCCGCGTGACGCTGGACCGCATCCCGCAGCAGATCAAGAAGCTGTCCTTCACGGCGACCATCGACGGCGCGGGACAGATGTCGCAGATAGGTCCCGGGTACATCCGCATCGTCGCCGGCGGCGAGGAAGTGGCGCGGTACCCGTTCAACGGCTCGGAGTTCTCCACCGAGCGGGCCGTCATGCTCGGCGACTTCTACTTCAAGGACGTGTGGCGGTTCGCCGCCGTCGGTCAGGGCTTCGACGGCGGGCTGGAGGCGCTGCTGCGCAACTTCGGCGGCGAGGTCGCCGACGAGGAGCCCGCCGCGGCCGAGCCGCAGCAGCCCCCGCAGCCGCAGGCCCCGCAGGCCGCGCCCAGTTTCGCCCCGCCCGCGTTCGGCGCCTCCGGAGGCGGCGCACCGGCGCCCGCTCCGGCCCCCGCGCCCGCGCCGCAGCCCGCGCCAGGGTTCACGCCCCCGCCGGCCCCCGCGCCCGCCACGCCGCCGGTGCACTCCGCGCCGACCATCGTGGCGCCGATGCAGACGCCGCCCGGCGGCTCGCCGGTGCCGCCCCCGGCCCCGGCGCCCGCCCCCTACGGCGGCCAGACGCCCCCGCCGCCCCCGGGTTACGGTCAGCCGCCCGCCCCGCCGCAGGCCCCCGCGCCTCCGCCGGGTTACGGCCAGCCGGCCGCACCCCACGCCCCCGCGCCTCCCCCCGGTTACGGCCAGCCCCCCGCCGCGCCCCAGGCGCCCGCCCCGCCGCCCGGCTACGGACAGCAGCCCCCGCCCGGTCAGATGCCGCCCGGGCAGATGCCACCTGGTCAGATGCCCCACCAGCAGGCCCCCTACGGCGCACCCCAGGGGATGCCGCAGGGCGCACCGCAGGCGGCCGGAGTCCTCGGCGCGCTCCAGCAGTTCAAGGAGACGCCCACCGGACAGCGCTGGACCCAGCAGAACAAGAAGCTGGTCCGCGCCGACCTGGGCATCGGCGGCACGCCCGTACTGGCCCGCCAGGGCAGCATGGTGCTCTACCAGGGCAAGGTCGACTTCAGCTACAAGGGCGCCGGCTTCAGCGGCCGTCTCGTCGGCAACGCCACCGGCCAGGAGATGCAGCTGATGCGCTGCACCGGCCAGGGCCAGGTGTTCTTCGCCGAGAACTCCACGATGCTGCACCCGATCGAGCTCCAGGGCGACGCCGTCTGCGTCTCCGCGGAGAACGTCCTCGCCTTCGACGAGACCCTCCAGTACGAGGTCCGCCGCATCGAGGGGCACGGCATCCCCGGCGGCGCGCTGTTCACGATGCAGTTCCAGGGCACCGGCACGATCGTCGTCAAGACGCACGGCATCCCCGTGGTGCTGCCGGTCACGCCCACCACGTTCGCCGACGCCAACGCCGTCGTCGCGTGGTCGGCCGCCGCCCAGGTCGTCGTCTCCAGCCAGGTGCGGATGCGCCGCAACGCCTACCCCGGAGCCACCGGGGAGAGCGTCAACCTGCAGTTCCGGGGAGCGCCCGGCAACTTCATCGTCGTCCAGCCGTACGAGATCTGAGGGAGCCCGTCATGAACCAGCCACTCGCGGGCTACGCCCCCGCACCCGTCACCGCCCGCATGGAGAACCACGGCAACCACATGCTGAAGGTCGCCATGCAGACCGGGCACGACCTCCTCGCGCGCGTCGGCTCGATGGTCGCCTACGAGGGCTTCGTCCAGTACGAGCCCAACCCGCCCGCCGTCCGCCAGATCGCCAAGGACTGGCTCACCGGTGAGGGCGCGCCCCTGATGAAGTGCTCCGGCGACGGCCTGCTCTACCTCGCCGACTACGGGGCCAACGTCGTCGTGATCAACCTCAACGGCGAGGGCATCTCCGTCAACGCCACCAATCTGCTCGCCTTCGACGCGCACCTCACCTGGGGCGTGGAGCGGGTCAAGGGCCTGGCGAAGTTCGCCGGGCAGGGCCTGTGGAACACCAAGATCTCCGGACAGGGGTGGGTCGCGCTGACCTCGCGCGGCAAGCCCATCGTCGTCGACTGCGGAGGCGGCGAGGACGAGACGTACGTCGACCCGGACGCGCTGGTCGCCTGGTCCCCGAACCTCAAGGTGAAGGGCAAGCGCAGCTTCCGCGCCCAGTCGCTGATCGGCCGCGGCAGCGGCGAGGCCTATCAGATGGCCTTCTCCGGTCAGGGCATCGTCGTCGTCCAGCCCAGTGAGGACAGCACCGACCGTCTCCGGGTCCGGGGCTGAGGGGGAGCGAGCACACCATGCAGAGTCCGCTTTTCGCGCACAACGAGCAGCAGACCCAGGAGCGCTGGGGTCTGCAGAACCCGCAGATGCTCCGGGTCGCCCTCGAGGGCCACGACGACATCCTCGCCCGCAAGGGCGCCATGGTCGCCTACCAGGGGCTCGTCGAGTTCGACGCCGAGTACCAGAGCAACAGCGCGTCACGCGCGCGGGCGCACACCGGCGAGGGCCTCGACCTGATGCGCTGCCACGGGCAGGGCACCGTCTACTTCGCCAACCTCGCCCAGCGCATCCACATCATGGACGTGGAGCAGGACGGCCTGACGGTCGACAGCAGCTACGTCCTCGCGATGGACTCCTCGCTGCACCACGAGGTCATCGCCGTCGACAGCCTCTACGGCATCTCCGGCTCGGGGAAGTACCAGCTCAACATCACCGGCCGGGGCAAGGTCGCGCTGATGACCTCGGGCATGCCACTGCTGCTCCAGGTGACGCCGGACAAGTACGTCAACTGCGACGCCGATGCGATCGTCGCCTGGTCCACCTCGCTGCGGGTGCAGATGCAGGCCCAGACGCACTCCAGCGGGGTGTGGCGGCGCCGCGGCAACACCGGCGAGGGCTGGGAGCTGAGCTTCATGGGCAGCGGCTTCGCGTTGGTCCAGCCGAGTGAACTGCTGCCGCCGCAGAACGCCCAGATCGGCTCCGGCCTCGCCGCGCAGTACGGCATGGGCCAGCAGGGCGCCCGCGGCCAGAACCAGGGCAACGTCTGGAGCTGACCGCCGCCTGCCGCGAAAAGGGGCCGCGCCTTCCGGGAAGGCGCGGCCCCTTTTCGTACGTCGTCGAAGGTGTGCTCAGGCCCCGAGCCTCGCGCGCGTGGCCTCGAGCAGCCGTACGACGGAGGTGTCCGCCACGTCCGGCACCTCGGCGTACGGGAACCAGCGCACGTCCAGGGACTCGTCGCTGACCGCGTGCACGGCGTCCGGGGCGGCCAGGGCCGCGTACTGCACGTCGAAGTGGCAGTGGCAGGGCGGCGGGATGGGGTGCCGGTCCAGGCGGACCGGGCCGCCCGGGAGCAGCGTCAGACCCGCGACGCCGGACTCCTCGGTCGCCTCGCGCAGCGCGGCCGTGGCCAGCGAGGCGTCGCCCGGCTCGCAGTGGCCGCCCATCTGGAGCCACATCCGCAGCTTCCGGTGCAGGGTCAGCAGCACCCGGCCGCGCTCGGGGTCGATCACCAGCGCGCTCGCCGTGAGATGGCCTGCCCCGCACGCCTTCCACAGGCCGTCCGGATGCGCGGCCAGATGCTCCAGGTATGCGTCCCTCAGCTCGGGCTGGTCCTCGTACGCCTTGAGGACCAGCACCGCGTCGTCGTGCAGGCTCACTCGGCGCCGTCGCCCTTGCTCTCGTCGCCCGTGCCGTCCTTGCCGCCCTGGTCGCCCTCGTCCGCCGCGTCGGCGTCCGCGGCGTTTCCGGCGTCCTTCTTGCGCAGGTCGGGCTTGTCGGCGGCCTCACCGAGCATCTTGTCCAGCTCGGAGAAGTCGATCTGCTCCCGGTGCACGAAGCCGTCCGGGTCGTCCAGGTCGGTCGCCGTCGGCAGCATGTCCGGGTGCGCCCACAGGGCGTCCCGGCCGTCCACCCCGCGCGCGTCGGTGAGCGAGGCCCACAGGCGCGAGGCGTCGCGCAGCCGGCGCGGACGCAGCTCCAGGCCGATCAGCGTGGCGAACGTCTGCTCGGCCGGACCGCCCGAGGCGCGGCGGCGGCGCAGCGTCTCCCGCAGCGCGTCGGCCGACGACAGCCGCGGCTTGGCCGCCGCGTGCACGACCGCGTCCACCCAGCCCTCGACGAGCGCCAGCGCCGTCTCCAGACGGGCCAGGGCCGCCTTCTGCTCGGGCGTGTCCTCCGGCTGGAACATGCCCTGCTGGAGCGCCTCCTGCAACTGCTCCGGGTTCTGCGGGTCGAACTGGCCGACCACGTCCTCCAGCTTGCCGGTGTCGACCTTGATGCCGCGGGCGTAGCCGTCGACCGCGCCGAACAGATGCGACCGCAGCCACGGGACGTGCGCGAAGAGCCGCTGGTGGGCGGCCTCGCGCAGGGCGAGGTACAGCCGCACCTCCTCCTGCGGGACGCCGAGGTCCTTGCCGAAGTTCTCGACGTTCAGCGGCAGCAGCGCGGCCTTGCCGGCCGGCCCCAGCGGCAGGCCGATGTCGGACGAGCCGACGACCTCGCCGGCGAGCACGCCGACGGCCTGGCCGATCTGCGTGCCGAACATGGCGCCGCCCATGGAGCGCATCATGCCGATCAGCGGGCCGGCCATGGCCTGCATCTCCTCCGGCAGGACGTCGCCCATCGCGTTCCCGACGCGCTCGGCCACCGGGTCGACCAGCTCGCGCCACGCGGGCAGGGTCGCCTCGACCCACTCCGCGCGGCTCCAGGCCAGCGCCGAGTTCGCACCGGACGGCAGGGAGGTGGCGTCGTCCAGCCAGAGGTCCGCCAGCCGGACGGCGTCCTCCACGGCCCGGCGCTCGGCGGGGCCGACACTGGCGTCCTTGGAGCCCTGCGCGGTTCCCTGGGCGACCGTCTGGCGGGCGATCTGCTTGGCCATGTCCCAGTTCACCGGCCCGCCCTCGTAGGAGAGCATCTGGCCGAGCTGCTGGAACGCGGCGCCCAGATCGCCCGGGTTCATCGACCCGAACATCGCGGCGAACGGATTGTCCGCGCCGGAGCCGCCAAAGCCGCCCGCCCCGGGCGTGCCGAAGCCGAACGGGTTGGCCGGGCCCTGACCACCGCCGCCCTGCGGGTCCTTCTTCTTGCCTTCGTCGCCGTCGTCCGGCTCCTCCGGCGGAAGGCCGAATCCGAATGGGGTGTCACTCACGGGTTTCCTCGGCTTGTAGGGCCACCGGTTCTTTCCGGCGGCACGGCTGCCCGACAACACCACCCAGCGTAGACACCTGAAGCGGTTCGGGCCTCGGTGCTTCGCCGACAGGAGGCCTGCGGCAGGATGGATGCCACCTGGTACGTACGCGTCGCTCGCGCCCGTACTGAAGACAACCGCTGGAGACGCCCGGTGAGTTCCCCAGATCCGCAGGTTCGCGCAGCGCGAAACAAGTCAACCAGTCCTCCGCCCCGCGGGCCCGTCGTGGCGGTCACCGGTGCCGCCTCCGGCGTCGGAGCCCTGCTCACCGCGCGGCTCGCCGCGTCGGAGGAGGTCAAGCAGGTCGTCGCCGTCGACGAGCGGCGCGGCGAGTGCGCCGAGGCCGAGTGGCACATCTTGGACGTCCGCGACCCCGCGATCGCGGACCGGCTGCGCGGCGCCGACGTGGTCGTCCACCTGGCCCTCGACCTGGATCTGGAGACCGATGCGGCCGCCCGGACGGCCTACAACGTCCGCGGCACGCAGACCGTGCTCACCGCGGCCGCGGCCGCCGGCGTGCACCGGGTGGTGCTGTGCACCTCGACGATGGTCTACGGGGCGCTGCCCGACAACGAGCTGCCGCTGTCCGAGGACGCGGAGCTGCGCGCCACCGCCGAGGCCACGGGCGTCGGCGACCTCCTGGAGATCGAGCGGCTGGCCCGCCGGGCGCCCCGCGCGCACCCCGGGCTCAACGTGACCGTGGTGCGCCCCGCCGTGCTGGTCGGCGGCACCGACACCGCGCTGACCAGGTACTTCGAGTCGCCCCGGCTGCTGGTGGTGGCCGGTTCCCGGCCCGCCTGGCAGTTCTGCCACGTCGAGGACCTGTGCAGCGCCCTGGAGTACGCCGTGCTGGAGAAGGTCGACGGCGAGCTGGCCGTGGGCTGCGACGGCTGGCTGGAGCAGGAGGAGGTCGAGGAGCTCAGCGGCATCCGGCGGATGGAGCTGCCGTCGGCGGTGGCGCTCGGCGCGGCGGCCCGGCTGCACCGCATCGGGCTCACCCCGTCCCCGGCCGGGGACCTGGCGTACACGATGTACCCCTGGGTGGTCAGCGGCAGCAGGCTGCACGACGCCGGGTGGCGTCCCTCGTACACCAACGAGGAGGTGCTCGCGCAGCTGCTCGAGGAGGTGTCCGGACGGCACACGGTGGCGGGCCGCCGGCTGGGCCGCAAGGACGCGACGGCCGCGGGCGCGGCGGGCGCGACGGTCGCGCTGCTCGGCGCGGCGGCGGTGGTGCGCCGGGCGCGGAAGGCGCGCCGCCGCATCTGACGCGGAGCGCCACCCTTGGAGGAGTCTCCGAAGCCCCACGCGCGCGTAGTGGGGGATTCTGCTGTTCCGCGCGGCCGGCGCGGTGGGGCACGATGGGGCCATGGCACCCATGACGGACCACCCCGGTGAGCAGCCCGCCCAGGACCCGGTCAAGCTGATCGCGATCCGCGACACCCCGCTGTCCGTGGACGAGATCCTGCGCGCGGTGGGCGACGACGCGGCCGGCGGGACGGCGCTCTTCGTGGGGACCGTGCGCAACCACGACGGCGGCGCCGACGTGGACGAGCTGGGCTACTCCTGCCATCCGAGCGCCGAGGACGAGATGCGGCGGATCGCGGAGAAGGTCGTCGCGGACTTCCCCGTGCGGGCGCTGGCCGCGGCCCACCGGGTGGGAAATCTGAAGGTCGGGGACCTCGCCGTGGTCGTCGGCGTGTCGTGCGCGCACCGGGGCGAGGCGTTCGAGGCCTGCCGCAAGCTGATCGACGACATCAAGCACGAGGTGCCCATCTGGAAGCACCAGCGCTTCTCCGACGGCACCGAGGAATGGGTCGGCGTCTAGGACCGCCGGTTCCGTCAGCACCTCCTTCCGTGCGGTTGCGTAACCGCACCCCTGAGGTGAGCGTTGTCACTGCGGATGGTTAATCTGCTGATCAGTCAGTGTTGCGGACGCTCATGGGGTTGGGAGGTCGGCATGGCGGCGCTTGCCTGGTTGCTGATTCCGCTGGTGGCCGCGATCGGAGCGGGGCTGTGGGGCAGTTGGGCCAACCGGACCCGCAAGGTGCGCGGCGACGGTCCCGAACTCATCGGGTACGCCCGTTTCCGTGAGGCGATGGAGCGGGAGCGCGCGGGCAGCTGAGCTGGGGAAACCGCAGTTCGGGGCGTGCGGCGGGGCCGGGGCCGCCCGACCGGGCGGCCCTGACGGTGCGCTGACAGGTCCGTCCCGTACTGTCGAGGCATGCCACGCCGTACGGCGACGATGCTCGCCTCCACCCTGATGCTGATCGCGCTCCTGTGCGCGGGAGTCTTCATCCCCGTGCCCTACGCGGAGATGTCGCCGGGGCCGACGGTGAACACACTGGGCGAGCACGGCGGCGAACCGGTGCTCCAGATCGCCGGGCACAAGACCTACCCGACGGACGGTCACCTCAACATGACCACCGTGCGGGTCACCAGCGCCGACTACCGGATGAACCTCGTCGAGGCCGTGTACGGCTGGCTCGCGCACGACACCAAGGTCGTCCCGCACGACACCCTCTACCCGAACGGCAAGACGGAGGAGGAGTCGACCCAGGAGAACGCCGAGGAGTTCAGCCAGTCCCAGGAGAGCGCCAAGGTGGCGGCCCTGAAGGAGCTGGACATCCCGGTGAAGTCCTGGGTGATCGTCTCCACGGTCGTCAAGGACGCGCCCGCCGAGGGCAGGCTGCATGCCGGCGACGTGATCAAGGCGGTCGACGGCAAGCCGGTGAAGGAGCCCTCCGACGTCGCCGACCTGGTGACCGAGCACAAGCCGGGCGAGGACGTCGTCTTCACCATCGTGCCCGCCAAGGAGCAGGCCGCCGCCGAGAAGCAGAAGCGCACGGCGACGAAGACCGAGAAGGTCACCATCACCACCCGGACCTCCGACGACGCCGGCGAGAAGCGCGCCGTCGTCGGCATCTCGGCCGGGACCGACCACACCTTCCCGTTCGACGTCGACATCAAGCTCGCCGACGTGGGCGGCCCCAGCGCCGGACTGATGTTCGCGCTCGGCATCTACGACAAGCTCACCCCGGGCAGCCTCACCGGCGGTGAGTTCGTCGCGGGCACCGGCACCATCGACGACGACGGCAAGGTCGGGCCGATCGGCGGCATCGAGATGAAGACGGTCGGCGCGCGCGACAAGGGCGCCGAGTACTTCCTCACGCCCGCCGACAACTGCGCCGCCGCCGCCAAGGACACCCCCGACGGCCTCACCCTGGTGAAGGTCGGCACGATCGACGACGCCCTGGACGCCCTGAAGGACATCCGCGCGGGCGACACCGCCGACCTTCCGGCGTGCACCTCGTCCTGACCGGGCCGGCTACTCCTCGAACGTCGCCGTCAGCGCCTGCGCCAGACCCGGCACCAGGTCCGAGCCGGTGAGCACCTCGGTCGGGGAGTCCTTCTCCCGCAGCCGCAGCGCCGAGTCGCGGGACCCGTCGCGCAGCACCGCGACGGTCATCCGGACCTCCTGACGCTCCGGGTGCTCCGCCACCCACCTGGTGAGCGCGGCCTCGTCCAGGTCCTTCGGGACCTGCGCCTCCGCGGACGGCGGCAGCATCAGCCGCTCCACGGTGAGCGCGCAGCCGGTGACGGCGTCGGGCCAGGCGATGGTGCCGAGGAACTCGTCGAGCGGCTTGCCGGCGGGAATCTCCTCCTGCTCGATCGGGGTGAGGGCGGCGGACTCCTCCCCGCCGTCCAGGCCGAGGCGGTCCGCGAGGGAGGGCTGCTCCGCCCGGAGCCGGGCGGTGTCTACGAGGGCGAACAGGCGGGCGGGCTGGTCCCAGCCCAGCCCGGACACGTACTCGTCGATCTCGAGCACGGCCCGGGTGAGGGGGTTCGCGGCCATGGGTGTGTTGGACATGGTCACAATCCTCTCTCGTTCCTGGCCGGAAACGGGAACCGAGTAAAGCGTGAGTAAGTTGCATAGGGTGTGGGCCCGCGATCACGGGGGACCACGACGGTCCGTGAAGACGCGGGCTCGACGAATCGACAGCGAACTTCGAGGTGCCTACCTTGGCTTTCCAGATGCCGGACCGCGGCGGAGGCCCGACGGGGCCACGGATCAGAGTCGGCCGGCCGTCGCGGCGGGTCCGGACCCTGCTCATGACACTGGGCGTCCTTGCCGTCCTCGGCATGGTGTTCACCATGTTCGCGGGCTTCTGGACCGACTGGCTGTGGTACCGGTCGGTCAACTACTCGTCCGTGTTCACGACGACGCTGTCGACCAAGATCGGGCTGTTCTTCGTCTTCGGTCTGCTCATGGCCGTCTCGGTCGGCTTCAACATCTGGCTGGCGCACCGCCTGCGGCCGCCGCTGAGCGCCATGTCGATGGAGCAGCAGAACCTCGACCGGTACCGGATGGGGATCGCGCCCTACAAGAAGTGGCTGCTGCTCGGCATCACCGCGCTGGTCGGCCTGATCGCGGGCGCCTCGGCCTCCAGCCAGTGGCGGACGTGGCTGATGTGGGTCAACGGCGTGTCCTTCGGGCAGAAGGACCCGCAGTTCCACCTCGACGTCTCCTTCTACGCCTTCGACCTGCCCTGGTACCGGTTCCTGCTGGGCTTCGGCTTCGCCGCCGCCGTCCTGGGGCTGATCGCCGCCGCGCTCACCCACTACCTGTACGGCGGGCTGCGCGTCACCAGCCCGGGCGCGCGCGCCACGGCCGCCGCCACCGGGCACCTGTCGGTGCTGCTCGGCATCTTCGTCGCGCTGAAGGCGGTCGCGTACTGGCTCGACCGGTACGGACTGGCCGTGAAGTCCAGCGACTTCAGGGCCACCGACAGCTGGACCGGTCTGCGCTACGTCGACGCGAACGCCTACCTGCCCGCGAAGACGATCCTGTTCTGCATCGCCGTGATCTGCGCGCTGCTGTTCTTCGCCACCCTGTGGCGGCGCACCTGGCAGCTGCCGGTCATCGGCTTCGGCCTGATGGTGCTGTCGGCGATCCTCATCGGCGGCCTGTACCCGGCTATCGTGCAGAAGTTCCAGGTCCAGCCGAACGAGCAGGCCAAGGAGGCGCCGTACGTCGAGAAGAACCTCAAGGCCACGCGTGAGGCCTACGGCATCGACGACTCCCAGGTCACCGAGTACCCGGGCGTCGCCGAGACCAAGGACCAGGCGAAGCTGCGGGACGACGTGGCGGGCGCGGCCAGCATCCGCATCATGGACCCGAACGTCGTCTCGCCGACGTTCCAGCAGATCCAGCAGATCAAGAACTACTACGCGTTCCCGACCAACCTGGACGTCGACCGGTACGCCAAGGACGGCAAGGAGCAGGACACCGTCATCGGCCTGCGCGAGCTGAACTACGCGGGCATCCCGAAGCGGAACTGGATCAACGACCACTTCCGCTACACCCACGGCTACGGCGTCGTCGCCGCCGAGGGCACCAGCGCCGCCTCCGGCGGAGGCCCGGCGTTCACCGAGTCCGACCTGCCCTCCAAGGGCGACCTCGGCTCGTACGAGCAGCGCGTCTACTACGGCGAGCGCACGACCACGTACTCGATCGTCGGCGGTCCCCAGAAGGAGATCGACTACTCCGACGACAGCGGCGAGAAGACGTACAGCTACCAGGGCGACAGCGGCGTCAACCTCGAGAACCCGGTGAACCGGGCCGCCTACGCGGTCGCGTTCGGCGAGCCGCAGATCCTCTACTCCGGCGCCATCGGCGAGGGTTCGCGGATCCTGTACAACCGCACGCCCAAGGAGCGCGTCGAGGCGATCGCGCCCTGGCTGACCATCGACGGCGACGCCTACCCGGCGGTCATCGACGGCCGCATCCAGTGGATCGTCGACGCCTACACGACCACCAACGGCTACCCGTACGCGTCCCGGACGACGCTCGGCGACACCACGGCCGACTCGCTGACCGCCACCAACGACCAGCGCGCGGTGGTCGCCCAGCAGAACCAGGTCAACTACATCCGCAACTCGGTGAAGGCGACCGTCGACGCGTACAGCGGCGAGGTCAAGCTCTACCAGTGGGACACCCAGGACCCCGTCCTGAAGACGTGGATGAAGGCGTTCCCGGACACCGTGCAGCCGCGGAGCGAGATCTCCGGCGACCTGATGGCCCATCTGCGGTACCCGCAGGACCTGTTCAAGGTCCAGCGCGAGCTGCTCACCCGCTACCACGTGAAGGACGCCAACACGTTCCTCTCCGGCAGCGAGGTCTGGCAGGTGCCGGACGACCCGACGAACAAGACGGGCGACGCGGTCCCGCCGTACTACCTGAGCATGAAGATGCCCGACCAGAACGAGCAGGTCTTCTCGCTCACCACGACGTTCACGCCGAACGGCCGTGACAACCTGAGCGCGTTCATGGCGGTCAACGCCGATCCGGGCACGGAGGACTACGGCAAGATCAGAGTCCTGAAACTGCCGACCAGCACCACGGTCTCCGGACCCAAACAGGTGCAGAGCCAGTTCAACTCCCAGCAGGACATCGCCGAGACGATCAGGCTGCTGCGAGGCGGCGACTCCGAGGTCGAGTACGGCAACCTGCTGACCGTCCCGCTGGACGGCGGACTGCTCTACGTGGAGCCGGTCTACGTACGCGGTGGCGGACTGAAGTACCCGCTGCTGCGCAAGGTGCTGGTGACCTACGGCGGGCAGACGGCGTTCGAGGACACGCTGGAGAAGGCGCTCGACAAGGTCTTCGGCGGCGAGGGCACTCCGGTCGAACCGCCGGACGACGGCGGCACCGACGAGGACGAGGGCACCACGCCCCCGCCGAGCACGGAGCAGCCGGCGACGGTCCAGGAGGCGCTCAACGATGCGCAGGCGGCCTTCGAGGCGGGCCAGGAAGCCCTGAAGAACAACGACTGGGAGGCCTACGGCCGGGCGCAGAAGGACCTCGAGGAGGCGCTGCGCAAGGCGGAGGCGGCGCAGTCCGGCGGGGCCGGCGGCGCACGGAGCAACCCGAGCGCGAGTCCGAGTACGAACCCGAGTACGAGCCCCGGCTCGACCCCACGCTCGAACGGCTGACCAGACGCCCTGGTCACAGGCCCACCCCGCGCCGTGCTACGGTTGCAACACAACGGCGCGGGGTGGAGCAGCTCGGTAGCTCGCTGGGCTCATAACCCAGAGGTCGCAGGTTCAAATCCTGTCCCCGCTACTGACGTCGCGTGTCAGCGACACCAAAGGCCCGGATTCCCAACGGAATCCGGGCCTTTGTGGTGGGCGAACGCATGTACCCGCCCTTCCGACGGCCCCGCCGCCGACGGGAGTTGGGCGATCTGTGTTTGACTTGTCTCTCTGTGGGCATGTCGACAAAACGCTGTAGTGACCTCACTGACTGCGGTATACCAGGTGTACCCAGGTTGCAGGTGGTGCGACGATGGATGTTATGGGGGACAAGGCAACTCTGTTCGAGTCAGGGCGTTTTGTGCAGTCCTCCCCTCGGGAGGAGCATCCCCACGACGCGGGGGAGGCGGCCGACCAGGCCGCGGAGGAGCTGAGCCGGCGCCTCGCCGCCGAGGCCGGCGACGTCGAGGCGATGAGCGTCCTCGGCGCCATGCTGCTGCGCCGCGGTGACCTCGACGGTGCCGAACCCCATCTGCGTGCCGCCACCGCCGCGGGCGACCGCGCCGCCGCCAACAACCTGGGCGTCCTGCTGCACCAGCGGGGCTACCCCGACGAGGCCGCCGGATGGTGGCGGATCGCGGCCGTCGCCGGTTCCACGGCCGCGGCCCACGCGCTCGGCCGCCACCACCGCGAGCGCGGCGACGAACCCGCCGCCGAGTACTGGCTGCGCCAGTCCGCCGAGCAGGGCCACACCCTCGGCGCGTACGCCCTCGCCGACCTCCTGGAGCACCGGGGGGACGCGGAGGGCAGCGAGCGCTGGATGCGGGCCGCCGCCGAGCGCGGCCACCGCGAGGGCGCCTACCGGCTCGCCCGCGCCCTGGACCACAAGGCCACGCGGGCGTCCGGCGACGAGGGCGCGGCGCTGGTCGAGGAGGCCGAGCAGTGGTACCGGCAGGCCGCCGCGCGCGGACACCGCCGGGCCGCCCTGCACCTGGGCACGATCCTGGAGAAGCGCGGCGAGCTGAAGGAGGCCGGGCGCTGGTACCTGACCTCCGCCAAGGACGGCGAGCCGCGTGCCGCGTGCGCGCTCGGCTTCCTGCTGCGCGACGCCGGGGACACCGAGAACGCCGCCGTGTGGTGGCTGCGGGCCGCCCAGGACGGCGACGGCAACGCCGCCAACGCGCTGGGCGCCCTGCACGCCGAGCGGGGCGAGACGCAGACCGCCGAGCGGTGGTACCGGGCCGCGATGGACGCCGGCGACGTCAACGGCGCGTACAACCTCGGTCTGCTCTGCGCCGACCAGGGGCGCGTCACGCAGGCCGAGCAGTGGTACCGCCGCGCCGCCTACGCCGGGCACCGCGAGGCGGCGAACGCGCTGGCGATCCTGCTGCTGCGGGCGGGGGACGAGACCGGCGCGGAGCCCTGGTTCTCCAAGGCCGCGGAGGCGGGCAGCGTGGACGCCGCGTTCAACCTCGGCATCCTGCACGCCGGACGCGGCGAGGAGCGGGCCGCGCTGCGCTGGTACGAGCGCGCGGCGGCCGCCGGGCACACCGAGGCGGCGCTCCAGGTCGGTATGGCGCGGCTGCGCGACGGCGAGGAGGGCGAGGCCGAGCGGTTCCTGCGGTGCGCGGCGGGCGGCGGCAGCGCGGAGGCCGCGTACCGGCTGGCGACCGTGCTGGACGCCCGCCGGCCGCCGGAGCCCGCGCACGAGCTGGGGGAGCCGGTGCACCGGCGCAGCGAGTGCGAGGAGTGGTACGAGCGGGCGGCCACCCAGGGGCACCGGCGCGCCCAGGTGCGGGTCGGCATGCTGGCCGCGGCGCGGGGTGACGTCGTCGAGGCGGCCCGGTGGTACCGGGAGGCCGCGGAGGCGGGCTCGCGCAACGGCGCCTTCAACCTGGGGCTGCTGCTGGCACGGGAGGGCAGCGAGCCGGAGGCGGCGGTGTGGTGGACCCGCGCGGCCGACGCCGGCCATGGGCGCGCGGCCCTGCGGCTCGCGCTCGTTCACGCCCGGCGGGGGGAGCTGGCGGAGGGGCAGCGGTGGGCCGACCGGGCGGCCGAGCTGGGGCCTCCGGCGGTCACGGAGCGGGCGGTGCGGTTGCGTGACGCTCTGCGTGAGGAGTTGTCGGCGTAGGGCGTGCGGGGCGCGGCTGAGTAGGTGAGGGGGTTCCCTCGGCCCTTTCGGGGGCTTCGCCCCCGGACCCCCGTTCGCGCGGTTCCCCGCGCCCCTATAGGCGTCCGTTCCCGGGGCTCTCTGCCCAGGTTCCGCGCCTTCGGACAATGGATTTGCTTCTGTCGGGCACCTTGACGTAGGTTGAAGACATCGCCGCGGGGTGGAGCAGCTCGGTAGCTCGCTGGGCTCATAACCCAGAGGTCGCAGGTTCAAATCCTGTCCCCGCTACTGATGGCCGAGGGCCGGAATTCGAAAGGGTTCCGGCCCTCGGTCGTTCCCCAAGGGGAATGCGGCCCGCGTCCAGGCATCGCGAAGAGCCCCGGGCACTCGGAAGTGGCCGGGGCTCCGTGGAAGCCCTGTGTGCCGGCTAGGCCGCCGCGCAGTTGGGGCAGAGGCCGCGGTACGTCACCTCGACGTCGGACACCGTGAAACCGAACCGCTCCGTGTCGGGCAGGTCGGCCAGCGGGTTGCCGGTCGGGTGGACGTCGCGGATCGCCCCGCACTGCGCGCACACCAGGTGGTGGTGCGGCCGGTGCGCGTTCGGGTCGTAGCGCTTGGCCCGCTTGTCCGTCGCGACCTCCAGCACCTCACCGAGCGAGACCAGCTCGCCCAGGGTGTTGTAGACGGTCGCCCGGGAGATCTCGGGCAGCTTGGCGACAGCTCTGGCGTGCACCTCGTCGGCCGTCAGGTGGACGTGTTCGCCGTCGAGGACCTCGGCCACCACACGGCGCTGCGCGGTCATCCGCCAACCGCGTCCGCGAAGTCGTTCCAGAAGGTCACTCATAGGCACCAGCCTAACAGCAGGGGGAGTCGTGCTCCGAACGGGTGTGACTTTGGAGTCTAACTTGACTTAGACAATGTCTATTGTAGGATCGAGCTCGGCTTTGGCCAAGATGCAAGGTGCAGTGATGACGCAGGAGGCGCACGTGACGCAGGGACCGCTTACGACGGAGGCTGGAGCCCCGGTCGCCGACAACCAGAACAGCGAGACCGCGGGCGTCGGCGGCCCGGTCCTCGTCCAGGACCAGCTCCTGCTCGAGAAGCTGGCCCACTTCAACCGCGAGCGCATCCCGGAGCGCGTGGTGCACGCCCGCGGCGCCGGCGCCTACGGCACCTTCACGGTGACCGGTGACGTCACGCCGTACACCCGGGCGAAGTTCCTGTCCGAGGTGGGCAAGGAGACCGAGGTCTTCCTGCGTTTCTCCACGGTCGCGGGCAATCTGGGCGCCGCCGACGCGGTGCGCGACCCGCGCGGTTTCGCGGTGAAGTTCTACACCGAGGAGGGCAACTACGACCTCGTCGGCAACAACACCCCGGTGTTCTTCATCCGCGACGCCATCAAGTTCCCCGACTTCATCCACACCCAGAAGCGCGACCCGTACACCGGCTCGCAGGAGGCGGACAACGTCTTCGACTTCTGGGGCCTGTCGCCCGAGTCGACCCACCAGGTGACCTGGCTGTTCGGTGACCGCGGCATCCCGGCGTCCTACCGCCACATGGACGGCTTCGGCTCCCACACCTACCAGTGGAACAACGAGGCCGGCGAGGCCTTCTGGGTCAAGTACCACTTCAAGACGGACCAGGGCATCAAGAACCTGACCGCCGAGGAGGCCGAGATCCTCGCGGGCAAGGACCCCGACTCGCACCAGCGCGACCTGCGCGAGGCCATCGAGCGCGGCGAGTACCCGTCCTGGACCGTGTACGTCCAGATCATGCCGGCGGCCGAGGCGGCCACCTACCGCTTCAACCCGTTCGACCTGACCAAGGTCTGGCCGCACGCGGACTACCCGCTGGTCGAGTTCGGCAAGCTGGAGCTCAACCGCAACCCGGAGAACATCTTCGCCGAGGTCGAGCAGTCGATCTTCAGCCCCGCCCACTTCGTGCCGGGCATCGGTCCCTCCCCGGACAAGATGCTCCAGGGCCGCCTCTTCGCGTACGGCGACGCCCACCGCTACCGCGTCGGCATCAACGCCGACCACCTGCCGGTGAACCGCCCGCACGCCACCGAGGCGCGCACCAACTCCCGTGACGGCCATCTGTACGACGGCCGCCACAAGGGCGCGAAGAACTACGAGCCGAACAGCTTCGGCGGCCCCTTCCAGACGGACCGCCCGCTGTGGCAGCCCGTCGCGGTCACCGGGGTCACCGGCGAGTCGGTCACGCCCGTCCACGCCGAGGACAACGACTTCGTCCAGGCGGGCAACCTCTACCGGCTGATGTCGGAGGACGAGAAGGAGCGCCTGGTGAACAACCTGGCGAACGCCCTCTCGGGTGTCACGCGCGACGACATCGCCGAGCGCGCGATCAACAACTTCCGCCAGGCCGACGGGGACTTCGGCAAGCGGCTGGAGGCCGCGGTGCAGGCCCTGCGCGGCTGATCCCAGCGCTGGACCGCTTGCCGATCGACGGGCCGGATCCCCTCCCGGGGGTCCGGCCCGTTCCTGTGCCGTCAGGCGGGCACCTGCGGGGCCGGCTGCCGGGCGGGTGCCCAGCAGCGGATGATGTCGCGGACCGAGACGATGCCCGCGGGCCCGCCCCGGTCGAGGACGATCAGATGCCGGAAGCCCCCGTGGGCCATGGCGGCCGCCGCCTCCTCCAGCGTCCAGGAGGGGGCGGCGAAGACGACGTCGGTGGTGGTGTGGGCGTGGGCGCGCTCCGCGTCCGGGTCCTGGCCCAGACCCACGGAGTTGAGGACGTCCCGTTCGGTGAGGATGCCGATCCCGGTGCCGTCGGGGTCGAGGACCACGGCCGCGCCCACCCGGCGCGCGGACATCAGGGCGGCGGCCTGGCGGAGCGTGTGGGCGGGGCCGATGGTGAGGACCACGGTGCTCATGGCGTCACGGACGAGCATGGATGGAGCCACCTCCTACCGGAAAACGCCACGTCACGGGCCCGAGGGCCCGTTCGTTCGCGCTTTCACAAGTTCACAAGTGGGGGAACTCCCAGAGTGGCAGGCAAAGCGGAGGTCAACAAGAGGGCGCGCGCGGCCGTCCGGGGGCGCGCGGCGCGAGCGCGGCCGGTTCAGTACCGCTGGTTGAGATACCCCAGCAGTTCGTCGTGGAGCAGGCCGTTCGACGCGGCGGCGTTGCCGCTGTGCGGGCCCGGGCGGCCGTCGAGGCCGGTGAAGGTGCCGCCGGCCTCCGTCACCACGATCGCCGTGGCCGCCATGTCCCACAGCGACAGCTCCGGCTCCGCGCAGACGTCCACCGAGCCCTCGGCGACCATCATGTACGGCCAGAAGTCGCCGTACGCGCGCGTGCGCCACACCTCGCGGGTGAGGTCGAGGAAGCCGTCGAGCCGCCCCTGCTCCTCCCAGCCGGTGAGCGAGGAGTACGCGAAGGAGGCGTCGGAGATCCGCGAGACGCGGGAGACCTGGAGCGTGGTGGCCGACGACAGGCTGCGTCCGGCGTAGGCGCCGTGGCCCTTCGCCGCCCACCAGCGGCGGCCCAGGGCGGGCGCGGACACCACGCCGACGACCGGCTGGAAGCCTCCCTCGCCGCCCGCCTCCATGAGCGCGATCAGCGTGGCCCACACGGGCACGCCGCGCACGTAGTTCTTGGTGCCGTCGATCGGATCGATCACCCAGCGGCGCGGGCCGGTGCCCTCCACGCCGTACTCCTCGCCCAGCACGGCGTCGCGCGGGCGGGCGCGCCGGAGGTGGCCGCGGATGAGCTCCTCGGCGGCCTTGTCCGCCTCGCTCACCGGCGTCATGTCGGGTTTGGTCTCCACCTTCAGGTCGAGAGCCTTGAACCGGTCCATGGTCGCGGCGTCGGCGGCGTCCGCGAGGACATGGGCGAGACGCAGGTCGTCGAGGTAGTCGGGCATGCACCGAACGGTATCGGCCGAGATCGGTTCCAGGCCACCGGGGGCCGGTTCCGCGACCCCTTGACAGTCCCCGGCACCCCGTCAAATCTGAACCGCAGGGTCGGCCGCTCGCCCCGAGGGAGGCGATGATGCCTGCAGCGCGGGAGTCACTGCTGGACGCCGCTTACACCGCACTCGCCCGCCGGCCGTGGTCCGCCGTGCGGATGGTGGACGTCGCCGCCGCGGCCGGGGTCTCCCGCCAGACGCTCTACAACGAGTTCGGCAGCAAGGACGGTCTCGCCCGCGCCCTGGTCCGCCGGGAGGCCGACGGCTATCTGGCCGGCGTCGAGCGGGCCCTCACCGCGCACGCCGATCCCCGCGACCGCCTCACCGCCACCGCCGAGTGGACCACACTGAGCGCCCGCGAGAACGCCCTGGTGCGGGCCATGCTCACCGGCTGCTGGAGCGAGCGCCTGCCCGCCCCCGCCCTCGCGGCCGTGCCGTCCGGCTCCCCGGTGCCCGCGCAGCGCCGCGCCGACGGGCCGCTGCCCTCGCCCTCCGACTTCGTGCACCTGGTCCGTGACCGGGCCGTCGCCGTGCTCGCCGGACCCGGACACGCACGCGCGGACACCGCCGACCTCGCCCGGTCCTGCGAGCTGGTGATCAGACTCGCCCTGTCCTGCGTGGTCGCGCCGCCGCCCGACGACGGTGTGGCCGAGCTGGTCCGCGGCGCCCTGCACCGGCAGCCGGTGCCGTAGGACGGCACCGTCGCACAGCCCCCGTGAAAGCTCAGTGCGCCGAGCCCGACAGCTGGAGCCCGATCACCCCGACGATCACCAGGGTGATCGAGACGATCTTCAGGGTGGACACCAGGTCGTCGAGGAACACCATCCCGTAGATGGCCGTCCCCGCCGCCCCGATGCCCGTCCACACCGCGTACGCCGGTCCCACGTCCAGCTTCCGCAGCGCCAGCGTGAGCAGCCCGAAACTGCCCAGTGCGAACGCGCAGAAGGCGACCGTCGGCCACAGCCGGGTGAACCCGTGCGACAGCTTCAGACACACGGCGAAACCGGTCTCGAGCAACCCGGCGACGATGACCAGCAGCCACGCCATGTGTGTCCTCCCGCTTTCCCCGCGTACAGTGACCGCTTCGTCTGGTTCGTGTCCGGCTCGGTGCGATTATGCACTTACCGGTGACACCGCAGGGCAAACACGACGAGGGTCAGTCGCCGTCGGTGCGCTCCCGCGAGGCGAGCAGCCGCCGCAGCGAGTACAGCCGCGCCGGGTCCGCGTGGCCCTGAGCCACCCAGTCGTCCAGCGCGCAGTCCGGCTCGTCGTGACTGCACGCGCGCGGACACCCCTCCGTGCCCGGCTCCAGGTCGGGGAAGGCGTGGATGACCCGCGACGGATCGACGTGGGCCAGCCCGAACGACCGCACGCCCGGGGTGTCGACCACCCAGCCCTCGGCGCCCGCGAGCGGCAGCGCCAGCGCGGACGTCGTGGTGTGCCGCCCCCGCCCGGTCACCGCGTTGACATGACCGGTGGTGCGGCGCCGCTCCTCCGGCACCAGCGCGTTGACGAGCGTCGTCTTGCCGACCCCGGAGTGGCCCACGAACGCCGTGATCCGGCCGTCGAGCTGCTCGCGCACCCGCTCCACCGCCTCGCCGCTCTCCAGCTCCGCCCGGCTGGTGACGACGTAGGGGATGTCCAGGTCGCCGTACAGCTCCAGCAGCTTGTCGGGCGGGGCCAGGTCGGACTTGGTGAGCACCAGCAGCGGCTCCAGGCCGCCGTCGTAGGCGGCGACCAGGCAGCGGTCGATCAGGCGCGGCCGGGGCTCGGGGTCGGCGAGGGCGGTGACCACGGCCAGCCGGTCGGCGTTGGCGACGACCACGCGCTCGTAGGGATCGTCGTCGTCGGCGGTGCGGCGCAGCACCGACGTGCGTTCCGCGATCCGCACGATCCGGGCGAGGGTGTCCTTCCTGCCGGACAGATCGCCGACGAGGGCCACCCGGTCGCCCACCACGGCGGCCTTGCGGCCCAGTTCGCGGGCCTTCATCGCGGTCACGACGCGGTCCTCGACGAGGCAGGTCAGCCGGCCCCGGTCGACCGTGAGCACCATGCCCTCGGCGGCGTCCTCGTGCTTGGGCCTGATGTGGGTGCGCGGCCGGTTGCCCCTGCGGTTGGGGCGGGAGCGGATGTCGTCCTCGTCGGTGTGCTTGCCGTAGCGGCGCATCGTGAACCCCTACGCCCCGAGCATCCCGGTCCACAGCTCGGGGAAGTCCGGCAGGGTCTTCGCCGTGGTCGCCACGTTCTCGATCTGCACGCCCTCGACCGCCAGGCCGATGATCGCACCGGCGGTGGCCATGCGGTGGTCCTCGTAGGTGTGGAACACCCCGCCGTGCAGCCGGCGCGGGCGGATGTGCAGACCGTCGGCCGTCTCGGTGACGTCGCCGCCCAGCTCGTTGATCTCCTTGGTCAGCGCGGCCAGCCGGTCCGTCTCGTGCAGCCGCAGATGCGCCACGCCCCGCAGGGTCGACGGGGAGTCCGCGAGGGCCGCGACGGCCGCGATGCCCGGCGTCAGCTCGCCCACCTCGCCGAGGTCCACGTCGATGCCGTGCACCGCGCCGGAGCCGGTGAACACCAGCCCGTACTCGGTCAGCTCGCAGGAGCCGCCCATCTCGGTGAAGATCTCCCGCAGCCGGTCGCCGGGCTGGGTGGTCCGCGCGGGCCAGTCGGGGATCACCACCTTGCCGCCGGTGACCAGCGCCGCCGCCAGGAACGGCTGAGCGTTCGACAGGTCCGGCTCGATCGTCAGGTCCCGGCCGAGCAGCGCGCCCGGGGTGACCCGCCAGACGTTCGGCCGGCCGCCCGACTCGGGGGTGTCGACCTGGGCCCCGACCGCGCGCAGCATGTCGACCGTCATCCGGATGTGCGGCATCGACGGCAGCGTCGCGCCGGTGTGCCGCACCTCCACGCCCTGGTTGAAGCGCGGCGCCGACAGCAGCAGCGCGCTGACGAACTGCGACGAGGAGGACGCGTCCACCTCGACCGGGCCGCCCTCCAGCGCGCCCCCGCCGTGCACCGTCATCGGCAGCGCGCCCCGGTCGTCGTCGTCGATCCGGGCGCCCAGCCGGCGCAGCGCGTCGATGACGCCGTTCAGGGGACGCTCGTACGACCGCGGGTCGCCGTCGAAGCGCACCGGGCCGTCCGCCAGGGTGGCCACCGGCGGCAGGAAGCGCATCACCGTGCCCGCGTTGCCCACGTCCACCGTGGCCCGGCCGTGCAGACCGGCCGGCACCACACGCCAGGCCTCGCCCGTCCCGTCGGGACCGACCCCCTCCTCGATCTCCACGCCCAGGGCGCGCAGCCCGCCCGCCATCAGCAGCGTGTCCCGCGAACGCAGCGGGCGGCGCAGCCAGCCCGGCTCGGAGGCGAGGGCGGCCAGCACGAGGGCGCGGTTGGTGACCGACTTGGACCCGGGCACGTGGACCGTCGCGTCGACGGCTCCGCTCGCGTGCGGGGCGGGCCAGAGGGCGGTGTGCGTGGGATTCGGGGCCATGGGGCCACTTTATAAGGAGGCGAGGAGGCCGGCCGTTCCGTGCCCGCCAGGCGGAACACCGCCCGGCGCGGGCCGCGCCCCGACCGCCCGGTCGCCGCCGCCCGCCCGGTCACAGACCCAGCAGCCAGCGCCCCCCGCCCAGCAGCGAGCACACCGACACCGCGTGGAACAGGAACAGCCACATCCCCGCCGGCACGTGCGTCAGCCGGGACAGCTGGTCCGCGTCCGAGTCCCCGGCGCCCCCGCGCGCCCGCTTGGCCTGGAGCTCGAACGCCGGGCGCACCCCGCCCAGCAGCAGGAACCACACCACGGCGTACGCGAACGCCGCCTGCACCTGCGGCCCCGCCAGCCACGACACCAGCACGAACGTGCCCCCGGTGACCAGCACCGACACCGCCCCGTAGGCGTTGCGGATCATCACGAGCACCGCCAGCAGCAGCGCAGTGGCCAGCCACAGCAGCAGCGTGACGCGTCCCGCGCCGAGCAGCGCGGCCCCGCCCAGGCCCAGCAGCGGGGGAGCGGTGTAGCCGGCGGCGGCCGTGAGGATCATGCCGATGCCGGTCGGCTTGCCCCGGCTGACGGTCAGGCCGCTGGTGTCCGAGTGCAGGCGTATCCCCGTCAGCGTGCGGCCGGTGAGCAGCGCCACCAGGCCGTGCCCGCCCTCGTGGGCGATGGTGACGGCGTTGCGCGCGATCCGCCACGGCGCCTGCGGCACCACCACGGCGGCGGCCGCCACCAGCGTCGCGACGACCACCCACAGGTCCGGGTCGGGCTGGGTGCCCGAGACCTCGTCCCAGAGGGAGCCGAGGGACATCAGGGACACGGACGCGGTGCTGACCATGCTCGTCATGTGTTTCGGATCGCTCCCTGTACGCGTGCGGAGTCTGGCAGTGTTGCACGTATGTGCGGACGGTATGCAGCGAGTCGCAGGCCCGAGGACCTCGCCGGGATCTTCGAGATCGAGAAGTGGGAGCCCGAGGAGACCCTGGAGGCCGACTACAACGTGGCGCCGACCAAGGAGGTCCACGCCGTCCTCTCCCGTCCACTGAAGGACGCGGACGACCCCCGCCCGGTTCGGCAGCTGCGCACGCTGAAGTGGGGACTGGTGCCCTCCTGGTCCAAGACCCCCGAGGGCGGCGCTCGGATGATCAACGCGCGCGCGGAGACCGTCCACGAGAAGCCGTCGTACCGCCGCGCCTTCGCCGCCCGCCGCTGCATCCTCCCCGCCGACGGCTACTACGAGTGGGTCACCGGCAAGCAGGAGCGCGACCTGGAGGTCGAGGGGAAGAAGAAGCGGCCCCGCAAGCAGCCCTACTTCGTGACGCCGGCCGACGGCTCGGTCTTCGCGATGGCCGGACTGTACGAGTTCTGGCGCGACCGCACGCTGCCCGACGACCACCCCCTGGCCTGGTGGGTGACCTGCTCCGTGATCACCACCGAGGCCGAGACGACTCCGCTGGCCGTCGCCCCGGAGGAGGGCCCGCACTCCCTCGCCGAGATCCACCCGCGGATGCCGCTGATGCTCACCCCGGACCGCTGGGACGCCTGGCTCGACCCCTCCCGCACCGACCCGGAGGACCTGCGCGGGCTGCTCGCCCCGCCGCCGGCCGGCCTGATGCGTGCCTACCCGGTCACCACCGCCGTCAGCAACGTACGCAACAACGGCCCGGAGCTGCTGAAGGAGCTGGCCGCCCCGGAAGAGGGCACACTCTTCTGACGTGACCACCGAGACGATCACCACCGACGCGGGCGACGCCCGCGTCACCTGGCACCCCGCCGCGAAACCGCGCCTCGTCCTCGCCGCGAGCCACGGCGCCGGCGGCGGCATCGAGGCCCGCGACCTCGCCGCGCTCGCCGCCGTCCTCCCCGCGCACGGCGTGACCGTCGCCCTCGTCGAGCAGCCCTGGCGGGTGGCCGGCAAGAAGGTCGCCCCGGCGCCGAAGACCCTGGACACCGGCTGGCGCGGCGTCTGGCCCGCGCTGACCGCGCCGGGCCTGCCGGTGATCTCCGGCGGACGCAGCGCCGGCGCCCGCGTCGCCTGCCGCACCGCGAAGGAACTCGGCGCCCGTGCCGTGCTCGCGCTGAGCTTCCCGCTCCACCCGCCGGGCAGGCCCGAGAAGTCCCGCGCGCGTGAACTGCTGGACGCGGGCGTCCCCACGCTCGTCGTCCAGGGCGGCAACGACCCCTTCGGCAGGCCCGCCGAGTTCCCCGAGGGCGGCCACGAACTCGTCGAGGTGGCGCAGGCCGACCACGGTTTCGCCGTGCCGAAGCGCGCGGACCTCACACAGGAGGAGGCGCTGCGGGTCGTGACGGACGCCGTCGTGCGGTGGACGGCCGCCCTTCACTGAGGCGGGAATGCGACGGCGGGCCCCGCTGTTGTGGGGTGCGTACGTGCCGGTCGAACGGCACCGCCGCCGTAGGAGAGGAAGTCCACCGCATGGGTTCCACGTTCTGCCCGAGCCGCAGTGCCCGCGCCGACCTCGACTGGACGGTGCTGCACGCGGCCAAGACCGCCCCGATTCGGGCGGCGGGCGGACCGGATCGTCGTCTATCCTCCGATTCGGGTGAGGCCGGTCTCGGCCTCACGACAACTCTGGAGGAGGTGGGTCCGGTTCCCGGTACCGACGCAGGGACCGAACACGGCCAGGCGGAGCAGCCCGAGGGCCAGGGCAGCAGGGGCGCGGAGTCGACCGCGGAGCGCAGCGCGCGCTTCGAACGGGACGCACTCGAGTTCCTGGACCAGATGTACTCGGCCGCGCTGCGCATGACGCGCAACCCGGCCGACGCCGAGGACCTGGTGCAGGAGACCTACGCCAAGGCGTACGGGTCCTTCCACCAGTTCCGCGAGGGCACCAACCTCAAGGCGTGGCTGTACCGGATCCTCACCAACACCTTCATCAACTCGTACCGCAAGAAGCAGCGCGAACCCCAGCGCTCCGCGGCCGAGGAGATCGAGGACTGGCAGCTCGCGCGCGCCGAGTCGCACATGTCCACGGGTCTGCGCTCCGCCGAGTCGCAGGCGCTGGACCACCTGCCGGACTCGGACGTGAAGGAAGCCCTGCAGGCGATCCCGGAGGAGTTCCGCATCGCGGTCTATCTCGCCGATGTCGAGGGCTTTGCCTACAAGGAGATCGCCGACATCATGGGGACACCCATCGGAACGGTGATGTCCCGGCTTCACCGGGGACGTCGTCAGCTGCGCGGCATGCTCGAGGACTACGCGCGCGAGCGCGGACTGGTCCCGGCCGGTGCCGGAGAGTCGAACGAAGCGAAAGGCTCGGGGTCATGAGCTGCGGAGAGCCGCACGAGACGGATTGCAGCGAAATCCTCGATCATCTCTACGAGTTCCTCGACCGTGAGATGCCGGATGCCGACTGCCAGAAGTTCGAGCACCACTTCGAGGAGTGCTCGCCCTGCCTGGAGAAGTACGGGTTGGAACAGGCGGTGAAGAAGCTCGTCAAGCGGTGCTGCGGCCAGGACGACGTGCCGGGCGACCTGCGCTCGAAGGTCATGGGCCGGATCGAGCTGATCCGCTCCGGCGAGGCCGTGCCCGAGCAGGACGTCACGGCCGCCCCGCAGGAGTCCTGACCTCCCCCTCCCCAGGGGCCGCGTCACCCGATTGTGCTAATCGGCGGGCGGTCCGCCCCCGGCGGCGCCCTCGCCCGTCCTAGGCTCCAGAAGCCGGCGGGCGACGGACAGCGCGCGGCACGGTCGGGGGAGGGGCTCATGGAGGCGTTACCGGCGCGGGCCCGGGTGTATCTCGTCGGCGTCACCCTGCTCGGACTGTGCTGTCTGCTCCCCCTGCCGGGCGTTCCCCGGCCGGGGGTGCTCGCGTCCCTGCCGGACCCGCGCGTCCCCTGGTGGCCGGTGGTCCTGCTCGCCGCCGTGTACGCGGGCTGCGAGCGCCTCGCCCGCTCCCGCCTCGCCGCCGGCCCGCACCCCGGCGGCACCTTCCACCCCGTGCTGCTCGCCGGGGCCTTCCTGCTCCCGCCCACCGCCGCCGCCCTCGTCGCGCTGCCCGGGGCGCTGCTGCTCCCCGTCGAACACGGCCCCCGTCTGGCGCGCAGGCTGTGGCGCACCGGGCGGCTCGTCGTCGCCGTGTGGGCCGCGAGCCTGATCCACCTGAAGACCGGGGGCCGGGACGCGGTGGCGCGCTGCGACATGCCCGGCGCCCTCGCCACGGCGGGCGCCGCGGTGCTCGCGTTCTGCCTCGTCCTCACCCTGCTCGACGGCGGCGTCCTCGCGCCCTCGCCCGGCGGGCTGCCGCGCGGCCGTCCCGTGGCCGCCTGGTGGCGGCTGTTCCTCGGCTCCCTGGCGCCGCTCACCGTGCACGGCCTGGCCGGACTGATGATGGCCCTGCTCTGGCGCAGTCCGTACGGCCCGGTCGCGGCGCTGCTGGTGCTGCTGCCGATGGGCGTCTCGTGGTGGGCGTTCGCCCAGTACCACCGCGAGCGCGCCGCCCACCAGGCCACGATCCGCGCGCTGGTGCAGGCCGTCGACATCAAGGACGGCTACACGCGCGGGCACAGCGAGCGCGTCGGCCGGGCGTCCATGCTGATCGCGCGCGAACTCGGCATGGACGACGAGCGGGTCGAGATGCTGCGGTTCGCGGGCATCCTGCACGACGTCGGCAAGCTCGGCGTGCCCACCCGGCTGCTCACCAAGAACGGCCCGCTCACCCCCGAGGAGCGGCGCGTCATCGAACTGCATCCCGAGTACGGGCACGAGATGGTGCGCGGCATCTCCTTCCTCGGCGAGGCCCGCGCGGCCGTGCTGCACCACCACGAGCGGCTCGACGGCAAGGGCTACCCCTACGGGCTGGCGGGCGGTCAGATCCCGGAGTCCGCACGGGTGGTCGCGGTCGCCGACGCCTTCGACGCGATGACGTCCACCCGCAGCTACAGCAGGGCGCGCCCGGTGCCCGTGGCGCTGGAGGAGCTGGAGCGGTGCGCGGGGACGCACTTCGACCCGCGGATGGTGAAGGCGCTGGTCCGCGCGATCGGCCGCACCGGCTGGCACCCGGCGGTGACCGCCGACGAGCCCCCGCGGACGCCCGTCCCCGGTCCCGCCGAGCCCGTCACCGGCCGTCCCGGGGCGCGCCGGTGAGGCCCCGGCTGCACACCGTCGTGCACCTGTGCGCCGCCGCCCTCGCCGCCGGGTCGCTGGGCACCACGCTGTACCACGGCGTCGAGGACCGCTCCACCGCCCTGGCCTTCGGCACGCTCGTCGCGGTCGGCGAGCTGACCCGGCGCGGCGGCCGGGGGATCCGGGAGCCCGCGCCGCTCGCCGCGGCCGGCGCGCTGGCGTACGCGCTGCTCGGCGAGGTCGCGGGGCGCCCCGCCCAGCACGGCGCCGCCCAGGTCGTCACCGTGGTGCTCGCCGCGTCGCTGCTGGGCAGCGTCCCGCACGTCGGACGCGGTGACGGGCCCGCCCTGGACCCGGTGACCCGCCGGGTGCTGACCGTCGGCTTCGTCGCCGTGTGCTTCCACCCGCTGCACGCCCGGGGCGCGTTCGACGGCCTCGACGGGCCCGGACACGCGCTGCTGCTGCTCGTCCTGCTGACCCTGACCGCGCTGTGCGACGCCGTGCTCGCCGCCGCGCTGGCCCACTCCCGCACCGGCTGGCCCTTCCCGCCGCTGCTGCGCGACGAACTGCGGGCGGTGCCCGGCATCGGCGCCGCCGTCGTGGCCACCGGTGCGGTGATGGCGCTGGGCGCGGCCGTCGTGGGGCTGTGGGCGCTGCCCGTGTTCTCCGTGCCGCTGCTGCTCGCGCAGCTGTCCCACCGCAGGTACACGGCGGTGCGCGCGACCTACCGGCAGACCATCGCGTCCCTGGCGCGGGCCACCGAGATCGCCGGGTACACCCCGCACGGGCACTCGCGCCGGGTCGCCGCGCTCAGCCAGGGGGTGGGCCGGGACCTCGGGCTGACCGAGCCGGAGCTGACCGTGCTGGAGTACGCGGCGCTGATGCACGACATCGGGCAGCTCAGCCTCGTCGACCCGGTGCCCGAGGGCGCCACCGCCGGGCTGCCGCCCGCCGAGCAGCGCCGGATCGCGCTCCTGGGCGGCGCGGTGGTGCGGCAGACCGGGGTGGACCCCCGGGTCGCGGGGATCGTCGAACGCCAGGCCGACCCGCACGCGGAGCAGCCGCCGGCCGCCCGGATCGTCCGGGTGGTGAACGCGTACGACGAGAAGTGCAGGGAAGGAGGGCCCGGGGGGCCGCTGACCGCGCTGGAGGAACTGCGGCTCGAGGCCGCCGGGGAGTACGCGCCGGAGGTCGTCGAGGCCCTGGCCAGGGTTCTGTCCCGGGACACGGAGGGGACACGTGAGCAGGTGGACCGGTCGTGGTGAGAGGACGGACCCGGCGGTCTGGTTCCCGGCCGTGCTGGGTAACCCATGGGTAATGAGCGCCCTCGCGGCCGTACGTGGTTGGATGCGAAGGAGAGGGTGTCCGGGGGCGCCGATCGCTGCGGCCGGCCCACCGAACGGAACTGGCAGGCGGGAATCGTGAGGATCTTCGGCAAGGGACGTCACCGGCCCTCCGCCTCCTGGCGGCAGGCCACGGACCGCGCGTTCACGCTCATCGGCGACGGCCGGTACGAGGACGCGGGCGCGCTGCTGACCCGGGCCGCCGACCTGGAGCCCTGGCTGTCGGAGTCCTGGTTCAACCTCGCGCTGCTGCACAAGTTCCGGCACGACTGGGAGCAGGCGCGCGCGGCCGGGCTGCGCGCCGTCGCCCTGCTCGACCGCGACACCGGGGCGCCGGACTGGTGGAACGTGGGCATCGCCGCGACCGCCCTCCAGGACTGGCCGCTGGCCCGCCGCGCCTGGCAGGCGTACGGGCTCAAGGTGCCCGGCTCCGCGACCGACTCGGGCGAGCCCCTCGGCATGGACCTGGGCAGCGCGGCCGTACGGCTGTCCCCGGAAGGGGAGGCCGAAGTGGTGTGGGGGCGGCGGCTCGACCCCGCCCGCATCGAGGTGCTGTCCATCCCCCTGCCGTCCTCCGGGCGCCGCTGGGGCGAGGTCGTCCTGCACGACGGGGTGCCGCACGGCGAGCGGAGCACCGCCGCCGGGCACACCTACCCGGTGTTCGACGAGATCGAGTTGTGGGCGCCTTCGCCGGTGCCGACCTGGGTGGTGCTGCTCGAGGCCGCGTCCGAGGCCGACCGGGACGCGCTGGAACAGCTCGCCTCCGACGCCGGGTTCGCGGCCGAGGACTGGTCGTCGTCGGTGCGGCTGCTGTGCCGCATGTGCTCGGAGTCGCGGATGCCGTCCGACGAGGGTGACGGTGAGCATCTCGATCCTCACGATCACAGTGAGCCGGGGCATCCCGGGCCGTTGGGGCACCGGACGGACGGGCAGTTGTGGGTGCCGGAGCGGGAGTGTGGCATCGCTGCCCCGGCCTCCCTGGTTCGGGGGTTGTTGGACGGGTGGGTCGCGGACAGTCCCGAGTCTCGGGACTGGCGGGATCTCGAAGAGGTCTGTTAGGGCCGCACATCGAAACTGTCCCGCGCCCCTTACGGGGCGCTGCGGCTTACCCTTGTCACACCACCTCCGGTTTTCTCAGGAAGGCACACGTCGGTCATGGCTCAGCAGGACACCGATCAGCAGAACGCGGGCGTGCTCCCCGTCGACGACGAGGGCTACGTCATCGACACGGAGGACTGCGAGGAGCGCGAGGCGGCGTGGCGGGAGCGCGGCACCTCGCGCCCGATCACCGTGGTCGGCAACCCGGTGCTGCACAAGGAGTGCAAGGACGTCACGGACTTCGGCGAGGAGTTCCAGCAGCTGGTCGCCGACATGTTCGCCAGCCAGCGCACCGCCGAGGGCGTGGGCCTGGCCGCCAACCAGATCGGTGTCGACCTCAAGGTCTTCGTGTACGACTGCCCGGACGACGAGGGCGTGCGTCACGTCGGCGTGGTCTGCAACCCCAAGCTGGTCGAACTGCCCGCCGAGCTGCGCCGGCTGGACGACAGCAGCGAGGGCTGCCTGTCCGTGCCCACGGCGTACGCGTCGCTGGCCCGGCCCGACTACGCCGAGGTGACCGGTCAGGACGAGAAGGGCAACCCGGTCCGGGTACGCGGAACGGGCTACTTCGCGCGCTGCCTCCAGCACGAGACGGACCACCTGTACGGCTACCTGTACATCGACCGTCTGTCGAAGCGGGAGCGTAAGGCCGCGCTCCAGCAGATGGCCGAGAACGAGCCGCGGTACCCCGTCGTCGCCAACGACTGACCGCCTGCACGGCTTCCTTCACATCGCGCACACGGCGCCCGATCCGGCACATCCCGGACGGGCGCCGTTCGTCTGTGCGCATCCAGAGGTAGTGAAAGGAGCAAATCCGTTCCCAGAACGGTCACTTGTGGTGCTGAATGGAGGTGCGGGGATACGCACGGCGTACGCCCGGCTCGGGGGACGGGCGCTCAACTGGCGGCTGAGAGGGGAATGTTCGTGCATGCTTTGTCACACGGCTCCACATCGACACCGACCACCATCGCAGTTCCACCGGCGCTGTCTCTCCCGGTGATCGAGGCGGCGTTTCCCCGGCAACTCCACCCGTATTGGCCGCAGCTCCAGAGTCAGACCCGGGCATGGCTGCTCGAAAAGCGGCTCATGACGCCGGAGAAGGTGGAGTCATATGCCGACGGCCTGTGCTACACGGACCTCATGGCGGGCTACTACATAGGCGCCCCCGACGAGGTCCTCCAGGCGATAGCGGACTACAGCGCCTGGTTCTTCGTCTGGGACGACCGTCACGACCGCGACATCGTCCACGGCCGTCCCGCCGCCTGGCGGCGGCTGAAGGACCTGCTGCACAGCGCCCTCGACCGCCCCGGTGACCACCTCGGTCACCAGGACCCCGTGGTCGCGGGCCTCGCCGACAGCGTCCGGCGGCTCTACGCGTTCCTTCCGGACACCTGGAACGCGCGGTTCGCGCGCCATTTCCACACCGTGATCGAGGCGTACGACCGGGAGTTCCGCAACCGCACCGAAGGCATCGTCCCGACCGTCGAGGAATACCTCGAACTGCGCCGCCTGACGTTCGCGCACTGGATCTGGACCGACCTTCTGGAACCGAGCGCGGGACACGAACTCCCGGACGCGGTACGGAAGAACCCGGCCTATCGGAAACCGGCGCTGCTCAGCCAGGAATTCGCCGCCTGGTACAACGACCTCTGCTCGCTGCCCAAGGAAATCGCGGGGAACGAGGTGCACAATCTCGGCATCAGTCTCGTCACCCACGAGAACATGACCCTCGAAGAGGCGATAACCGAGGTGCGGCGCCGCGTGGAGGAATGCATCAGTGAATTCCTGGACGCGGAACAGGAGGCCTTACGGTTCGCCGACCGGCTCGACGACGGAACGGTGGGCGGAAAGGAGACGAGCACAGCCGTGCGCGCCTGCGTCGGCAACATGCGGAACTGGTTCAGTTCCGTCTACTGGTTCCACCACGAGTCCGGCCGGTACCGGGTCGACAGCTGGGACGACCGGTCCACTCCCCCGTACGTCAACAACGCAACGGAAGGTGAGCAATGACCGTCGAGTCCGTACGCCCGAAGGACACCACCGCGTCCGCCGATCCGCCCGTGGCGGGCGGCGCCGTCCCGCTCCTCGGCCACGGCTGGCGCCTGGTGCGCGATCCGCTGGCCTTCCTGTCCCAGCTGCGCGACCACGGCGACGTGGTACGCCTGAAGCTGGGCCCCAAGACCGTCTACGCCGTCACCACCCCCGCCCTCACCGGCGCGGTGGCGCTCAGCCCGGACTACATCATCGCCGGGCCCCTGTGGGAGTCGCTGGAGAGCCTCCTCGGCAAGGAGGGCGTGGCCACCGCCAACGGCAAGCTGCACCGCCGCCAGCGGCGCACCATCCAGCCGGCGTTCCGGCTGGACGCGATCCCCGCCTACGGCCCGGTCATGGCCGAGGAGGCCTACGCGCTGGTGGAGCGCTGGCGCGCCGCGGGCGGGGTGCTGGACATCACGTACGAGTCGTTCCGCGTGGCCGTGCGGGTCGCCGCCCGCTGCCTGATGCGCGGCAGCTACATGGACGCCCGCGCCGATCGCATCTGCGCGGACCTCACCACCCTGTTCGCGGGGATGTACCAGCGCATGGTGGTGCCGCTCGGACCGCTCTACAAGGTTCCGCTTCCGGCCAATCGGGAATTCAACCGCGCACTGGCCGATTTGCATGTCCTGGTCGACGAGATCGTCGCCGACCGACGGGCAGGCGGTCAAAAACCGGACGATTTGCTGACGGCTTTGCTGGAGGCGAAGGACGACAATGGCGACCCCATCGGGGAACAGGAGATCCACGACCAGGTCATCGCCATCCTGACCCCCGGCGCCGAAACGGTCGGATCCACGATCATGTCGCTGCTCCTGGTTCTCACGGAGCACCCGGAACTCGGCGACAAGATCCGCGACGAGGTGGAATCCGTGGTCGGTGACCGCCCGGTCGCATTCGAGGACGTACGGAAGCTGACGTACACCGCGAATGTCGTCACGGAGACCCTGCGGCTGTATCCGGCCGTATGGATATTGACCCGCCGCGCGGTCGCCGACACGGAACTCGGCGGATACCGCATTCCGAAGGGCGCGGACCTCATCTACAGCCCGTACGCGATCCAGCGCGACCGGCGGTCCTACGAGCGGAACGAGGACTTCGACCCGGACCGCTGGCTCCCGGAGCGGTCCAAGGACGTGCCCAAGTACGCGATGAGCCCGTTCAGCGTGGGCAACCGCAAGTGCCCCAGCGACCACTTCTCCATGGCGGAGCTCACGCTCATCACCGCCGTGGTCGCGCACGCGTACCGCTTCGAGCACGCCCCGCACTCCGACGCCCGGCCCCGCATCGGCATCACGCTGCGGCCCCGTCGGCTGATGCTGCGGGCGCTGGCCCACTGACGCCCTGCCGCCCGGCGCGCGGTCAGGCGGCCTCGGGGCCCCTGAACGCGCGCCGGTAGGACTGCGGGGTGGTCCCCACCGCGCGCACGAAGTGGTGGCGCAGCGCGGCCGCGTTGCCGAAGCCGGTACGGCCGGCGATCGCGTCCACCGTCTCGTCCGTCCGCTCCAGCAGATGCTGCGCCAGCAGCACCCGCTGGCTCAGGATCCAGCGGTAGGGCGTGGTGCCGGTCTCCTGCTGGAAGCGGCGGGCGAAGGTGCGCGGGGACATCAGGGCGCGGGCCGCGAGCTGCTCGACGGTGACCTCCTCGTCGAGATGCCGCTCCATCCACACCAGCACCCCGGCGACCGAGTCGCCCCCGGGCTCGGGCAGCGGACGCTCGATGTACTGGGCCTGCCCGCCGTCCCGGTGCGGCGGCACCACCATCCGCCGGGCGATCCGGTTGGCCACCTCCGGGCCCTGCTCCTTGCGCACCAGGTGCAGACAGGCGTCGATGCCCGCGGCGGTGCCCGCCGAGGTGATCACCGGGTCCTCGTCGACGTACAGCACGTCCGGCTCGACCGTCAGATGCGGATGGCGGCGGCTCAGCTCCTCCGCGTGCTTCCAGTGCACCGCGGCCCGCCGCCCCTCCAGCAGCCCGGCCGCGGCCAGCACGAACACCCCCGAGCACACGCTCAGCACCCGCGCGCCCCGGTCCACCGCCCGGCGCAGGGCGTCCAGCAGCTCGGGCGGGAACTCGCGGGAGGCGTAGGAGGCGCCGGCGGGCACGGTGATCAGGTCGGCCGTCTCCAGCCGCTCCAGACCGTGCTCCACCTGGAGCGTAAAGCCGGTGCTCGCGCGCACCGAGGCCCCCTCCGCCGAGGCGACGGCGAAGTCGTAGACCGGCAGCCCGTCGTCGCTGCGGTCGATGCCGAAGACCTCGCAGACCACGCCGAGTTCGAAGGGATTCACGCCGTCGAGGAGGACGGCCGCCACATTCCGGAGCATGCCACCAGTGTGCCTCGCCGTTGGCAGTAAATCGAGGGTCTACGGCAGTCCTGCCACTCCCGGTCAGGAGTGTCCGGCGCGACAGTGGTGTCCATGAACACGACGCAGACAGAAGCCCTGATCTCCCTGGTGGCCGTTCTCGGCCTGTTCGTCCTCATGGTCGCGCCCGCCGTGATCGGCATCCTGCGCGACCGCCGCATCGAGAAGCAGATCCGGCGGGCCCGGGCGGTCCCCGTCACGGAACCGCCCGACCCGCCGGCCACGGCCCGCCCGGCGCACGGGACCGCCCCACGCCATTCCGCACGGGCGGCGTGAGACGGCCCCGGCGCCCGGGCCTCAGAAGTCCTCGTCCAGGTCGACCGTGCCCTCCACGGCGACCTGGTACGCGGACGGACGCCGCTCGAAGAAGTTGGTCAGCTCCTGGACGCCCTGGAGCTCCATGAAGGAGAACGGGTTCTCCGAGCCGTACACCGGGGCGAAGCCCAGCCGCACCAGCCGCTGGTCGGCGACGCACTCCAGGTACTGCCGCATCGACGCGGTGTTCATGCCGGGCAGCCCGTCGCCGCACAGGTCACGCGCGAACTGCAGCTCCGCCTCGACCGCCTCGCGCAGCATGTCGGTGACCTGCCGCCCGAGCTCCTCGTCGAACAGCTCCGGCTCCTCCTTGCGCACGGTGTCCACCACGTCGAACGCGAACGACATGTGCATCGTCTCGTCGCGGAACACCCAGTTGGTGCCGGTCGCCAGGCCGTGCAGCAGACCCCGGCTGCGGAACCAGTACACGTAGGCGAACGCGCCGTAGAAGAACAGGCCCTCGATGCAGGCGGCGAAGCAGATCAGGTTCAGCAGGAAGCGGCGCCGGTCGGCCTTCGACTCCAGCCGGTCGATCTTCTCCACCGAGTCCATCCACCGGAAGCAGAACTCGGCCTTCTCCCGGATGGACGGGATGTTCTCCACGGCCGCGAAGGCCGCCGCCCGGTCGTCCGGGTCGGGCAGATAGGTGTCCAGCAGGGTCAGGTAGAACTGGACGTGCACGGCCTCCTCGAACAGCTGCCGCGACAGGTACAGCCTGGCCTCGGGCGAGTTGATGTGCTTGTACAGCGTCAGCACCAGGTTGTTCGCCACGATCGAGTCGCCGGTGGCGAAGAACGCCACCAGCCGGCCGATCAGATGCTGCTCCTCGGGCGTCAGCTTCGCCAGGTCGGCGACGTCCGAGTGCAGGTCCACCTCCTCGACGTGCCAGGTGTTCTTGATCGCGTCCCGGTAGCGCTCGTAGAAGTCCGGGTAGCGCATGGGGCGCAGGGTCAGCTCGAAGCCGGGGTCGAGCAGGTTCTTGGTCGTGCTGGTGGTCACTGGCAGGCCTCGCAGGATTCGGGGTTCTCGAGGGAGCAGGCGACGGCCTCGGGGTCGGCCGGCTGCTGGACGGGGACGGCGGCGCGGGCCGCGCGGGCGATCCGGGTCGCCGGGCGGGAGCGCAGGTAGTAGGTGGTCTTCAGCCCCTGCTTCCAGGCGTAGGCGTACATCGAGGAGAGCTTGCCGATGGTCGGCGTCTCCAGGAACAGGTTCAGCGACTGCGCCTGGTCCAGGAACGGGGTGCGGGCGGCGGCCATGTCGATCAGACCGCGCTGCGGGATCTCCCACGCCGTGCGGTACAGCCGCCGTACGTCCTCGGGGATCCAGGCGAAGTCCTGCACCGAGCCGCCCGCCTCGCGCAGCGCCTCCCGGGTGCGCGCGTCCCACACGCCGAGCCGCTTGAGGTCCTCCACCAGGTAGGAGTTGACCTGGAGGAACTCCCCGGACAGCGTCTCGCGCTTGAACAGGTTGGACACCTGCGGCTCGATGCACTCGTACACGCCGGCGATGGACGCGATGGTCGCGGTGGGCGCGATCGCCAGCAGCAGCGCGTTGCGCAGGCCCGTGGCGGCGATCCGGGTCCGCAGCGCCGCCCAGCGCTCCGGCCAGGCGAGCTCGACGCCGTAGTGGTCGGGGTGCAGCACGCCCCGCGCGGTGCGGGTCTTCTCCCAGGCGGGCAGCGGGCCGTGCCGCTCGGCGAGGGCGGCCGACGTCTCGTACGCGGCGAGCATGATCCGCTCGGCGATCCGGGTGGACAGCTCCTTCGCCTCGGGGGAGTCGAAGGGCAGCCGCATCCGGAACAGCACGTCCTGGAGCCCCATCACGCCCAGACCCACCGGACGCCAGCGGCTGTTGGACCGGGACGCCTCCTCGGTCGGGTAGAAGTTGATGTCGACCACCCGGTCCAGGAACGTCACGGCGGTGCGGACCGCCGCGTCCAGACGCTCCCAGTCCATGCCGTCCCCGCCGGCGAAGGCCGCGAGGTTGACCGAGCCGAGGTTGCAGACCGCCGTCTCCCCGTCGTCGGTGACCTCCAGGATCTCCGTGCACAGGTTCGAGGAGTGGACGACGTGTCCCGGCTCGGCGGTCTGGTTGGCGGTGCGGTTGGCGGTGTCCTTGAACGTCATCCAGCCGTTGCCGGTCTGCGCGAGGGTGCGCATCATCCGGCCGTACAGCTCGCGCGCCGGGATCGTCCTGCGGGCCAGGCCCTTCGCCTCGGCGGCGCGGTAGGCCGCGTCGAACTCCTCGCCCCACAGGTCGACCAGCTCGGGCACGTCCACCGGGGAGAACAGCGACCACTGCCCGTCGGCGTCGACGCGGCGCATGAACTCGTCCGGCACCCAGTGCGCCAGGTTCAGGTTGTGCGTACGGCGGGCGTCCTCACCGGTGTTGTCGCGCAGTTCGAGGAACTCCTCGATGTCCGCGTGCCAGGTCTCCAGGTAGACCGCCGCCGCGCCCTTGCGCCGGCCGCCCTGGTTCACGGCGGCGACCGAGGCGTCCAGCGTCTTCAGGAACGGCACGATGCCGTTGGAGTGCCCGTTGGTGCCGCGGATCAGCGAACCCCGGGCGCGGACGCGGGAGAAGGACAGGCCGATGCCGCCGGCGTGCTTCGACAGGCGGGCGACCTGGTGGTAGCGCTGGTAGAGGGAGTCCAGCTCGTCCGCGGGGGAGTCCAGGAGGTAGCAGGACGACATCTGCGGGTGGCGGGTGCCCGAGTTGAACAGCGTGGGGGAGGAGGGCAGGTAGTCCAGCCGGCTCATCAGCCCGTACAGCGCGGCGACCTCCTCCAGCGCCCGCTCGCTGTCGTCCTCGGCGAGCCCGCAGGCGACCCGCAGCAGGAAGTGCTGGGGCGTCTCGACGACCTTGCGGGTGACCGGGTGACGCAGCAGGTAGCGGCTGTGCAGGGTGCGCAGCCCGAAGTAGCCGAAGCGGTCGTCGGCGCCGGTGTCGACCAGCGCGTCCAGACGGGCCGCGTGGAGCCGGACGAAGGCGGCGGTGCGGTCGGCGATCAGACCCTCGCGGTACCCGGTCGCGACCGACCCGGTGAACGAGGTGACGCCCTGCGAGGCGGCCTCGGCGCGGATGGCGAGGGTCAGCAGCCGGGCGGCGAGCCGGGAGTAGGCGGGGTCCTCGGAGATCAGCCCGGCGGCCGCCTCGGTGGCCAGTTCCCGCAGCTCCGCCTCGTCGGCGGCGGCGGACCGGCCGCGCAGCGCGGCCGCGGCCACCCGGCCGGGGTCGGCGTCGGGCAGGTCGGCGGTCAGCTGGGTCAGGGTCCGCAGCAGCGCGGCACCGGGACCGTCGCTCTCCTCGGTCACGCGGGTCGCTGAAGCCGGATCGGCTGGCGCGATGGTCACGTGTGGCTCTCCCTCGCTCGGCACGGGGGCCTCGAAGAGCGCAGGGGGCAGCACACGAACGCACGCGGCGTCGCGTCCACCGGCCCATTCCGCGAGGCCCGGACGTCAGGGCACCCGGACCGGAAGGGCCGGGCGCACTGTCGGCAGGTCCTCGGACTGACTCCCGTGCGCGCCCGTGGGCAGGCATGGGTACACCGTTGCGGGACAGTTCCGGATTCGCACCGGATTCCCCTGCGACGACAGCGAGCACGAGCATACATCTTGTGCCGGGTGCGGCTGGCGGACCCATATGTTGTGTCGCGCGGGCCGGGCGACGGCCCGCGCGGAGCCGTCAGAGCGTCAGCTCGTAGACCACCAGCATGATGTCGTCCAGCTCCGGCAGCGGATTCCAGTCCCGCGCCGGGGCGCGCGTGAAGCCCAGCCGCTCGTAGACCCGGTGCGCGGCGTGCATCGTGCGCTGGGTGGACAGCACCATCCGCTCCCGGCCGAGCGCCCGCGCCCGGTCGACGCAGGCGCGCACCAGCGCCTCGCCGGCGCCCCGGCCGCGGTGGTCGCGGGAGACCGCCAGCATGCGTATCTCCGCCTCGCCCGGCTCCGCGATGTCGGCCATGGGCCCCGGGCCGGGCACGAAGGTCACCCCGCCCAGCAGCGCGCCGTGCTCCACGGCGACCAGCACCTCGGCCGCCGCCGCCCGCTTCGCCACGTCCCGCAGCTCGCCGAGGTAGCTGTCGCTCTCCCCGAAGTCCAGCAGCCCGTCGCCGAGATAGGCCTGGGCGGTGATCTCACCGAGTTCCGCGTGTTCGCCGGCCGTCACCGGCCGGATGACGATGTCCATGAGGGGAGTCTGCCGTACGGGTACGACAGCGGGCCGCCGGTTTTCCACCGGCGGCCCGCTGCCCTGGACGCGACGGCGTCAGTGCGCGCTGCCCGCCGTGGCCGGCGGGAGCTCCACCTGGACGCCCGGGTCGCCGGCGTCCGCCGTGTAGTCCTGCGGCTTGGTCTCGTCGACGCCCTCCGGCGCCTTGACCGCCCGCATGACGAAGGTCAGGACGACCGTGACCAGCACGTTGAGCACGAACGCGGTGAGACCGATGTAGCCGATCTCCCCGATGCCCGGGATCTCGTCCGAGGACCCGCCGAAGTGCTTCTGCGTCGGCGAGGCCACCCCGTACGCGGCGACCGTGCCGTAGATCATGCCGACCGCCCAGCCGCCGATCAGCGCCCAGCGGTGGAACCAGCGGGTGAACAGGCCGCCCACCAGCGCCGGGAAGGTCTGGAGGATCCAGATGCCGCCCAGCAGCTGGAAGTTGATCGCGACGGTCTTGTCCATGGTCAGCACGAAGACCAGCGCGCCCACCTTCACCAGCAGGGACACGACCTTGGAGACGGCGGTCTCCTGCTTGGGCGTCGCGTCCGGCTTGATGAAGTCCTTGTAGATGTTGCGGGTGAACAGGTTCGCCGCCGCGATCGACATGATCGCCGCCGGCACCAGCGCGCCGATGCCGATGGCCGCGAAGGCCACACCGGCGAACCAGTCCGGGAACATGTTCTCGAACAGCTGCGGGATGGCCAGCTGGCCGTTCTGCACCTTCACCCCGGCCGCGATCGCCATGAACCCGAGCAGCGCCAGCAGGCCCAGCATCAGCGAGTACAGCGGCAGGATCGTGGTGTTGCGGCGGATCACCTCACGGCTGCGCGAGGACAGCGTCGCGGTGATCGAGTGCGGGTACATGAACAGCGCGAGCGCCGAGCCCAGCGCGAGGGTGGCGTACGTCCACTGGCCCGCCTCGCCCGGCACCGTAGCGCCGCGCGGCGCGCCCGTGGCCGGGTTGGTCTGGCTGTACGCCTCGGTCGCCTTGGCGAAGATCTCGTCGAAGCCGCCCAGCTTGATCGGGATGTAGATGATCGCCACCGCGATCACGATGTAGATCAGCGTGTCCTTGACGAACGCGATCAGCGCGGGCGCCCGCAGCCCCGACGAGTAGGTGTACGCGGCCAGCACACCGAAGGCGATGAGCAGCGGCAGGTCCTTGATGAACCAGTTGGTGTTCTCGCCGCCGCCGACGCCCATCACGTCCAGCACGGCCTGGATGCCGACCAGCTGGAGCGCGATGTACGGCATCGTCGCCAGGATGCCGGTGACCGCGACGGCCAGCGAAAGACCCTTCGAGCCGAACCGCCCGCGCACGAAGTCGGAGGTCGTCACATAGCCGTGCTTGTGCGACACCGACCACAGCCGGGGCAGGAAGGTGAAGATCAGCGGGTACACCAGGATCGTGTACGGCACCGCGAAGAAGCCGGCCGCGCCCGCCGCGTAGATCGCCGCCGGGACGGCCACGAAGGTGTACGCGGTGTACAGGTCGCCGCCCAGCAGGAACCAGGTGACCCAGGTGCCGAACGAGCGCCCGCCCAGGCCCCACTCGTCGAGGGTGTGCTCGTTCGCGGCCCTGCGCCAGCGCGCGGCCAGGAAGCCCATCACGGTGACGAGCAGGAAGAAGAAGATGAAGACGGCGAGTGCCACGCCGTTCACGCCGTCGTTCACTGCTCCGCACCGCCCTTCCGGTCCGCGCGGGCGCGCTGGTCACGCTGCCAGAGCTTGTACGCGACCATCGTCAGGACGGTCGAGATCAGCACCCACAGCATCTGGTACCAGTAGAAGAAGGGGATGCCGATCAGCACCGGGTCGGTCTTGGCGTAGGACCCGACCCACAGCATGGCGACGAATGGTGCGAGCAGGCAGAGGCCGATGACGACGCGCACAGGCGTCACCACCGGCCCTGGAGTTGTTTGCGGGGTTTGCGACATCAGACGGCTCCCGTCCCCTCACTGATCGCCGACGTTGGCTCGCGGCAATGTAGGTGAGGGCGCGGGGGCGTCGTAACCCCCCGTGAGAGGGGCGGTATGCAGCAGCAGCGCAACCGAGAGGCAACAGCAACGAAAATCCTGTCAACCACCCGGTATGCCGGGATTTGCGGCCGGGTGGCCGGCGCCCGGCGGGCCCCCGCTTGGCTCAGTCCTGGGGGCGCTTGAGGCGGGCGACGAACTTGTACCGGTCGCCCCGGTACACCGACCGCACCCACTCCACCGGCTGCCCGTCCCGGTCGAGCGAGTGCCGGGACAGCATCAGCATCGGCAGGCCGACGTCGGTGCCCAGCAGGCCCGCCTCACGCGGCGTGGCCAGGGACGTCTCGATGGTCTCCTCCGCCTCCGCCAGATGGACGTCGTACACCTCGGCGAGGGCGGTGTAGAGGGAGGTGTACTTGGTCAGGCTGCGGCGCAGGGCCGGGAAGCGCTTGGCGCTGAGGTGGGTGGTCTCGATGGCCATCGGCTCGCCGTTGGCCATGCGCAGCCGCTCGATGCGCAGCACACGCCCGCCCGCGGTGATGTCGAGCAGGCCGGCGAGCCGGTCGTCGGCCGTGATGTACCCGAGGTCCAGCAGCTGCGAGGTCGGCTCGAGGCCCTGCGCGCGCATGTCCTCCGTGTACGAGGTGAGCTGGAGCGCCTGGGACACCTTGGGCTTGGCGACGAACGTGCCCTTGCCCTGGATCCGCTCCAGACGGCCCTCGACCACCAGCTCCTGGAGCGCCTGGCGCACGGTGGTGCGCGAGGTGTCGAACTCGGCCGCCAGCGTGCGCTCGGGCGGGACCGGCGTGCCGGGAGGCGCGGTCTCGGTCATGTCGAGCAGGTGCTTCTTCAGCCGGTAGTACTTGGGCACGCGTGCCGTACGGACCGCGGTCCCACCCTCGTTCTCCGTACTGCTGACGTCGGTGCTCATGCTTCGCCTTCCCGGCTCCGGCTGCCGATGCGGCCGACAGACCGTCGGCCGCGGCTGACATCGTGGCACGGCTCCGGGCGGGGGCGGGCCCTCCGCACGCTCCGTGATCCCTTTTGTATACCCCTGTGACCAGTGGTGGTCCAGACCACGGGCGGGGGTCAGAGCCCCTGCCACTCCGGCTTGTTGGCGTAGGTGTGCCGGAAGTAGTCGGCGAGCTTCAGCTCGGAGGCGGCGGTCTCGTCGACCACCACGGTGGCGTGCGGGTGCAGCTGGAGCGCGGACGCCGGGCACACCGCGGCGACCGGGCCCTCGACGGTGGCGGCGACCGCCTCCGCCTTGCCCTCGCCGGTGGCCAGCAGCACCAGGTGCCGGGCCTCCAGGATGGTGCCGATGCCCTGGGTGATGACGTGGTGCGGCACCTGGCCGATGTCGCCGTCGAAGAAGCGGGCGTTGTCCACCCGGGTCTGCTCGGTCAGCGTCTTGATCCGGGTGCGCGAGGCGAGCGAGGAGCACGGCTCGTTGAAGCCGATGTGCCCGTCGGTGCCGATGCCGAGCAGCTGGAGGTCCACGCCGCCGGCCTCGGCCAGCTCACGGTCGTAGCGCTCGCACGCGGCCTGCACGTCCTCGGCCGTGCCGTCGGGGCCCAGGAAGGCGTCCACCGGGATGCCGAGCGGCTCGAGGACCTCGCGCCGGAGCACCGACCGGTAGGACTCCGGGTGGTCGGCGGGGAGCCCCACGTACTCGTCGAGCTGCGCCACCCGCGCACGGGAGGTGTCCACGGCGCCGGCGCGGACCTTCGCCGCCAGCGCCTCGTAGACGGGCAGCGGCGTGGAACCGGTCGCCACGCCGAGCAGGGCGTCGGGCTTGCGCCGCAGCAGCCGCGCCATGGCCTCGGCGACGAGCTCGCCTCCCGCCTTGGCGTCCGCAACGATGACAACTTCCACGATGGGCCTGCCGATCTTCCGGTGGACTCGACTGGGACGGGCCCCGGGGCGCCGGGACCATGTGGTTTAGACCAATCTCAAATCTAGCAGAGGGCCGCCCCTCGGCCGAGGCGAAACCGGCCCCGGCCGCGAAACCGCCTCCCCGCGCCCGGGTGCCCCGAAATCGCCGCGCCCGGCCGGCCCCGCGGCGACCCCCGTCGGGTTAGGCTGCGTGGTGGACCCGTCTGCGTCCGGCGCGGCGCGGAGCCACGGTCGAAGAACCTCCGCACGACGCATTTACAGGCGCAGTGGTCTAGTCCACAATGCGTAGCAGACACACAGACCTGCCTTCCCCGCACAGGAAGGCGGACCGAGGATCCGAGGCTCTCTGCCCTGACTGCCCCGGCTCCTCATCCTTCGGCCGACCGGGACCGCACACCCCACCGGCCGATATTGCTCCGGGCTGCGGTGCCGGGAGGGTTGAGGGTCCCTCCCAGGCGCCGCGGCCCGCGGGTGTTTCCGGGGCGCGCGAACACGCGGGTACGCTCGCCGACGTGCCCTCCATGAACGAACTCGTCCGCCAGCACACCGCCCTCGACGACACCGACCTCGAGTGGCTCCACCTGCTGGTCTCGGAGTGGCAGCTGCTCTCCGACCTCTCCTTCGCCGACCTGGTCCTGTGGGTCCCCACCCGCGACGGCACCCGCTACGTCTCCGTCGCCCAGATGCGGCCCAACACCGGCCCCACCTCCTACCAGGACGACATGGTCGGCCATCTCGTCCCGCGCGGTCGGCGGCCCATGCTGGACGCCGCCCTGGACGAGGGCCGGATCGTGCGCGAGGGCGACCCGGAGTGGCGCGAGGAGGTCCCGGTCCGCGTCGAGTCCATCCCGGTACGGCGCGAGGGCCGGGTGCTCGGCGTGATCGCGCGCAACACCAACCTGCTCACCGTGCGCACCCCCAGCCGGCTGGAGCTCACGTATCTCCAGAGCGCCTCGGACCTGGCCCAGATGATCGCGGCCGGCGCCTTCCCGTTCGCGAACCAGCAGCTGGAGATGGACGCCTCGCCGCGGGTCGGCGACGGCCTGATCCGCCTCGACGCCGACGGCGTCGTCCAGTACGCCTCGCCCAACGCCCTGTCCGCCTACCACCGCCTGGGCCTCGCCGCGGATCTGGTGGGCCATCACCTCGGGCACACCACCGCCGAACTCGCCCCCTCGCGCGGCCCGGTGGACGAGGCGCTGGCGAAGGTCGCGAGCGGCTGGGCGCCCCGCGAGTTCGAGATCGAGTCCGACGACGGCGTCATCCAGTTCCGCGCGATCCCGCTCAAGCCGAAGGGCACCCGCATCGGTTCGCTGGTGCTGCTCCGCGACGTGACCGAACTGCGCCGCCGCGAACGCGAGTTGATTACCAAGGACGCCACCATCCGGGAGATCCACCACCGGGTGAAGAACAACCTCCAGACGGTGGCCGCGCTGCTGCGGCTCCAGGCCCGCCGGATCGGCTCCGAGCGCGGACGGGCGGCGCTGGAGGAGGCCGTGCGGCGGGTCGGGTCCATCGCCATCGTCCACGAGACGCTGTCCCAGAACCTGGACGAGCGCGTGGAGTTCGACGAGATCGCCGACCGGGTGCTCGCCATGGTCGCCGAGATCTCCCCGGGCAAGGTCACCGGCCGGCGCTCGGGCCGCTTCGGGATACTCGACGCCGAGGTGGCCACACCGCTGTCGATGGTGCTGACCGAGGTGCTCCAGAACGCCCTGGAGCACGGCTTCCGCGAAGGCGAGACCGGCACCGTCGAGGTGTCCGCGGTGCGCGGCGGCACCTCACGGGAGGCGCGTCTGCTGGTCACCGTGCAGGACGACGGGGTGGGCCTGCCCGCGGGCTTCGACCCGCACACCGCGGGCAACCTGGGCCTTCAGATCGTACGGACGCTGGTGGAGGGGGAGTTGGGCGGCGCCTTCGACATGGTGCCGGCGCCGGAGCGGGGGACCCGGGTGATCCTCGACATCCCGGTCCAGGCGGACGCCTGACCGCCGGGGCCCGGTGCCGCCGAGGTGCGGTGCGATCCGGGCCCGGCGCCGTACGGGTCCGGCGCCGTCCTGGCCCGGACAGCAAAAGACCCCGGACCACGGTCCGGGGCTGATGCTCGTTCTTTCGCTTCCCCTGCCCGATCGGGTCGGACATCGGGGGAACTTCGCGCTGCGGCTCGGGGCGGGAGATGCGTGTGCGCCGTCCACGGATTCATCCGGACGGGCGCACACGCGCCGCCAAGCTCAGGCTGTTTGCTGGGGCGGGGTCGTCAGGCGGAGGCCTGACGCGCCCGGTTGCGGGCGGCGCGGCGCTTCATCGCGCGACGCTCGTCCTCGCTGAGACCACCCCAGACGCCGGAGTCCTGACCGGACTCGAGCGCCCACTGCAGGCACTGCTCGATCACCGGGCAGCGGCGGCAGACGGCCTTGGCTTCCTCGATCTGCAGCAGCGCGGGACCGGTGTTGCCGATGGGGAAGAAGAGCTCGGGGTCTTCCTCGCGGCAAACGGCGTTGTGACGCCAGTCCATGGCTGCTACCTCTCCTTGGTATTACTTCAGGTGCTTGTGAATGTGAACGCTTTCACGAATCCCCCGACAAGGGAAGGGCCGACCGCCAGGTTCCCTGGCGTGGTCCATGGTTTGAAGGGGGGTTCCGGTGATCTCTGGAGGCCGGTGTTGCGGGCCGTCCCGATCGCCAAGAAGAGACTCGCAAACCTCGGCGGCGGATACAACCCCTTCCGGAAAGTTTTTTTTGATTCTTCGGTGTCGACTAGGTCACAGCCGTACTTCCATGGGGTGGACCCTGGCCTAAACGTTCGACTGAAAGGACTTTGGCCCTTTCTGCTCACACAATCACACGCAGTGCACGGCGAACGCCTGTGAACGTCACGCTGGTACGCAGCCCCAGGTGGTCACCGTCCATCTGAAGGGGCAGCGGCACCTTCGAATGCAAGGTGAAGCGGGTCAGATCGTGCCGCGTCACGGCGTGCCTGCCGCGGGGTCCGCGCTCCGGGGACGAAGTGAGCAACTGCGTGCCATACCGGGCAACCGCGGGGGTCGACATGCGGGTGAGACCGAAAATATCGAGTCCCGTGTCGAAGGACGCCTGGGGCGAGGCGTAGATCGGGCGGTTGCCGAGGAACGTCCACGGCGAGGTGTTCGAGACTATGGACAGCACCAGGTCCTCGACCGGCTCCTCGCCCTCGAGGTCCAGCGTGATCACCCCGCGCCGGCGGTGCGGGTCGCCCAGCAGCTGACGCACCACCTGGCGCATGTACAGCGCGTGCGTCGACCTCCGGCCCCGCTCCCGCTGCTGCTCCACCCGGCCGACCACGCCGGCGTCGAAGCCCAGCCCCGCGTTGAAGGTGAACCAGCGCGACGGCACCGCCTCGTCCTCGGTGCCCGGCGTGCCCGAGGTCAGCCCCAGGCCCACGGTCCGCTCCCGGCCCTCGCGCAGGGCGTCCAGCAGCACGCCGGTCGCCTCCACCGGCTGGTTGGGCAGCCCCAGGGCGCGGGCGAAGACATTGGTGGAGCCGCCGGGAACCACCGCGAGACCGGGCAGGCGCTCCGGGTCGGGGCCCGCGTGCAGCAGGCCGTTGACGACCTCGTTCACCGTGCCGTCGCCGCCCAGGGCGACCACCAGGTCGACCTCGCCGCTCTCCGCCGCCTGCCGGCCCAGGTCGCGGGCGTGACCCCGGTACTCGGTGGTCACGGCGTCCAGTTTCATCTCACTGGCGAGCGCGTGGATCAGCACGTCGCGCGTGCGCGCACTGGTGGTGGTTGCCGCCGGGTTGACCACGAGAAGTGCACGCATGACGTGCAGAGTACCTACTCGGCGGTACCCGGCCCAGACCGAGGCCCCGCCCGGTGCACGGCGCGGGGCGTGAACCTCGCCACGGGGCGGCTTCACGGCGGCGGCTACCCTGCAAGGGTGAGCAGCGAGCAGACCCCCGTCACCGGCCCCGACGACACCGGCGCCCGTCCGCGCCGCCTGACGTACGCCGCGGCCCTCGCCGCGCTGGAGGGCCTCGCGCTGGTCGTGGGCGGCGTCTGGCTGCTGGTGCTCGGCCTCGCGGGAGAGCCGGACGACCGGCAGCAGGCCGTCACCGGCGGGGTCACCCTGATCGTGCTGGCGCTGCTGCCGCTGCTGGCCGCGCGCGGCCTGTTCGCCCGGCGGAGCTGGAGCCGCGGGCCCGCCGTCATCACGCAGATCATGGCGCTGCCGGTGGCGTACAACATGCTGACGTCCGACGGCGTGGCCGTCCCCGCCGGGATCGTGCTCGCCGTCGTCGCCGTGACCGCGCTGGTGCTGCTGATCAACGCGGAGACCACCCGGGCCCTCGGCATCCGCGGACCCGGGAACGCGGGCGACGGCGCGCGGTGACGCGCCGCGCCGGCGCACACTCCTCGCCGGCGTCTACTCCTCGACGAGCAGCTTCTCCCGCAGCTGGGCCAGGGTGCGGGCCAGCAGCCGGGAGACGTGCATCTGCGAGATGCCGACCTCCTGCGCGATCTGCGACTGGGTCATGTTGCCGAAGAAGCGCAGCAGCAGGATCCGCTTCTCACGCGGCGGGAGGTCCTCCAGCAGCGGCTTGAGCGACTCCCGGTACTCCACGCCCTCCAGCGCCTCGTCCTCCGCGCCGAGGGTGTCGGCGACCGCCGGGGACTCGTCGTCGGTGTCGGGGACGTCCAGGGACAGCGTGGAGTAGGCGTTCGCCGACTCCAGCCCCTCCAGGACCTCCTCCTCCGAGATCGCCAGCTTCTCGGCGAGCTCGTGCACCGTGGGGGAGCGGCCGTGCAGCTGGGACAGCTCCGCCGTGGCCGTGGTCAGCGCCAGCCGCAGCTCCTGGAGCCGGCGCGGCACGCGCACCGCCCAGCCCTTGTCACGGAAGTGCCGCTTGATCTCGCCGACGACCGTCGGTGTGGCGTACGTGGAGAACTCCACGCCCCGGTCCGGGTCGAAGCGGTCCACGGACTTGATCAGCCCGATCGTGGCGACCTGGGTCAGGTCGTCCAAAGGCTCGCCGCGGTTGCGGAAGCGGCGCGCCAGGTGCTCGACGAGCGGCAGATGCATCCGCACCAGACGGTTGCGCAGCTCCGCGTACTCCGGGGTGCCGTCCTGGAGCGTGCGCAGTTCGAGGAAGAGGGCGCGCGCCCCGCTGCGGTCGTGCGGGTCGTGGTGCGCGTGCGTGCCCGGCGCACCCGGTGCGCTCCGTGCGCCGGAGGCAGGCGCCGCCTGCTCCTCGGCCTCTCGCTCGTGCTCGCTCATCGTCCCGCCCGTCGCCCTTCCCCGAGCGCTCGCCTCGTCCCCCGCCACCGGCTCGGCCAGGGCGGGGGCGTCCCCGCCGGGAGCGGCCGGCCCGGCCGCGGACGTGTCCCGCACGGCACCGCCGGCCTGCCCGCCGCCCGGCCGGACGCCCCTGGCGGAGTCGTCCTCCGGATGCGGCCGGGCCTGCTCGGGGATGCCGTCGATGCCGTCCGGCGCGCGCCCGGCCGGCAGCTCCCTTGTGCCGCGTTCTTCGTCCCGCACCGGCCCGTCCTCGCTCCTCACGCCGGCCCGGGTCCCGCGCCGCGCTGTTTGTAGAGGCTGATCGACACGGTCTTGTCGTCGTCCACGGCCGAGGAGACCTTGCCCGCGAGCGCGGACAGCACTGTCCAGGCGAAGGTGTCCCGCGAGGGGGCGTGGCCGTCCGTGGTGGGCGCCGAGACGGTGACCTCGAGCGAGTCGTCGACGAGCCGGAAGACGCAACTGAGCACCGATCCCGGCACGGCCTGCTGGAGCAGGATCGCGCAGGCCTCGTCGACCGCGATGCGCAGGTCCTCGATCTCGTCGAGGGTGAAGTCCAAACGGGCCGCGAGGCCGGCCGTGGCCGTACGCAGCACCGACAGGTAGGCCCCCGCGGCCGGCAGCCGGACTTCCACGAAGTCCTGGGTCGCGGGCTCGCCAGCGATCTGGGACACCCTCACCTCCAAGGTGGTACAAGCGTTTCAGGGCCTGTGTTCGCCCCCGGGCAACGCGCTACGTGGTTCAGCGGTGACGCTATCGCGCTCCCCGCGGTCCTGTCGCCGGGACCCCGACCCGTTGCTGTCACTCATAGTAAAACTGTGAACACGCTGCGTGGCTAGGGGTCTGCGACGCCCAAATGGGAAGAGCGCGCGCCGCATTGACGTACCCAGGCGCCGGACCGTCGAACCGTCCGGCTCCGGAGTCCCGCCACGTCACACCAGTACGTGGTCGACGAAGCACCACCGCCAGTCCTCGCCGGGCTCATGGGTCCGCATCACGGGATGGCCGGTCTCCTTGTGGTGTTCCGTGGCGTGCCGGTTCGGCGAGGAGTCGCAGCACCCGACGTGGCCGCAGGTGAGACAGAGGCGCAGCTGCACCGGATCGGTGCCGTCCCGCAGACACTCGGGACACGTCTCACCGAGCGGGACGGGTTCCGGGTGCGGCAGCGCCTCGACGTGCGTGCACTGTTTCATGATTGCCAGATTACGACGGTCGCGCGGACGGCCGCGCGAAAAACGAGGGTGGGCCCGACATGGACGTGATGCCCCTGCTGCTCCTGGTCGCGGGCAGTGCCGCGGTGGCCGCCGCCGCCCGGCGGACGCCGGTGCCGCCGCCGCTGGTGCTGGTCGCGGTGGGCCTGGCGGTCAGCTACCTCCCCGGCGTGCCCGAGTACGGGCTCGACCCGCACATCGTGCTGCCGCTGATCCTCCCGCCGCTCCTCTACACGGCGGCCGTCGAGAGCTCCTACCTGGACCTGCGGGCGCAGCTGCGGCCGGTGGCCCTGCTGTCCGTCGGGTACGTGCTGTTCGCGACGCTCGCCGTGGGCTGGGTGCTGTACCTGCTGGTGCCCGGCCTGCCGCTGACCGCGGCGCTGGTGTTCGGCGCCGTGGTGGCGCCCCCGGACGCCGTGGCGGCGACGGCGGTGGCCCGCAGGGTCGGCCTGCCCTCGCGGATCACGACGATCCTCCAGGGCGAGTCGCTGTTCAACGACGCGACCGCCATCACCGCGTTCCGGGTCGCCGTGGCCGCGTCCGTCGGCGAGGGCGTGAGCTGGGCCGGGGGAGTGGGGGAGTTCCTGCTGGCCGCCCTGGGCGGCGTGGCGGTCGGCCTGGTGCTCATGATGCCCCTTCACTGGCTGCGCACCCATGTCAGGGAGACGCTGCTCCAGAACACGCTGTCGCTGCTCATCCCGTTCGTCGCGTACGGCGTCGCCGAGCAGGTGCACGCCTCCGGGGTGATCGCCGTCGTCGTGGTCGCGCTGTACCTCGGGCACCGCGCGTGGGAGGTCGACTTCGCCACCCGGCTCCAGGAGTCGGCGGTGTGGGGCATGGTCGCGTTCGTCCTGGAGTCGGCCGTGTTCGCCCTCATCGGACTCCAGCTGCCCTTCGTCATGCGCGGGCTCGGGGACCACGAGGGGAGCTCCTCCGCCTGGTACGCCGTGATCGTCTTCGTGGTCGTCGTCGCCGTGCGGTTCCTCTGGGTGTACCCGGCGGTCTGGCTGCCGTACCTGGCCTCGGCGCGGATCCGGGCGCGGGAGCGCAGGCCCGGCTGGAAGGCGCCGTTCGTGATCTCGTGGGCGGGGATGCGCGGGGTGGTCTCGCTGGCCATCGCCTTCTCGATCCCGGTCACCGCGGAGGGCGAGAACTTCCCGCACCGGTATCTGCTGCTCTTCCTGACCTTCACCACCGTCATCGGCACGCTCGTCGTGCAGGGGCTGACCCTGCCCCCGCTGATCCGGATGCTGCGGCTGCCCGGGCGCGACACGCAGGCCGAGACCCTGGCCGAGGCCAACGCGCAGGCGCAGGCGTCCCGGGTCGCCGAGGAGCGCCTCGACGCCCTGCTCGCCGACGAGCGCAACGTCCTGCCGGCGCCGCTGGCCGACCGGCTGCGCAGCGTCCTGGAGCGCCGCCGCAACGCCGTCTGGGAGCGGCTCGGGCAGGTCAACCCGGTCACCGGCGAGTCGGTGGACGACACCTACCGGCGGCTGTCGCGGGAGATGATCGGCGCCGAGCGCGAGGTGTTCGTGAAGCTGCGCGACGGGCGCTACATCGATGACGAGATGCTGCGGACGCTGCTGCGCCGGCTGGACCTGGAGGAGGCGGCGGCCTACCGGGAGACGGAGTAGGCCCTTCCCGGCCGGCGCGCGGGCTCAGGGGAACGGCCGCCCGGTGACCACCGCGGCGACCGTGCTCCCGCGCGGGAAGGCACCCTCCCCGGCCAGGGTGACAAGGGCGTGAAGCAACTTGGCGACATAGAGACGTTCCACCGGGACGCCGTGACGCTGTTCGAAGTCCGCTGCGAACGCCTCCAGGTCCGCCGGCACGCGCGCGTAGCCGCCGTGGTGGAACCGCTCGTCCAGGGTCCACTCCCCGCGCGGCCCGCCGAACGCCTCCGTCTGGAGCGCCCGTGTCTCCGCGGTGAGGAAGCCGCCCTTGAGCACCGGTATGCCGAGCGTGCGCGCGCTCCCGGCGAGCCCGGCGGCCAGCCCCGCGAGCGTGCCGCCGGTGCCGCAGGCCACCGCGGCCACGTCCGCCGCGCCCGCCAGCTCCCGGCCGAGCTCCACGCACCCGCGCACCGCGACGGCGTTGCTGCCGCCCTCGGGCACGACGTACGCGCCCTCCGCGTCCGCCGCGCGCAGCACGGCCGCGAGGGTGTCCGGATCGGACTTACGGCGGTACACCGACCGCGCCACGAAGTGCAGCCGCATGCCGTCGGCCGCGCACCGCGCGAGCGACGGGTTGAGCGGCCGGCCCGCGAGCTCCTCGCCGCGCACCACGCCCACCGTGCGCAGACCGAGCAGCCGTCCGGCGGCGGCCGTGGCCCGCAGATGGTTGGAGTACGCCCCGCCGAACGTCACCACCGTCCGGCCGCCGGCCGCCGCCAGGTTCGGCGCGAGCTTGCGCCACTTGTTGCCGACCAGCTCGGGGTGGACGAGGTCGTCCCGCTTCAGCAGCAGACGCACCCCGTGCCGCTCGAACCGCGCGTCGACGGCCTCCTCCAGCGGGGAGGGGAGCCGCGGGCGCAGGCCGGCCAGGGCGCCGGGGCCGGGAGTGTCGGAGCTGGTCACGCGCGTCATTGTCACCCGAGGCGGGGTGAGGTGGGGCCCCGGTCCGGGCGCCGGTGCTCCGCGTGGGGGGGGCAGGAGTGCGGAACACCGGCGACGAGGGACCGGCGCCGGATCACTTCGGGATCACTTCAGGCGGTCGCGGATCCGCTTGCGCATCGCGGCCATGGTGAACCCGCGCGGGTCCACCTTGCCCGGCTGCCACTCCAGGTGGCCGATGACCGACTGCTCGTTCCAGCCGTGGTGGCGGCAGACCGCCGCCGCGGCCTTCTCGATGGCCTCCAGCTGCGCCGCCGGCCACGGGTCCTTCCCGTCACCGAGGTTCTCGCACTCGAAGCCGTAGAAGTGCCGGTTGCCGTCGGTGTTGGCCTCGTTGTCCGGCGGGAACGTCTTCTTCTCGGCGATCACCGCCCGCAGCACGTCGTCGTCGCCGAGCCCCGCGTGGTTGGCGCGGCCGTAGCCGACGAGGTGCACCCGGCCGTCCTTGGTGATCACGCCGTGGCACAGCGGGCCCGGCAGGCCCGAGTAGCCTCTGCGGCAGATGTCCACCGTCGCGGCGCTGCCCTTGGTCACGGTGTGATGGATCATCACCCCGTGCACCGGCCCCCAGGGGCCCTTGTGGTTGCGGTTGTGGTCGCGCCAGTCGCCGACCTCGACGACCGTGAGACCCTCCGCCTTGAGAGCGCGCAGGAACGCGCTCGCGGACATGGGTGGGGCCATGCCGCCCTCCTTCGAGCCGGACGACGGCCGCCGGGCGCGGCCGTCTGGTACAGGGCCTATAGCCGAAAGTCGGCGTTTCAAGTACTCGTTCGGCTGCTGTGCGAGCCGATCCGGACAATCTCCTTCCGCCCGGCCGCCGTTGTTGCCGCCGTCCGGCCGGTCAGTGTGCCCACCCTTCTCAAGATCCAACCCCGCTCGATCGGGTAATGGCGCGGGCACGGTGCGTGAGGAACGCTTGATCACGCACCGCGACGTCCGGCACGGCCGGGCGTGGATCTATTGGGGAGGGCATTTCCTTATGTCGGTAGGCGAAGAGGTCCGCACGGAGCAGGCCAGGCAGCAGCAGAGCCTTGGTACGGCGGCGGCGCGGAACCTGGCCACCACGACCAAGTCCGTGCCGCAGATGCAGGAGATCAGCTCCCGCTGGCTGCTGCGGATGCTGCCCTGGGTCGACGTGCAGGGCGGCACGTACCGGGTCAACCGGCGGCTCACCTATGCCGTGGGCGACGGCCGGCTGACCTTCGTGAAGACGGGCGACCGGGTGGAGATCATCCCCGCCGAGCTGGGCGAACTGCCGGTGCTGCGCGACTACGAGGACGAGGAGGTGCTCACCGAGCTGGCCTCCCGGTGCCGGCAGCGGGAGATCGAGGCGGGCCAGGTCATCGCCTCCTTCGGCAGCCCGGCCGACGAGGTGTACCTGCTGGCGCACGGCAGGGTGGAGCGCGTCGGCACCGGTCCGTACGGCGAGGACGAGTCCCTCGGGGTGCTCGCCGACGGCGCCTACTTCGGCGAACAGGCCCTCCAGGACGACGACGCCATCTGGGAGTACACGGCCCGCACCCTCACCGCCTGCACGGTCCTGGTGCTGCCCCGCGACGCGGTCGACCAGGTCGCCGAGCGGTCCGAGACCCTGCGCGAGCACCTGCGCCGGCGGGCCGACGTCCCGCGGCAGCGCACCAACAAGTACGGCGAGAAGGAGATCGACCTCGCCGCCGGCCACAGCGGCGAGCCGGACATCCCGCACACGTTCGTCGACTACGAGGCCCGGCCCCGCGAGTACGAACTCAGCGTCGCCCAGACCGTGCTGCGCATCCACACGCGCGTGGCCGACCTCTACAACCAGCCGATGAACCAGACGGAGCAACAGATCCGGCTGACCGTCGAGGCGCTGAAGGAGCGCCAGGAGCACGAGCTGATCAACAACCGCGACTTCGGGCTGCTGCACAACTGCGAGTACGACCAGCGGATCCAGCCGCACGACGGGGTGCCCGGCCCCGACGACATGGACGAACTGCTCAGCAGGCGCCGCGGCACCCGGCTGCTGCTCGCCCACCCGCGCGCCATCGCCGCGTTCGGCCGGGAGCTCAACAAGCGGGGACTCGTCCCGGAGACCATCGACGTCGGCGGCAACCGCATCCCCACCTGGCGGGGCGTGCCCATCTACCCGTGCAACAAGATCCCGGTGACCGAGGCCCGCACCACCTCCGTCATCGCGCTGCGCACCGGAGAGGAGGACCAGGGCGTCATCGGCCTGCGCGCGGCCGGCATCCCCGACGAGATCGAGCCGAGCCTGTCCGTGCGGTTCATGGGCATCAACGAACAGGCCATCATCAAGTACCTGGTCACGGCCTACTACTCGGCAGCGGTGCTGGTCCCGGACGCGCTGGGCGTCCTGGAGAACGTCGAGATCGGCCGGTGGCGGTGACCGTCCGCCGGCTGACGCCGCGCGCGCCGTGTCCCCGCCCGCCCGGGCGGGTACATCTGGGGGGAACGTGCTCGACGGGTGCGCAGGCGCCGTCCCTCCGTGCCTTCACCGAGTCGGTCCCAGGGGGAAGTCGATGACGGAGTCCATGGCCCATCCGACGACGGGCCGCCCGGAGCAGCGCACGGCCCGCACCGCGCCCGACGGCGCACCCGGGCCGGACCGGCACACCGCGGACGCGCACACCGCGGACGGGCACGAGGCGGCCGCCCTGCTGGAGCGGACCCGGGCCGCCGTCGACCCGGTGCTGCGCACGGCCCTCGGCTCCCTGCCCGCCCCGATGCGCCGCGTCGCGCTCTACCACTTCGGCTGGCAGAACGCGGACGGCACCCCGGCGGGCGGGGGTTCGGGAAAGGCGCTCCGGCCCGCCCTGGTGCTCGCGGCGGCCTCCGCGCTCGGCGGCTCCGCCGCCCGGACGGCGGCCCTGCGGGCGGCGGCCGCGGTGGAACTGGTCCACAACTTCACGCTCGTCCACGACGACGTGATGGACCGGGACACCACCCGCCGCCACCGGCCCACGGTGTGGACGGTGTTCGGGGACGCCGACGCAATCCTCGTGGGCGACGCCCTCCAGGCGCTCGCCCTGCGGCTGCTCGCCGAGGACCCCCACCCCGCCGCCCCGGCCGCGGCGGCCCGGCTCGCCCAGTGCGTCGTCGAACTGTGCGCCGGGCAGCACGCGGACACGGCCCTGGAGCGGCGCGCCCCCGACGAGGTCACCCTGGAGGAGACCCTCGCCATGGCGGAGGCGAAGACCGGGGCCCTGCTCGGCTGCGCCTGCGCCCTCGGCGCGCTGTACGCGGACGCAGGGGACGCCGAGGTGGCGGCGATGGACGCCTTCGGCCGGGCGGCCGGGCTGGCGTTCCAGCTGATCGACGACGTGATCGGCACCTGGGGCGACCCGCGCCGCACCGGCAAGCCGGCCGGTGCGGACCTCGCCGCCCGCAAGAAGTCGCTGCCGGTCGTCGCCGCGCTCACCTCCGGCACCCCGGAGGCGGGGGAGCTGGCCGCCGCGTACGCCGCCCCGCACCGGGAGGGGGACGTCGTAGGCCTCACCCATCTCGTGGAGCGGGCCGGCGGCCGCGACTGGGCGCAGACCCAGGCGGCGGACCGGATGGCCCGCGCGATGCAGGAGGTGGCCCGTGCCGTGCCGGACCCGGAGGCGGCGGGAGGCCTGCTGGCCCTCGCCGAGTTCGTGACCCGGCGCACCACCTGACGGGACGGCTCGGGCCGTCCCCCCGGCCCCGGGACCACGAGCCGCCGTGCGGACCCTGACCCGTACGGCTCCGTGGTCCCGGACCGGCGGGTCCCGCACTTCCCCACGGTGTGCGGGACCCGCCCCCTGCTCGCCCGCCCGTCCGGCTAGTCTCAACCCCCGTACGCGACACGACGGTTGGAACGAAGGGGCGGACATGGGCGTGGCGATCCGGACGGCCGGCGGGGACGACCGGGAGCTGGTGGTCCGGCTGCTGGACGAGGCGTTCCAGGACGACCCGGTCAGCAGCTGGGTGTTCCCCGGCGCGGAGTACCGCCGTGCGACGCACCACCGGCTCATGGCCGCCTTCACCGACGCCACCCTCGCCGACGGGCGCGTCGACCTCGTCGAGGACGGCTCCGCGTGCGCCCTGTGGATGTCCGTGCCCGCGGAGGACCCCGGACACGGCGGGGCGGCCGAGGGCGAGGACGAGTTCGCCGAGCTGCGCCGGGCCGTCGACCCGGACAACGAGCGGGTGGAGATGATCGGCCGGCTCACCGCGGGCATCCACCCCCAGGGCCGCGCCCACGAGTACCTGTGGATGATCGGCGTCGCCCCCGGCCGGCAGGGCGAGGGGCTTGGCACCGCGCTGATCGGCTCCGTCCTCGACCGCTGCGACCGCGAGGGCCGCGCCGCGTACCTGGAGGCCAGCAGCGAGCGCAGCGCCGTCCTGTACCGCCGCCTCGGCTTCGAGCACGTCGGCGAGCCGCTGCGCCTCCCGGACGGCCCGCTGATGTACCCGATGTGGCGCGAACCCCGCACGACCGGCTCGCAGGGCTGACCGGTAGCCCCTCCCCCTCAGGGGCGAACCCCGCCGCAGAGGGACGTTCGGCCCTGTACGCAGCCTCGCGCGCCCCGCTTCACTGGCCCCGCGGACGGAGGACGAGCGGAACGGGGGGCGTTGATGGGCCGGAACGGGACGCCGACGGGGCCGGCGCACGGGGACATCGCGGTCGTCGGACACCATGATCTGACCGACGTGTCACTGCGCCGGGTGGAGAAGGCCGTACGGACCCGGCTGGCGCGGCGTCCCGAGCGGGCGAGGATCATGGTCCGCGCCGCCGCGGGCACGTCGCTGGCGTCCGGCCGTGCGGCGCGCGCATCCGGCCGGCCGCTGGCCGTGGTCATCCCCACCAGCATCGGCGTGCCCGCGCTGCCGCCCCCGCGGGACCGGTCGGCCACCGGCGAACTGCTAACCCTCGCCGACCAGGTGAGGCTGCTCGACTACGACCCCACGGACCGCGACGCCTGCGTGGGCGCCGACGAACGCCTCGTCGCCGCCAGTTCCCTGCTGCTGGCCGTCTGGGACGGCTCGCCCTCCGACGGCCGTGACGCCACCGCCCACCTGGTGACCTACGCGCGTGCGCGCGGCATCGAAGTGGAGGTCCTGTGGCCCGAGGGCGCCGCGCGCGACCGCACGCCCCGCGTCCCCATGCCCCGCGTCCCCATGCCCCGTACCCGCCTCCGTTTCTGACCCCGCGACACGGGACCTTCGGCCCCGTCCCGAGGCCCGCACGGGGACCTTTCGACCCATGTGGAGCCGCCCTCCCCCCTTCGATCATGGGCGCGCACCACACATGGGGAGGAAGACGTCCGGTGGACGAGACACGCACACAGCACCAGGAAGCCGCCGTGGACGAGCGGCCCCGGCCGGCGCCGGAGACGGACGCCGCCGCGCGGCCCGCCCCGCCGCCGGCCGCGACGCGCCCGGCCGCCTGGGTGGACTGGCTGACGACCACCGACCACAAGAAGATCGGCACGCTGTACCTGGTCAGCGCGTTCGTCTTCTTCGTCGTCGGCGGCGTGATGGCGCTGATGATGCGCGCCGAACTCGCCCGGCCCGGCCTTCAGGTCATGTCGAACGAGCAGTTCAACCAGGCGTTCACGATGCACGGTTCGATCATGCTGCTGATGTTCGCCATGCCGCTGTTCACCGGATTCGCCAACTGGATCATGCCGCTGCAGATCGGCGCCCCCGACGTGGCGTTCCCGCGGCTGAACATGCTGGCGTTCTGGCTGTTCCTGTTCGGCTCCTCGATCGCGGCGGCCGGCTTCCTCACGCCGGGCGGTGCCGCCGACTTCGGCTGGTTCCTGTACGCGCCGCTGTCGAACGAGATCTACTCGCCGGGCATCGGCGCCGACCTCTGGATCATGGGCGTCGCGCTCTCCGGTTTCGGCTCGATCCTCGGCGCGGTCAACTTCATCACCACGATCATCTGCATGCGCGCGCCCGGCCTGACGATGTTCCGCATGCCGATCTTCACCTGGAACGTGCTGCTCACGGCGCTGCTCGTGCTGATCGTCTTCCCGGTCCTGGCGGCCGCGCTGTTCGCGCTGGAGTGCGACCGGACGTTCGGCAGCCACATCTTCGACCCCGGGAACGGCGGGGCGCTGCTGTGGCAGCACCTGTTCTGGTTCTTCGGCCATCCCGAGGTGTACATCCTGGCGCTGCCGTTCTTCGGCATCGTCTCCGAGGTGGTGCCGGTCTTCTCCCGCAAGCCGATGTTCGGGTACATGGGGCTGATCGGCGCGACCATCGCCATCGGCGGTCTCTCCGTGACCGTGTGGGCGCACCACATGTATGTCACGGGCGGTGTGCTGCTGCCGTTCTTCTCGTTCATGACGATGCTGATCGCGGTGCCGACCGGGGTGAAGTTCTTCAACTGGATCGGCACCATGTGGAAGGGCAGCCTCTCCTTCGAGACGCCGATGCTGTGGACGCTGGGCTTCCTGGTGACGTTCCTCTTCGGCGGCCTGACGGGCGTTCTGCTGGCCTCACCGCCGCTGGACTTCCACGTCTCGGACACGTACTTCGTCGTCGCGCACTTCCACTACACCGTGTTCGGCACGGTGGTGTACGCGATGTTCGCCGGATTCCACTTCTGGTGGCCGAAGTTCACCGGCAAGATGCTCGACGAGCGGCTCGGGAAGATCACCTTCTGGACGCTGACCGTCGGCTTCCATCTGACGTTCCTGGTCCAGCACTGGCTGGGCGTGGAGGGCATGCCCCGCCGGTACGCCGACTACCTGGCCGCGGACGGCGTCACCGCCCTCAACACCCTGTCCACCGTCGGCTCGTTCCTGCTCGGCCTGTCGGTCCTGCCGTTCTTCTACAACGTCTGGAAGACCGCCAAGTACGGCGAGCCCGTGGGCGTGGACGACCCCTGGGGCTTCAGCCGCTCGCTGGAGTGGGCCACCTCCTGCCCGCCCCCGCGCCACAACTTCCACTCCCTGCCGAAGATCCGCAGCGAGTCCCCGGCGTTCGACCTGCACCATCCCGAGGTGGCCGCCCTGGAAGCGGGGCGGTGAGCCATGGCGCAGCCCGTCCTCGCCCTCGGGTGCGCGCTGGTCACCGCCGCCGGCTGCGTCTGGTACCTGCCCGCGCTCGCCGACCTGCGGGCCGGTGCGGCCGACCGGCCGCCCTCCCGGCGGACCGCGGCGCTCGCCTGCCTGACCGGCTGGGGCACCGTCGCCGCGCTGGCACCGGCGCTGCTGGTGGCGCCGCACTGGTGGGTGCCGTGCGCGGTGGCGGCGGCCGGGGGCACGGCCGCGGCCGTCCTGCGGGTCCGGGCCGCGGTGCGGCGCGGACGTGAGCGCCGGGAGACGGCCCGGCTGTGGGCGGGGCCGGCCTCCGGCGGCCCGCCGCCGTCCGGCGCGGTCCCGCGCGGCGCGGTGGCCGCCCTGGCCGTCACCCTCCCGCTCGCGGTGACGGCGGCGCTGCTGGCCCCGGCCGTCGGGCGAGGCTGAGGCGGGCAAGGGCGCGCCGGCGTGGCCGTACCGCGGGCGGCGCCGAACCGGCCGGCGTTCAGTCCGCCGGACGCTCCAGGAAGCGCACCATGTTGCCGGCCGGGTCGCGGAACGCGCAGTCCCGCATCCCGTAGGGCTGGTCCACCGGCTCCTGGAGCACGTCGGCGCCCGCGGCCCGCACCCGCTCGAAGAGGGCGTCGCAGTCGGTGGTGGTGAAGTTGACCCCGCGCAGCATGCCCTTGGCGAGCAGCTCGGCCATCGCCTGCTTGTCGGCGGGGGAGGCGTCCGGGCTCGCGGCGGGCGGCTCCAGGACGATCTCCACGTCCTGGTCGGGGGAGCCGACGGTCACCCAGCGCATCCCCTCGAACCCCACGTCGTTGCGCACCTCGAAGCCCAGCACGTCGCAGTAGAAGGCCAGCGCCTTGTCGTGGTCGTCGACCGCGATGAAGCACTGCGCGAGCCGTACGTCCGTCGCCCTGTCCATACCGTTTCCGCCGTTCCTGCCGTCCGCGTCAGAAGTTCCCGCTCGGGTCGACCCGCCGCCGGGGGGTCCGCACCGGCCGGGTGTACGTGCGCACGACGCACGGCGGGATGACCGCGCTCTCGTCGTGCGACCGGGCACGGTAGGCGCTCGGCGTCTCCCCGACCAGCTCGGTGAACCGCGAGCTGAACGACCCGAGCGACGTACAGCCGACCGCCAGGCACACCTCGGTCACCGAGAGGTCTCCCTTGCGCAGCAGCGCCTTGGCCCGCTCGATCCGCCGCGTCATCAGATACGCGTACGGCGTCTGCCCGTACGCGGCCCGGAAGCTGCGCTGGAAGTGGCCGGGCGACATCAGGGCCGTCCGCGCCAGTTCCGCGATGTCGAGCGGCTCGGCGTACTCCCGGTCCATCCGGTCCCGCGCCCGTCGCAGCCGCACCAGATCCTCCAGCTCCATGCGCCCAGCATCCCACGGGCCCCGCGAACGGCGCCGGGGAACACCGAAGGGGACCCGCCGCGTGAAGCGACGGGCCCCCTTCGGGAAAAGGGCCCCGGGACCCGCGATGGTGCACCGACCGCCGGCCGCCGGAAGCGTGCGGCCGGGTCAGGCCTTCTTGGTCTCCCAGAAGATCTTGTCGATCTGGGCGATGTAGTCCAGCGCCTTCTGGCCGGTGGCCGGGTCGGTCGACGCCTTGGCGGCCGAGAGGGCCTTCAGGGTGTCGTTGACCAGCTGGTGCAGCTCCGGGTACTTCTCGAAGTGCGGCGGCTTGAAGTAGTCGCTCCACAGCACCGAGACGTGGTGCTTGGCCAGCTCGGCGCGCTGCTCCTTGATGACCGTGGCACGCGCCTGGAAGTGCGGGTCGTCGTTGCCGGCCATCTTCTCCTGGACGGCCTTGACCGACTCCGCCTCGATGCGGGCCTGGGCCGGGTCGTACACACCGCAGGGGAGGTCGCAGTGCGCGCTGACCTTGACCCTGGGGGCAAACAGGCGGGAAAGCATGAAGCGTTTCCTTCCTCGTGATCGTCTTCTCACAGGGGACATTACTCCGTGACGGACCGGTTTTCGCGAGTGCCCCCGTGGGCTTAGGACAAAAGTCCGGGGTCAGACTGAGACTGGTGGAGGAAGAACCGGGGAGGTGCCGGGAGATGCCGGAGCTGTCGCAGGACGCCGAGCGGGTGAGGGCGCCGCTTCCCTTCGGGGTGGCCGAGGTGACCGGGCCGTCCATGGTGCCCACGCTGCGCCACGGGGACCGGCTCCTGGTCCACTACGGGGCGCGGGTCAGACGCGGTGACGTGATCGTGCTGCGCCATCCGTTCCAGCAGGACCTGCTGGTCGTCAAGCGGGCGGCCGAGCGGCGGGACGGCGGCTGGTGGGTGCTGGGGGACAACGCGTACGCGGGCGGGGACAGCACCGACTACGGCGTCGTCCCCGACGAGCTGGTGCTGGGCCGGGTCCGCTTCCGCTACCGGCCGCGCCCGGCGGCCCGGCGGTCGCCGCTCGCGCTGCTGCTCTGGCTGCTGACCTCGGCCCGGCCTGTGCTGTCCGACCGGTCCGCCTCCAGGCGTTTGCGGGCCCGGTAGGCGGCCACGTTCGCCCGGGTGGCGCAGCGGTCCGAGCAGTAGCGGCGGGAGCGGTTGGTCGAGGTGTCCAGGTAGGCGTTGCGGCAGGGCGCGGCCTCGCACAGCCCGAGGCGGTCCACGCCGTACTCGGTGAGGTGGAAGGCCAGGCCCATCGCGGCGATCGCGGCGTACCCGGCGGTCGCGTTCGACGGATGGTCGGCCAGGTGCATGTGCCACAGCGGGCGGCCGTCGTCGTCGCGGAAGTCGTGCCCGGAGATCTGCGGGCTCACCGGGAACTCCAGCAGCAGGGAGTTCAGCAGGTCGACGGCGAGGGTCTCGTCGCCGTCGTCCGCCGCCTCGAAGACCGACCGGAGCCTCGCCCGGACCGAGCGGAACCGCGTGACGTCCGCCTCGGTGGCCCGCCGGGCGGCCGACCCGTTGCCGCCGAACAGGTCGCGCACGGCCTCGACCGAGGTGAGCGTGTCCGTGCCCCGGACCGGCTCCTCGGTGTTCACGAGACGGACGGCGTAGTCCGAGTAATAGGCCAGTTCCACTTGGAATCCTTACGCAGGGGCTCTATGGTCGTGCGTGCGGTCGGGTAACAGACGATCGTGCGTCCAGGGTATTACGGAGTGCAGTGCCAGGGAGGGCCCATGACGGACTCGCACATCACCACGGCCGGTACCGACTGGCAGGCCTGGCAGGACAGCTGGGACCGCCAGCAGGAGTGGTACATGCCCGACCGGGAGGAACGCTTCCGGGTCATGCTCGACATGGTCGAGGCCCTCGTCGGCACCGCCCCGCGCGTCCTGGACCTGGCCTGCGGCACCGGCAGCATCACCGCCCGGCTGCTCGCCCGCCTCCCGGACGCCACCAGCACCGGCGTCGACCTGGACCCGGCGCTGCTCGCCATCGCCGAGGGCACCTTCGCCGGCGACGAGCGGGTCACCTTCGTCACCGCCGACCTGAAGGACCCCGGCTGGGTCTCGAGGCTCCCGCACGACTCCTACGACGCCGTGCTCACCGCCACCGCCCTGCACTGGCTGCACCGGGAACCCCTCGCGGACCTCTACGGGCACCTCGCGGGCCTGGTCCGCGACGGCGGCGTCTTCATGAACGCGGACCACATGATCGACGAGACCACGCCCCGGATCAACGCGGCCGAGCGCGCACAGCGCCACGCCCGCATGGATCAGGCCAGGGCCGAGGGCGCCCTCGACTGGGCCGAGTGGTGGCAGCTCGCCGCGAAGGACCCCGTCCTCGCCGGGCCCACCGCCCGCCGCTTCGAGATCTACGGCGAGCACGCCGACGGCGACATGCCCTCCCCGGCCTGGCACGCGCGCACGCTCCGCGAGGCCGGCTTCGCCGAGGCCCGCCCGGTGTGGTGCTCCCCGTCGGACACGTTGCTGCTGGCGCTGAAGTAGCGCACACCACGCGCATGGCGCAGACGGAAGGGGCGGTACGGGAATCCGTACCGCCCCTTCGCCGTGCGCGGGATGCCGAGGTCAGAGCACCTTCGACAGGAACGACTGGGTGCGCTCGTGCTGCGGGTTGGTCAGCACGTCCCGGGGGTGGCCGGACTCGACCACCACACCGCCGTCCATGAACACCAGGCTGTCGCCCACCTCGCGGGCGAAGCCCATCTCGTGCGTGACGACGATCATCGTCATGCCCGACTCGGCCAGGTCGCGCATGACGTCGAGGACGTCACCGACCAGCTCCGGGTCGAGCGCCGAGGTCGGCTCGTCGAACAGCATCAGCTTGGGGTCCATGGCGAGCGCACGCGCGATCGCCACCCGCTGCTGCTGGCCGCCGGAGAGCTGGGAGGGGTAGTTCCCGGCCTTGTCGGCCAGACCCACCCGGTCCAGCAGCTCCAGCGCCCGCTGCCGGGCCGCGGACCGGCTGACGCCCTTGACCTGGACCGGCGCCTCCATGACGTTCTCGACGGCCGTCATGTGCGGGAACAGGTTGAAGCGCTGGAAGACCATGCCGATGTCCCGGCGCTGCTGGGCGACCTCGCTGTCCTTCAGCTCGTAGAGCTTGTCGCCCTTCTGGCGGTAGCCCACCAGGTCGCCGTCGACGTACAGCCGGCCGGCGTTGATCTTCTCCAGGTGGTTGATGCACCGCAGGAAGGTCGACTTGCCCGAGCCGGAGGGGCCGATGAGGCAGAACACCTCGCCGGTCCTCACCTCCAGGTCGATGCCCTTGAGGACCTGCACACCGCCGAAGGACTTGTGGACGCCCTCGGCCTTCACCATGGCCGTCATACCGTGCTGCTCCTCTCGCGGCTGAAGGCCGTCAGGTTGGCCTTGACTTTCTGCCACGGGGTCGCGGGCAGGTTCCGGGACGAGCCGCGTGCGAAACGGCGCTCCAGGTAGTACTGGCCGACGCTGAACACGCTGGTGATGACCAGGTACCAGATGCACGCCACGAACAGCATCTCCATGACGGCGTACGACGTGGAGCCGATCGTCGAGGTGGCGCGCAGCAGTTCGTTGTACGTCACCGCGTACACCAGCGACGAGGTCTTCAGCATGTTGATGAACTCGTTGCCGGTCGGCGGCACGATCACCCGCATCGCCTGCGGGATCACGATGCGCCGCAGCGTCTTGCCGTGGCTCATGCCCAGCGCGTGCGCGGCCTCGGTCTGGCCCTCGTCGACGGACTGGAGACCGGCGCGGCAGATCTCCGCCATGTACGCCGCCTCGTTCAGGCCGAGGCCCAGCAGGGCCGCCATGAACGGCGTCATGACGTCGACCATCTCGTCCTTGTACAGCGGGCCGAGATTGAGCACCGGGAAGATCAGCGCCAGGTTGAACCACAGCAGGAGCTGCACGTACACCGGCGTGCCGCGGAAGAACCAGATGTAGACCCACGCCACCCAGCTCGTCACCGGGTTCTTCGACAGCCGCATCACGGCGAGGACCACACCGAGGACCACACCCATGACCATCGCCAGGATGCTGATCAAGAGGGTGCGCCCGGCGCCGGCCAGGACGGTGCTGTCGAAGACGTAGTCGCCGACGGCCTGCCACTGGATCTTCTCCGCGGTGGCGAAGGCGTTGACGAGGAGGGCCACCAGGCCCAGCACGACGACGGCGCTGACCCAGCGGCCGTAGTGACGGACCGGAATGGCCTTGATCGCCGCGGGCGCCGCGGGGGCGGGCCCGTCGTCCTTGGAGACGGCGGTCGCCGGTCGGGCGCCGGCCGTCTCCTTGTCGAATTTGTCGCTCACTGTGACTGCCCTTCAGTCGTGCCCGGGACCGTCACTTGCCGCCGTTGACCATGGCCTTGTCGATGGCGCCGGTCTCGGCGCCCCACTTCTCGAGGATCTTCTTGTAGGTGCCGTCCTCGATGATCGCGTTGACGGCCGCCTCCAGAGCCTCGGTGAGCTCCTTGTTGTCCTTGTTGACGGCGATGCCGAACGGACCGGCGTCCACCTGCTCGCCGATGACCTCGAAGGCGTTGCCGTTGTCGGCCTTGCGGGCCAGGTCGACGGCGACCGGGTAGTCGTTCACACCGGCGACCGCGCCGCCGGACTTCACACGGGTCTGCGCCTCGGTGTCGTTCTCGAACGACTGGATCTTGACGGCCTTCTTGCCGGCGTCCGTGCACTTCTTGGACTGGTCCTGCAGCGCCTTCTCGTACGTGGTGCCGCGCTGCACGGCGGCCGGCCGGCCGCAGAGGTCCTCGATGGAGTTGATCCCCTCCGGGTTGCCCTTCTGGACGTACACGGCGGTGCCGGCCACGAAGTAGTCGACGAAGTCGACGCCCGGACCGAGCTTCTTGCCCTTGTCGTCCAGGCCCTCCTGACGCTGCTTGTTGTCCGTGATGGACGACATCGCGATGTCGTAGCGGCCCGAGTTCAGCGCGGTGATCAGACCGTCGAAGCTGCCGGAGGTGAATTCGACCTTGACGCCCAGCTTCTCGCCCAGCGCGGCGGCGATGTCGGGGTCGACGCCGACGATCTTGCCGCCCTCCTGGAACTCCATCGGGGCGTACTCGGCATTGGTGCCCGCCTTCAGGACGCCGGCGTCCTGGATCTTCTGGGGCAGCTTGTCGAACAGCGGGGCGGAGTTGGACTTGCCCTCGCCCGAGTCCGAGCCGCCGCTGCTCCCCGTCTGGTCACCGCAGCCGGTGAGAAGCAGTGCGCCTGCGACCGCGATCGCGCCGACCGCTGCAATCCGGGAGCGCGCGGCGGTGGTACGACGGGTGGTGCTTGCGGTCATGGTGGGTTCCTCCGGCGGATGGGTGGAGTTGCCGATGGGGCCGGCGATGGCCTGTCGGCATCGCCGCGGGGTCGACAGGCGCACACATCTTCGAGTGCCGCGACCTCGTGTGATTACGGCATCTTGCCATTCGGATTGGCCCGTTCAGGGTGCTTGCGATGTCAAAATCGGATAACGGCGGGTCGTCGAACCCGGCCACTTGGGTACATCGCGACCGCAGACTCTTCGGGAATCCTCTATTCCGACCGCAAGATCTCCGCTGATACGCCTGTTGCGCGGGCGACCCGCCGAGTCCACGGGGCACTTGCGGGCTTGCTGGGACTTCGTCCAGGTCTTGTCCTGATATCGGACGAAGCTTCATGGCGTCGGCATGTGACCTTCGCGTTATGGACTCGTCGCCGACCGCGTCCGTCCGGTAAGAAGGTTCTTTACACCCCTCATCCGGGGCTCAGGGCGCGTGTGCGGCGCGCCCGTCGCGTTCGGCCCGTACGCATCAACCCCTCCGGGCCTGGCGCGGTCCCGCCCACCCCTCACCAGGAGTGGCAACCCTCAAACAATGAACACTTAAGGGGTAAAACCAAGTGGCAGCGGAGATTGTCAATCCTCGCAGCGACAGCGAGAACCGGGACGCTTCCGAGCAGGGCGGCGGGGCAGAGCCCCTGGAGTCCTTCGACCCGGCGTTCGCGCTGCACCGCGGCGGCAAGATGGCCGTGCAGGCCACCGTGCCGGTCCGCGACAAGGACGACCTGTCCCTGGCGTACACGCCCGGCGTCGCGAAGGTGTGCAGCGCGATCGCCGAGCAGCCGGAGCTGGTCCACGACTACACGTGGAAGTCCTCGGTCGTCGCCGTCGTGACCGACGGCACGGCCGTGCTGGGGCTCGGTGACATCGGGCCCGAGGCCTCCCTCCCGGTGATGGAGGGCAAGGCCATCCTCTTCAAGCAGTTCGGCGGTGTGGACGCGGTCCCCCTCGCGCTGAGCTGCACCGACGTCGACGAGATCGTCGAGACCGTGGTCCGGCTCGCCCCGTCCTTCGGCGGCGTGAACCTCGAGGACATCTCGGCGCCGCGGTGCTTCGAGATCGAGCGGCGGCTCCAGGAGCGCCTGGACATCCCGGTCTTCCACGACGACCAGCACGGCACGGCGGTCGTGACGCTCGCGGCGCTGCGGAACGCGGCGCGGCTCAGCGGGCGTCCGCTGGGCGAGCTGCGTGCGGTGATCTCCGGTGCGGGCGCGGCGGGTGTCGCGATCGCCAAGATGCTGGTCGAGGCCGGCATCGGGGACGTCGCGGTGGCCGACCGCAAGGGCGTGGTCTCGCGGGACCGCCAGGACCTCACGCCGATCAAGGCGGAGCTGGCGTCGTTCACCAACAAGGCCGGGATCTCCGGCCCGCTGGAGTCCGCGCTGGCGGGCGCCGACGTCTTCATCGGCGTCTCCGGCGGCACGGTCCCCGAGTCCGCGGTGGCGTCGATGGCGGAGGGCGCCTTCGTCTTCGCCATGGCCAACCCGACCCCGGAGGTGCACCCGGAGGTCGCGCACAAGTACGCGGCCGTCGTGGCCACCGGCCGGTCCGACTTCCCGAACCAGATCAACAACGTCCTGGCGTTCCCCGGCATCTTCGCCGGCGCGCTCCAGGTGCGGGCCTCCCGGATCACCGAGGGCATGAAGCTGGCGGCGGCCGAGGCGCTGGCGTCGGTGGTGGGTGACGATCTCGCCGCCGACTACGTCATCCCGTCCCCGTTCGACGAGCGGGTCGCCCCCGCGGTGACGGCGGCCGTGGCCGCGGCCGCCCGGGCGGAGGGCGTCGCCCGGCGCTGAAGCGCACATGTGTGAGGGGCCCCGTCCGCGCCGTGGACGGGGCCCACGCATGTCCGGGGACGCACGGGACGGCTCGGGGACGGCCCGGTCCGGCGCAAGAGGGCGTGTGTCACAGCCGGGCACGGTTCCTTCGGCGGGGCGCGGAACCTATCGTCAAGGTCATGTTCGCCGTCTATGCCGCCCGAATCGACCGCGACCAGCCGCTCACGGGACTGGAGTCGGGAGAGCGACCCGCTCCCGAGTCCCGGCCGGGCTGGAGCACCGTCACGGTCAAGGCCGCCTCCCTCAACCACCACGACCTCTGGTCCCTGCGCGGCGTCGGCCTCGCGGAGGACAAGCTGCCGATGATCCTGGGCTGCGACGCGGCCGGGATCGACGAGGACGGCAACGAGGTCGTCCTGCACTCGGTGATCGGCCAGACCGGTCACGGCGTGGGGCCCGGGGAGCCCCGCTCCATCCTGACCGAGCGCTACCAGGGCACCTTCGCCGAGCAGGTCTCCGTGCCCACCTGGAACATCCTGCCCAAGCCCAAGGAGCTGTCCTTCGAGGAGGCGGCCTGCCTGCCCACGGCCTGGCTGACCGCCTACCGGATGCTCTTCACCAACGCCGGTGTGCGGCCGGGTGACTCCGTGCTGGTGCAGGGCGCCGGCGGCGGTGTCGCGACCGCCGCGATCGTGCTCGGCAAGGCGGCGGGGCTGCGGGTCTTCGCCACCAGCCGGGACGAGGCCAAGCGCAAGCGCGCGCTGGAGCTGGGCGCCGTGGAGGCCGTGGAGCCCGGCGCGCGGCTGCCGCAGCGGGTCGACGCGGTGATCGAGACCGTGGGCGCGGCCACCTGGTCGCACTCGGTGAAGTCGCTGCGCCCCGGCGGCACGCTGGTGATCTCCGGCGCCACCAGCGGCGACCGGCCCTCGCACGCCGAACTGACCCGGGTCTTCTTCCTGGAGCTGAGGATCGTCGGCTCCACGATGGGCACCAAGGACGAGCTGGAGGACCTGCTGTCCTTCTGCGCCGCGACCGGGGTACGACCCGTGATCGACGACGCGCTGCCGCTGGACCGGGCCCGTGAGGGCTTCGAGCGGATGGCGTCCGGCGAGCTGTTCGGGAAGATCGTGCTCACCAACCCCTGACGGGGGCTCTCCCCTCTCGCTTGCACGGCTTTCGTGCGGCCGGTCCGGTGCTCCGGGCCGGCCGCACGTGTGTCTGGGGCGGTCGTGTCGGGTCGCGGTCGTGTCAATTGGGGTTGACAGTAGAGAGGTGTCAACGTAAGTTGACATCATGACTGAGGCAACCGATCTCGCCGAACGGGCGGGCGATCGCGATCCGCGGGTCGGCCTGCGGGCGGTCGCCGCGCTGCGCAAGCTGCTCGAGCAGCTGGAGGCCGTACAGGTGCGCAACGCGCGCAACCACGGCTGGTCGTGGCAGGAGATCGCCACCGAGCTAGGGGTCAGCAGGCAGGCCGTCCACAAGAAGTACGGGAGGCATTGATGTTCGAGCGGTTCACCAAGGACGCCCGGGACGTGGTCAAGGACGCCGTCGCCCAGGCCGAACAGACGGACGCGGCCCGCGTCGGCGCGGAGCACCTGCTCCTCGCCCTGCTCGGCCGGGAGGGCAGCCGCGCCTCCTTCGCCCTGACCGCCCTCGGGCTCGACGACCGGCGCGCGCCGGTACGGGAGGCCCTGGAGCGGGCGCGGCGGCGGGGCGGACTCACCCAGGCCGAGACCGACGCCCTCGCCGGACTGGGCATCGACGTCCCGGAGATCGTCGCCCGGGTGGAGGAGACGCACGGTCCCGGAGCCCTCTCCGGGGAGCGGCCCCGCATCCGGTGGCGGGGGCACCGCCCCTTCGACCGGGCCGCCAAGGACGTCCTGGCCGGGGCGCTGCGCACCGCCACCGCCCGCGGCCACCGCCACATCGGCGACGAGCACATGCTGCTCGCCCTCACCGCCCGCCCCGGCGTGCCCGCCGAGGTCCTCGCCGACCACGGGGTGACGTACGAGTCCGTGACCAGGGTGCTCTACGGGAGCGGCGGCGAGGCCAAGGCGGGCTGAGACCGGCCCTCAGCGCTTCGGCGCCCGCAGTATCGCCCCGATGCGGGCCGCGGCCTCCGACAGGTGCCGGCGGGTGTCGCGCAGCTGCTCCTCGGTGACCCCGTGGTCCCGCGCGGCGTCCCGGACGTCGTCCCGGAAGCGGTCCAGCAGCCGCTCCAGGTCGCGCGCCGGGTCGCCCGTGGACTCCGCGGCGCTCTCGTGGCCCCAGGCAGGGGCGTAGGCGGCCGGGAAGTCCTCGGGGGTCGAGGAGTACGACGGGCGGAACTCCGGCTCCTCCGCGGAGCCCGCCGGGCCGGCGGAGCCCGTCGGGCCGGCGGAGCCCGTCGGGCCGGCGGAGCCCGTCGAGCCCGCCGGGCGGCCGAAGCCGAAGTCCTTGCCGAACTCGCCCATCTCCTTGACCAGCTCACCCAGACCCTCCCGCAGTCCGGACGGCCAGTCGCCACGGGCGAAGTGGCCCTGCACCTGCTCCTGGACCTGCCGCATGATGCGCTGCACCTGCTCCTGCGCCCGGTCCTGGGCCTCCTTGGCCTGGCGGCGGGCGCGCTGGGCCTCCTCGCGGGAGCGCCGGCTCTCGTCCTTGGCGCGGCGGGCCTGCTCCTTCCACTCCTGCTTGGCGCGGCGCATCTCCTCCTTGGCGGCGCGCCAGGACTCCTTGTCGCCGAACATCGAGAAGTCGCCGAGGTCGAAGTCGCCGAAGGGGGCGTCCTTGCCGCCGGAGGCGCCGCCGCCCCGCGACTGCCGGGCCCGGCCGGCCGCGGCCCGCATCTCGCGGCGCAGGTCGCCCGCCGCGCCGCTGACGTCGGCGCGGATCTCGGCGGCCAGCTCGGCCACCGACTCGCGGATCTCCAGCTCCAGGTCGGCCAGCTCGCCGCTGCGGTCGGCCAGCTCGGCACGGCCCGCGTCGGTGATCGAGTAGACCTTGCGTCCGCCCTCGGTGGTGTGGGTGACCAGCCCTTCCGCCTCCAGCTTGGCCAGACGGGGGTAGACCGTGCCCGCGGACGGCGCGTACAGCCCCTGGAAGCGCTCCTCGAGGAGGCGGATCACCTCGTAGCCGTGCCGGGGGGCCTCGTCGAGCAGCTTCAGCAGATAGAGGCGGAGGCGTCCGTGGGCGAAGACGGGGGGCATGTCAGAGCACCTTCTTGTCGGTCGTACCGGCATTGTCTCCCGGGCCGCCCCGCGGGTCCGGCTCGTCCTCGCGGGGCGGGCGGCGCAGCAGGGCGATGGAGCCGGAGACGGTGGTGGCCCGCAGTCTGCCGCTGCCCGCGCCGAGGCGGCCGGTGAGCTTGTGGGCGCCCCACATCCCCTGCACCCGCAGGCTGTCGAAGGCGTTGGAGATGGCGCCGCTCGCCGTGTTGGCCTCCACCTCGGCGTCCGCCGGGTCGGGCAGCCGGACGGCGATCTCGCCCGAGACGCTGGTCAGCCTGACGTCCGTGGGGCCCTCGGGGTCCAGGTCCACGATCATCGAGCCGCTGACCGTGTCCGCCCGGACGGAGGGGCCCGAGCCCTCGACGACGGTGAGGTCGCCGGAGACGGAGGCGAAGTGCAGGTCGCCGGTCACGGACTGGGCCTCCACGCTGCCGGAGACGGTGTCCGCGCGCACCGGGCCGGAGAGGGCGACCAGGGTGGTGTCGCCCGCGACGCCCTTCACCGCGGCGGGGCCCCGGATGCCGGAGACGACGGCGCCGGCGCCGACGACGCCGACCTCGACGCGGGTCTGTGCCGGGACGGCGAGGGAGACCACCGCGCTGCGGCGCCAGCCCTTGCGGTCCAGCCACTTCAGGAACCCCTTCCAGGGGAGGTCCTCGTAGGCGACGGTCAGGACGCCGTCCTCATGGGTCACGACGAGGGGTGGGCCTTCCACGTCGGAGACCTGGAGGTGGGCCTCGGGGTCGTCCGTGCCCACGACGTTGACCGTGCCGTTGACGATGCGGACGTGGAGGTGGGTCAGGGGGGCGTCGAAAGTGAGGTTGGTTTTGTCCTGGACGGACCACTCGGGCATGGACGGCCTCCTGATCGCCGGTGCCCTCGGATGTGGGCGCGGGGTTGCGTCATATCGCGTATTACTCGATTCACGATATATCGCGGCGCGCGAAAGTCAAGGCACACGTTCGGGTGAACGGTGCCTTGGGTTTGTTGTGTGAGGAACTGTGTGTTGCAGCTGGGCGGGGGGGGGCTCGCAGCCCGGCGATTGCGGGGTGCCGTCCGCGCCCACCCTCCCCCACTCTCGGCTTCGCTCGAGCGGGAGGTACCCCCATCGCCCTGCGGCACGACTGCCCGCGGGGAGCGGCGGAGCGTCCGCGGGCGGCGGCGAAGCGGCGGAGCGTGCGCGGGACGCGCGAGGGGCCTACTCCTCGTCCTCGTCGTCCAGGCGGGCCAGCCAGGTGGCCAGGCGTTCCACCGGGACCTCGAAGTCGGGGTTGAGGTCGACGAAGGTGCGGAGCTGCTCCGCGAGCCACTCGAAGGTGACCTCCTCCTCCCCGCGCCGCTTCTCCAGTTCCTCGATGCCACGGTCCGTGAAGTACATGAGGACAAGGATATGTGCGGGAAAACGGGCGGGCCGCACCCCCCGTGAGAGGGGTGCGGCCCGCGCGTACGGCCGGAGGACCCGGAGGACTACGCCTCGAAGACCTCACGCACCAGCTGCTCCTGCTCGGCCTGGTGGCGCTTGGCGGAGCCGACCGCCGGGGACGAGCCGTGCGGCCGCGAGATGCGGCGCAGACGCTCGTCGTGCGGCAGGTCGGCGCCGACCGCCAGGTCCAGGTGGTCGATCAGGTTGAGCGCGATGAACGGCCAGGCGCCCTGGTTTGCCGGCTCCTCCTGCGCCCACAGGTACTTCTCGGCGTTCGGGTACTTCTTGATCTCCGCCTGGAGCTCGGCGCCCGGCAGCGGGTACAGCCGCTCGATGCGGATGATCGCCGTGTCCGTGACGCCGCGCTTCTTCCGCTCGGCCTCCAGGTCGTAGTAGACCTTGCCGGCGCAGAAGACGACCTTCTTCACCGCGGCCGGGTCGACCGTGGCGTCGCCGATGACCGGGCGGAACTGGCCCGTCGTGAACTCCTCCGCCTTCGACGCGGCGGCCTTGAGGCGCAGCATCGACTTCGGGGTGAAGACCACCAGCGGCTTGTGGTGCGGGTTGTGCACCTGCCACCGCAGGAGGTGGAAGTAGTTCGACGGCGAGGTCGGCATCGCGACCGTCATGTTGTTCTGGGCGCAGAGCTGGAGGAAGCGCTCCGGGCGGGCCGAGGAGTGGTCCGGGCCCTGGCCCTCGTAGCCGTGCGGGAGGAGCAGGACCACACCGGAGGTCTGGGCCCACTTCTGCTCGGCCGACGAGATGAACTCGTCCACGACCGTCTGCGCGCCGTTGACGAAGTCGCCGAACTGCGCCTCCCACAGCACGAGCGCGTCCGGGCGGGCCAGCGAGTAGCCGTACTCGAAGCCCATGGCCGCGTACTCGGACAGCAGGGAGTTGTAGACGTTCAGCCGCGCCTGGTCCTCGGAGAGGTACTGCAGCGGCGTGTACTCCTCGCCCGTCTCACGGTCGATGATGACCGCGTGACGCTGGCCGAAGGTGCCGCGCTGCGAGTCCTGGCCGGCGAGCCGGACCGGGACGCCCTCGAGGAGCAGCGAGCCGAAGGCGAGGGTCTCGCCCATGCCCCAGTCGATGGTGCCGTCCTCGACCATCGACGCCCGGCGCTGGAGCTGCGGCAGCAGACGCGGGTGGACGGTGATGTGGTCGGGGATGTTGACCTGCGACTCGGCGATCCGCTTCACGACCTCCGCGCTCACCGCGGTGTTCACGGCGACCGGGAACTCGGCCTGCGGGTCGGACGGGGCGGCCGTGGCGGGCTGCGAGGTGGCCTCGCGGACCTCCGTGAAGACCTTCTCCAGCTGGCCCTGGTAGTCCTGGAGCGCCTGCTCGGCCTCTTCCAGGGTGATGTCGCCGCGACCGATGAGGGACTCGGTGTAGAGCTTGCGCACCGAGCGCTTCTTGTCGATCAGGTCGTACATCAGCGGCTGGGTGAAGGCCGGGTTGTCCGACTCGTTGTGACCGCGGCGGCGGTAGCAGATGAGGTCGATCACCACGTCCTTGTTGAACGCCTGGCGGAACTCGAAGGCCAGGCGCGCGACGCGCACGACCGCCTCGGGGTCGTCGCCGTTCACGTGGAAGATCGGGGCCTCGATCATGCGGGCCACGTCCGTCGCGTACATGGAGGAGCGCGAGGACTCGGGGGCCGCGGTGAAGCCGACCTGGTTGTTGATGACGACGTGCACGGTGCCGCCGGTGCGGTAGCCGCGCAGCTGCGACATGTTCAGGGTCTCGGCCACCACGCCCTGGCCCGCGAAGGCCGCGTCGCCGTGGATCGCCACCGGCAGGACCGTGAAGTCCGTGCCGCCCTTGTTGATGATGTCCTGCTTGGCGCGCGAGACGCCCTCCAGGACCGGGTCCACCGCCTCCAGGTGGGAGGGGTTGGCGACCAGGGAGACCTTGATCTGCTCGCCGTCCAGGCCGGTGAAGGTGCCCTCGGCGCCCAGGTGGTACTTCACGTCGCCGGAGCCGTGCATCGACTTCGGGTCGAGGTTGCCCTCGAACTCGCGGAAGATCTGCGCGTACGACTTGCCGACGATGTTGGCCAGCACGTTCAGCCGGCCGCGGTGGGCCATGCCGATGACGACCTCGTCCAGGCGGGACTCGGCGGCCGAGTCCAGCACCGCGTCGAGCAGCGGGATGACGGACTCGCCGCCCTCCAGCGAGAAGCGCTTCTGGCCGACGTACTTGGTCTGCAGGAAGGTCTCGAAGGCCTCGGCCGCGTTCAGCCGGCGCAGGATGCGCAGCTGCTCCTCGCGCTCCGGCTTGGTGTGGCCGCGCTCCACGCGGTCCTGGATCCACTTGCGCTGCTTGGGGTCCTGGATGTGCATGAACTCGATGCCGGTGGTGCGGCAGTACGAGTCGCGGAGCACGCCGAGGATGTCGCGCAGCTTCATCATCGACTTGCCGGCGAAGCCGCCGACGGCGAACTCGCGCTCCAGGTCCCACAGGGTGAGGCCGTGCTCGACGATGTCCAGGTCGGGGTGCTTGCGGACCTTGTACTCGAGCGGGTCGGTGTCGGCCATGACGTGGCCGCGGACCCGGTAGGAGTGGATCAGGTCGAAGACCCGGGCGGCCTTGGTGACGTCGTCGTCGTGCGAGGCGTCGATGTCCTTGAGCCAGCGGACCGGCTCGTAGGGGATGCGCAGCGCCTCGAAGATCTCGTCGTAGAAGTTGTTCTCGCCGAGCAGGAGGTTCGCGACCTGGCGCAGGAACTCGCCGGAGGCGGCGCCCTGGATCACCCGGTGGTCGTAGGTCGACGTGAGCGTCATGACCTTCGAGATGCCGAGCTTGTTCAGGGTGTCCTGGGAGGTGCCCTGGAACTCCGCCGGGTAGTCCATGGAGCCGACGCCCATGATCACGGACTGGCCGGGCATCAGGCGCGGCACGGAGTGGACGGTGCCGAGGCCGCCGGGGTTGGTCAGGGAGACCGTGACGCCGGTGAAGTCGTCCATCGTCAGCTTGTTGTCGCGGGCGCGGCGGACGATGTCCTCGTAGGCCTGCCAGAACTCGAAGAAGTTCAGCGTCTCGGCCTTCTTGATCGCCGCGACGACGAGCTGGCGGTCGCCGTTGGGCTTGACCAGGTCGATGGCGAGACCGAGGTTGACGTGCTCCGGCTTGACCAGGGTGGGCTTGCCGTCCACCTTGGCGAACGAGTGGTTCATCGACGGCATGGCCTTGATGGCCTGCACCATCGCGTAGCCGATGAGGTGCGTGAAGGAGATCTTCCCGCCCCGGGCGCGCTTGAGGTGGTTGTTGATGACGATGCGGTTGTCGAACAGCAGCTTCACCGGGACCGCGCGCACGGACGTGGCCGTGGGCAGCTCCAGCGAGGCGTCCATGTTCTTCGCCACCGCGGCGGACGGGCCGCGCAGGGTGACCTGCTCGGGGCCGGTCTGCGCCTCGCCCGCGGGCTCGGCCTTCTTCGCCGGGGCCCGCTTGGCGGCGGGAGCGGCCTGCTTCGCAGGCTGGGCCGGGGCCGGAGCCTGCGCCGGGGCCTTGGCGGCCGGCGCGGCGGCGGCGGGCTTCGCGGCCGGGGCGGGCGCCTGCGCGGGCGTCGCCGGCCGGGACGGGGCGGTGGGGGTCACCGCGGCCCCCGCGGCCGCGTCACCCGCCGGAGCCGAGGTCGCGGGAGCGCCCGGCTTGTAGTCGGCGAAGAAGTCCCACCAGGCTCGGTCCACCGAGTTCGGGTCCTGGAGGTACTGCTGGTAGATCTCGTCGACGAGCCATTCGTTGGCACCGAAGGCCGCAGCGGGGTTCTTGCCCGCTTGGTCGGTGTCGGTCGAGATGCTCGAGTTACTGGGGGACTGTGGCGACACGGCGTCAACCGCCCTCTTCCGCTTCGCAAGATGATGGACAGCGGAAATAAAGGCTACGCCTCCCCGCGCGAGAAGGTCAGGCCGGGCCCGTGCAACGTCGTGCACATCACATCTCAGCGGGTGTTTCGGCGCTGGAATTGGCGGGAAACAAGCGAGGTTCCGCTTCTTCCGACGGTATCAGGCATCACTCGACCAGGGCCCGTCGCGCCCCGCGCGCGGCCCTGTGCCTGATCACACGTGCCTGCCTGGGCGAACACAGATGGATCTTGAGGCTCCGGTTCGAACTGTACGTCAATGCGACGTAGGTGAGGGGCCCGGAAGAGTGATCAAAATCCGGCAACCGCGCTCGGATTCCGCCACCCCGATCCGGCCGCCGTGCAGATCCACGGCCCAGCGGGCGATGGCCAGCCCCAGTCCGGTGCCGCCGTCGCTGCCGGGACCGTGCGGCCGGTTGACGCTGCCGCGGTTGAACCGCTCGAAGACCCGGTGCCACTCGGTGCGCGGGATGCCCGGACCCTCGTCCAGCACCTCCAGCTCCAGCGACTCCGGCTCGGCGCCCTGACGGGCCCGCACGGTCACCCTGCCGTGCGGCGGGCTGTGCTTGACCGCGTTGTCGATCAGGTTGGCGACCACCTGGTGGATCCGCTCGGGGTCGGCGTGCGCCACCAGCTCGGGCGGCGAGACGTCGAGGTGCAGATGCACGTCCGTACGGGTGTGACTGCCGGAGCCGGAGGTCATGCTCGCCCGGGCGGAGGCCACCATGTTGGCCTCCTTCAGCACGCCCGACAGATACGGCCACACCTCGAAGCGGCGCTTCTTCAGCGGGACCACGCCGTTGTCGAGGCGCGAGAGGTCCAGCAGGGTCTCCACCAGGCGGCCGAGCCGCTCGGTCTGCTTCAGGGCCGTGCGCATCGTCTCGGGGTCGGCCCGGGTCACGCCGTCGACGATGTTCTCCAGCACCGCGCGCAGCCCCGCGATGGGCGTGCGCAGCTCGTGCGAGACGTTGGCCACCAGCTCCTTGCGCTGGCTGTCCTGCGCCTCCAGCTCGTCGGCCATGACGTTGATCGTCTGCGCCAGGTCGCCCAGCTCGTCGCGGCGGCTCTCGCGGACGCGGCGGGTGTAGTCGCCGTGCGAGATGGACCGCGCGACGGCGTTCATGTCGTCCAGCGGGGCGGTGAGGGAGTGCGCCACGAACTGCGTGATCAGCAGCGTGGCGATCATCGAGAAGACCGTGATGAAGCGCAGCTCCGTCTTGGTGTGCACCGCGATCACCGACAGCCCGGTGGTGATCAGCACCGAGACGACGACCAGCGCGCCCAGCTTGGTCTTGATCGAGAAGGGGCGCACACCGCCCCAGGGCTGCTTCCTCCGCTGTCCGCGTCCCGCCGGACCCCCGCTCATGGCGTCGGCGTCTCCAGGGCGTAGCCCACGCCGTGCACGGTGCGGATGCGCTCGGCGCCGATCTTCCGGCGCAGCGCCTTGATGTGGCTGTCCACGGTCCGGGTGCCGGAGGCGTCCGCCCAGTCCCAGACCTCGGCCAGCAGCTGCTCGCGGGAGAGCACCGCGCGCGGCGTGTTGGCCAGGCACACCAGCAGGTCGAACTCGGTGGGCGTCAGATGGACGTCCTCGCTGCGCACGCGCACCCGGCGCTGGGCGTGGTCGATCTCCAGCTCGCCCAGGCGCAGGATGCCGCTGCGCGGGGTGGTGGCCGCGAGGGCCGCGCGCTCCATGCGGCGCAGCAGCACGTGCACCCGGGCCGCCAGCTCCCGCATGGAGAACGGCTTGGTCATGTAGTCGTCGGCGCCGACGCCGAGGCCCACCAGCATGTCGGTCTCGTCGTCGCGCGCGGTGAGCATCAGCACCGGCACCGGCCGCTGGGCCTGCACGCGCCGGCAGACCTCCAGGCCGTCGAAGCCGGGCAGCATGACGTCGAGGATCAGCAGGTCGGGCTGCCAGGCCTCCGCCGTGTCCACCGCGGACGGGCCGTCGCCCGCCGTTTGCACCAGGAATCCCTCGGCACGCAGGCGGGTCGCGATGGCGTCCACGATCGTCGCGTCGTCCTCGACCACCAGGACCCTGCGCTGCGCGCCGGGGGTGGTCGTCGCCGTGCCGTTGTGGGAGGTGTGTGTCTGCTCCATCGCCCGCCCCTGAGGTGTGCTTTTTCCGGAATCCGTGGGGTGATCCGTCGTCTGCGCATCACTGCGATTGACGCTTGAATGATCCGCGTCAGGGCAGCAGCGTACGGGGATTCACCACGGGTTTGCTATCCAGGGCGGACGCCGATGTGCACGACGTCCGGAACGCCCCGGGCAACGGGGATCTCTTCGGTACGCACCTGCCGGAACCCGGCATTCCGCAAGGTTCCCTCGAATTCCGGTGAGGGCTTGGCGGACCATACCGCGAGGATCCCGCGCGGCCTCAACACCCTTGCACACGCCGCGAGTCCGTCCGGCGCATAAAGCCCCTCGTTGCCCTCGTCGACGGTCCAGTCGGGCCCGTTGTCGATGTCGAGACACAGCGCGTCGAATGTGTCGGATGTCTCATTGACGTAGGTGATCAGGTCTTGCTCGACGATCTCCGTCCGGGGATCGGCGAGCGCCGCGCCGGAGAGCTCGGCCAGCGGGCCCGTGCGGTGCCACCCGATGATCGCGGGCTCCCGCTCCACGACCGTGATCCGTCCCCACCGCGCCTGCCCGGCCGCGTGCGCCAGGGAGAAGCCGACGCCCAGCCCGCCGATCAGCACCGACGGGTCCGCCACGGCCGGGTCCAGGGCGGCCAGGGCCGCGTCCACGAGCAGCCGCTCGGAGCGCCCGTCGGAGGTGTCCATCAGGAAGCAGCCGTTGGCGATGATCTGGAGCAGCCGGCCGTGCCTGCGCAGCACGACCTCGCCGTACGGGCCCTCGCGGCGGTCCAGGACTTCGGGAGCTTCGGGAATGTCGTACGGGGTGGACATGCGTTCATCCTGGCAGGTCCCCCCGCGCGGTGATCCGGGGTCGCGAAGCCCGCCCCGGTGATCGCTGAGAGCGAACGCCGCCCGGGGAACATTCGGCGGCTCCCCTGCATTGAGCCGACATAGCTCAACTTGACTGCCGAAGGGGAGATCATGGCTGCTGAGTCCACACCGCTCGCCCTGCCCGTGCTGCCGCTCGACGACGAGGTCGTCCTGCCCGGGATGGTGGTTCCGCTGGATCTGAGCGACTCCGAGGTGCGGGCGGCGGTGGAAGCCGCCCAGGCCGCCGCCCGTGACGAACCGGGCAAGCCCAAGGTGCTCCTCGTGCCACGCGTCGACGGCACCTACGCCGGGACCGGTGTGCTGGGCACCGTCGAGCAGGTCGGCCGGCTGGCCGACGGCGACCCGGGCGCCCTGATCCGCGGCCGGGGCCGCGTGCGCATCGGCGCCGGCACCACCGGGCCGGGCGCGGCGCTGTGGGTGGAGGGCACCCGCATCGACGAGACCGTGCCCGAGCCGCTGCCGGGGCACGTAACCGAACTCGTCAAGGAGTACAAGGCGCTCGCCACCGCATGGCTGCGCAAGCGCGGCGCCTGGCAGGTCGTCGACCGCGTCCAGGCCATCGACGACGTCTCCGCGCTCGCCGACAACTCCGGTTACTCGCCGTTCCTCACCACCGAACAGAAGACCGCCCTGCTGGAGACCACCGACCCGGTGGCCCGGCTCAAGCTCGCCACCCAGCAGCTGCGCGACCACCTCGCCGAGCAGGACGTCGCCGAGACCATCGCCAAGGACGTCCAGGAAGGCGTCGACAAGCAGCAGCGCGAGTTCCTGCTCCGCCGCCAGCTCGAAGCCGTCCGCAAGGAGCTGCGCGAGCTCAACGGCGAGCAGGACGGTGAGGAGTCCGACGACTACCGCGCCCGCGTCGAGGCCGCCGACCTGCCCGAGAAGGTCCGCGAGGCCGCGCTCAAGGAGGTCGACAAGCTGGAGCGCTCCTCCGACCAGTCCCCGGAGGGCTCCTGGATCCGCACCTGGCTCGACACGGTCCTGGAGATGCCGTGGAACGAGCGCACCGAGGACTCCTACGACATCCAGGGCGCCCAGGCGGTCCTCGACGCCGAGCACGCGGGCCTGGAGGACGTGAAGGAGCGCATCACCGAGTACCTGGCGGTCCGCAAGCGCCGCAACGACCGGGGCCTCGGCGTCGTCGGCGGCCGGCGCGGCGGCGCCGTACTGGCCCTGGTCGGCCCGCCCGGCGTCGGCAAGACCTCGCTCGGCGAGTCCGTCGCCCACGCGATGGGCCGCAAGTTCGTCCGCGTCGCCCTCGGCGGCGTCCGCGACGAGGCGGAGATCCGCGGCCACCGCCGCACCTACGTCGGCGCGCTGCCCGGCCGGATCGTGCGGGCGATCAAGGAGGCGGGGTCCATGAACCCGGTCGTCCTGCTCGACGAGATCGACAAGGTCGGCTCCGACTTCCGCGGCGACCCGGCCGCGGCTCTGCTGGAGGTCCTCGACCCGGCGCAGAACCACACCTTCCGGGACCACTACCTGGAGGTCGAGCTCGACCTGTCCGACGTGGTGTTCCTCGCCACGGCCAACGTCCTGGAGGCCATCCCGGAGGCCCTGCTCGACCGCATGGAGCTGGTCCGCCTCGACGGTTACACCGAGGACGAGAAGGTCGTCATCGCCCGCGACCACCTGCTCCCGCGCCAGCTGGAGCGCGCCGGACTGGACAAGGACGAGGTGACGATCGACGAGGGCGCGCTGCGCAAGCTGGCGGGCGAGTACACGCGCGAGGCGGGCGTGCGCAACCTGGAGCGGTCGATCGCGCGGCTGCTGCGCAAGGTCGCGGCCCGGCACGAACTGGGGGAGCGGGAGCTTCCGTTCACCGTGACGGAGGGCGACCTGCGGGACCTGATCGGACGGCCGCACCACGTGCCGGAGTCCGCCCAGGAGCCGGCCGAGCGCCGTACCGCCGTTCCCGGTGTGGCCACCGGGCTCGCCGTGACCGGCGCCGGCGGTGACGTCCTCTACGTGGAGGCGTCCCTGGCCGACCCGGAGACGGGCGCGGCGGGGCTCACCCTGACCGGCCAGCTGGGCGACGTGATGAAGGAGTCGGCGCAGATCGCGCTGAGTTTCCTGCGCAGCCACGGCGCCGAGCTGGAGCTGCCGGTGGGCGACCTGAAGGACCGGGGCGTGCACATCCACTTCCCGGCGGGCGCGGTCCCCAAGGACGGCCCGAGCGCGGGCATCACGATGACCACGGCCCTGGCCTCGCTGCTCTCCGGGCGGCTGGTCCGCACGGACGTGGCGATGACCGGCGAGGTGTCGCTGACCGGGCGGGTGCTGCCGATCGGCGGGGTGAAGCAGAAGCTGCTCGCCGCGCACCGGGCCGGCGTCACCACCGTGATCATCCCCAAGCGCAACGAGCCCGACCTGGACGACGTCCCGGCGGAGGTGCTGGAGAAGCTCGACGTGCACGCCGTCACCGACGTCCGCCAGGTCCTGGAGCTGGCGCTGTCCCCGGCGACGAACGGGGCGGCGCCGGAGGTTCCGGTGGCCGCGTGACGGGGGCCGCCGGATGAGGGAGGGCCCGGGCCCCGTGAGGGAGGCCCGGGCCTTTCCCGTGCCGCGTGCCTGCCGTCGCCGTGCCTGCCGTCGCCGGGTCAGCTCCCGGCGGCGAAGGCCCGCACCCGGTCCACGGTGCCGTTGAAGCGGTCGTGGTCGCCGACCGTCGGGCCGGTCGAGGTGTACTGCCACATCGTGTACGTGCCCCAGCCGGCCGGCAGCTCGCCCGCCGAGGAGGCGTACCGGGCGATCCACAGCGGGGTGGTGGAGGCGAAGCCGGCGTAGTTGCCGGTGCACTGCTTCCACCAGCTGGTGGCGGTGTAGAGGACGGCGGAGCGGCCGGTGCGGGCGCGGTAGCGGTCCAGGAAGTCGCGGATCCAGCTCACCATCGAGCTCGCCGACTTGCCGTAGCAGTCGTCGCCGTACGGGTTCCACTCGATGTCCAGGACGCCCGGCAGGGTGCGTCCGTCGGCGGACCAGGCGCCGCCGCGGTCCACGAAGTAGTCGGCCTGCGCGGCGCCGCTCGCCGTGTCGGGCGTGCCGAAGTGGTAGGCGCCGCGGACCATGCCGACGTCGTAGGAGGCGTCGTACTGCTGCGCGTGGTACGGGTTGGTGTAGTACGTGCCCTCCGTCGCCTTGGCGTAGGCCCAGCGCACCCCGCTCTTCCACAGCGTCCCCCAGGCGACGTCGCCCTGGTGGCTGGAGACGTCCACGCCCTCCGTCTGGGTGGAGCGGGCGGTGGGCAGGCCGCCCTGGCCGTCGTGGGCGACGACGCCCATGCCCATGTGCGCGGAGCCGCGCGGCGGGACGGCGGGGGCGGTGGCGTCGGCGACGGCGGGGGTCTGGGGGAGGGCGAGCAGCGCGAGCAGGACGGCGCCGGCGGTGCCGAGCGCGCGTATACGGACGGATCGGGATCTGTGCACAGGCATGACGCATCTCCGAACGGTCGTGGGACGAACCCGGAATGTGACCCACATCGCATGTAGTGGGCATGCCACGTGAGGGCCTGGTAGAGAAACTGCGGGCGCCGACCGCGGCGGCGGGCGGGAGGGCCGCGCACTGCCGTTGGTCTACGCCTGCGAAATACTTATGGAGCTGGGGCGACGCCGCCACTCGGCGACAACTTTCAGAACGGGAAACCGAGGCAGGGGCCAACGTGCACGACAACGGAATGGGCGGCGAGGAGCGCGCCGCCTCGCCGGAGCCCGCGTCCGACGTGGAACAGCCCGCGTTCCTGGCGCTGGAACGCGAGTTGACGGTCCTGCTGCGCCGCGCCCGGGCCAGCCAGGGGGAGATGGCGCGCGAGGTCCACCCCGACCTGGAGCCGTCCGCGTACGGCCTGCTGGTCCGTCTGGAGGAGTGCGGGCGGCAGCGGGCCACCGAGCTCGCCGCCTACATCGGCGTCGGCAAGGCCACGATGTCCCGCCAGCTGCGCGCCCTGGAACAGCTCGGACTCGTCGGCCGCGAGCCCGACCCCGCCGACGGCCGCGCCTGGCTCGTCACCCTCACGGAGGAGGGCCGCCGCCGCGTGAGCCGCGTCCGCGAGGCCCGCCGCGCCCGCTACGCCGGCCGCCTCGCCGACTGGGACCCGAAGGAGGTCGACGAACTGGCCCGCCTGCTGCACCGCCTGAACGGCGGACAGGAGAAGTAGGGGCTCCGCCCTCAGGGCCGCGGTCACCGCAACCCCCTCAGGGGCGCGGGGAACTGCACGCCCAGCCCCCACCGGCCGGCACCGGAGGCGACGCCCCTCAGGGACGCGGTCTCTCTGCGGCCCCGGCGCCGACAACCCCCCCAGGGGCGCGGGGAACTGCGCGCCCAGCCCCCACCGGCCGGCACCGGAGGCGACGCCCCTCAGGGACGCGGCCCCTCCACCGCCCAGGTCAGGGACGCGGCCCCGGCGCCGACCTTTTCCCAGGGGCGCGGGGAACTGCGCGCCAAGCCCCCACCGGCCGGCAGCCGAGACGACGACCCCGCCCCGGGGCACGGCCGACGCCCCGCGTCAAAGGTGAGACACCCTCACCCATCGGCCGTGCGGGTGAAGCCCGATTCCGGCGCCCCCGCCAGTTCGACATGCACGACGGTCGCGTCGTCGTGAACCTTCCCCCCGAGCGGACGCTCCCCCCGCTCCCCCTCCAGCACCCGAACCCTCCGCACCAACCCCCGCGCCCCCTCCTCACGAATCACCGCCACGCAGTCCGCCCAGTCACCCGCCCCGAACCGGTCCACCCACCGCGTCGCACCGTCCGTCAGCGCCGTCAGGGCCCGCACCCGGTCCCGGGGCAGGGAGACGGTGACGGCGCGTGACGACACCGACGGATCGGCCGCGGCCGTGAAGAAGCCGCCCTCCTTGTTGCGCAGCGTCGCGTCCACCACCGCGTGGCTGGACAGGGCCGAACGGGGCAGCCGGTCCAGCCGGTCGTCCCTGACCGCCGTGACCGTGCCGTCCGGCGACTCCACCAGCAGCACCGAGTCGGACAGCACCAGACAGTCCACCGAGTCGGGTGACCACCGGGCCAGCACCACCGTTGCCTGCGGTGTACGGGGGTGAGAAAGGTCACAGGTCGCGGCATGACTCTCGGCCGTACGCGCGATGCCCCGCGACAGCAGCCCGGCCGGCGGAACATCCGGGAGGGAAACGGTCAGTTCGGTCAGCGCGCCGCCCAGCCGGGCGGTGAACCAGGGCACCGAATGCAGACAGCCGCCCCCGTCCGACGGCGGCGTGACACCGTCCAGGACCACGAGCGCGCCGCCCTGACCCGAGGCCGGGAGCGCGACACTCGCGAAGTCTTCGTTGGGCCGCCCCGGATCACCGGGCTCCGAAACAAGCTCCGTGCGCATCCGGCCAGTCTGCACGAGCCCCCCACAGCGACCGCCGAAGCCCGGCAACGGACGCCTCTCCTTCACAGGCGCGCAGGTCAAGCGCCGGATTTGGGAGGGAATGAAGGCCTCCGGGAAGGCGTGGCGGCGAATATTGCCACCGCCCGCCGCAGACGTCCAACCGGCGTACCGCGCAGGTCCGCTGCGGCGCACAACGGAACTTGCTCCTCAACTCGCCTCCGATGTTCACTCCTTCGAGTGGCGGGTCAGGTGATGCGCATCCACTGTCCACGGGCACTGGGAGGGTCGGGGAGCGTTGGGGGCGCCTCACTGTCCGAGCGCGGCCAGCGGCTCGGGAAGAGCGCCCGCGCCCGTTGACGGAGCGTCACCCGGGCCCACGGGTACACGAGTCAGGAATGCGAGCACCGGTGCGAAAGACGCGGCCTCGTCGCAAGGACAAGCAGGCGGCCCTCACGGGGGACCCGCAGCAGACGCCCACCGTCGGCAAGGGCCGCCCCACCCACGTACGCAACCGCCTTGTCGTCGCCGTCGCCGTGGTGGCCGCGGCGATCGCCGGGGCAGGGGCGCCCTCCGTGCTGGCGGCCTCCCAGGAACTGCACGACTCGCAGGAACTGGTGACGCTCGCCGAGCGGACCCAGGACGCGCTCACCCTGGCCCACTCCCTGGCCGACGAGCGTGACGAGGTCGTCCCCTACATCGCGGCGGGCCGCCCCGAGTCCAAGGCGCCCGACGAGGAGCACAGCGCCCGGGTCGACCGGCAGGTCGAGGAACTGCGCGCCGACGAGGACACCTCCGAGGCCCTGCGCGACGAGCTGGACGCCGTCGCCGCCGTGCGCCGCGCCGCCCTCACCGGCAAGTCCGGCGCGCTGGAGGCCCACCAGGCGTACTCCGACGCCGTCTCCCGGCTGCACCAGCTCGCCGCGCGGCTCGCCGACGCCACCCCGCCCCGCGCCGGCTCCGGCGCCCACGCGCTCACCGAGCTGGACACCGCCGTCCAGCAGGCCGCCGCCACCCGCGGCCTGCTGCTCGCCGCGCTGAACGTGCCGAGCTCCACCGAGACCGTGATCGACCCGGTCTCCGGACTGCCGGTCACCGAGTCCGGCGGCTCGGACGACGACGAGGAGCGGCGCGACGAACTGTCCGCCGCCGCGCTCGAGGCCCGCGTGCGCTCCGACGCCGCCCTCGCCGGCTTCCGCGACTCCGCCCCGAAGGACGCCCGCGCCTCCTACGACTCCACGGTCACCGGCCCCGAGGTCGGCACCGCCGAGGAGTACCTCGCCAAGCTCACCGACAAGCCGACGCTCTCCGACTCCGAGCTCGACACCAGCACCAAGAAGCTCGCGGCGGCCCTCACCGCGCGGATCGACATGATGCGCGGCGCCGAGGCCTCCCTGTTCGAGCAGCGCACCAAGGACCTCGCCCAGCTCCGCGACGAGGACGTCACCGAGCTGGAGATCCGGATCGCGGTCCTCGGCGCGATTCTGCTGCTCGCCGTCGGCGTCGCCACCGCGATGGCCCGCACCCTCACCCGGCCGCTGTCGGTGCTGCGCCGCGGCTCCGCCCGGCTCGCCGGGGCGGAGGACCCCACCGCCGAGGAACCGGTCACCTTCACCGGCCGCAACGACGAGTTCGCCCAGGTCGTCCGCTCCGTCAACGCCCTGCACGCGCACGCCGCCGGACTCGCCCAGCGGATCGCCACGCTGGAGGCCGACCGCAAGCACCTCGTCGGGCAGCGGCAGAAGATGGCCGACGCCCGCGAGGAGCTGCGCGGCGAACTCGCCGAGGCCACCGCCCACATGGAGCGGATGCGCCACAGCATCGGCGGCACCTTCGTCAACCTCGCCCTGCGCACCCTCGGCCTGGTCGAGCGGCAGCTCGGCGTCATCGAGGGGCTGGAGGAGCGGGAGGACGACCCGGACCGCCTGGCCACGCTGTTCAAGCTCGACCACTTCGCCACGGTCATGCGCCGGCACAGCGAGAACCTGCTGGTCCTCGCCGGCACCGAGCACGGCCGGCACACCGCGGGCCCGGTCCCGCTGGTCGACGTCGTACGGGCAGCGGTGAGCGAGATCGAGCGGTACGAGCGGGTGCGGATCGCGGCGCTGCCGCCGCACGCGCACATCGCCGGGTTCGCCGCGGACGACCTGTCCCACCTGCTCGCCGAACTCATGGAGAACGCCACCGCGTTCTCCCCGCCCGACATGCCCGTCGAGGTCTCCGCCTGGCTGCTGGAGAACGGCGAGGTCATGCTCTCCGTCCAGGACGAGGGCATCGGCATGGCCGAGGACCGGCTGGAGCGGCTCAACACACGGCTCACCGAGTTCGACCCGGACGCGGCGTACGACGCGGAGGCCGAGTCCGACGACGGCCTCGGCCTCGGCCTGTACGTCGTCGCCCGGCTCGCCCACCGGCACGGGGTGCGGGTGCAGCTGCGCAAGCAGAAGCAGGGCGGGATCGCCGCGGTGGTCGTCCTGCCTGACCCTCTTCTGGCCCCGGCCACCCCCACGGCCGTCCCGTCCTCCGTCCCCGGCGGCGCCCACACGGTGACCCTGCCGGGAGCCGACGCGGAGGCCAACTCCAACGTCCTGCGCGGCCGCACCAAGTCCGGCGACCTCCTGGTCGACCTGGCCGAACGCACCATCGAGGCCCAGGGGGCTGCGGCGACGTCAGAGACGCCTTCGCCGGAGACGCCTGCGGCGCAGGGCGAGACGCGGGACGCGACGGCGGCGTCGGACTCCGCCGACGCCGCCGACCAGTCGGACGCGGCTGCCTCCGGCACCGCCGCGGAGCCGACCGCCGACGGGACGGACCCTGCCGCCCCGGCGGCGCCCGCTGCGGACACGACGGCGGTGTACGGCTCCGCCCCCGCCGTTGGCCGGGCGAACACCGCCCCGCCTGCGGCTGCCTCCGGCGTCGCCGAGGAGCCGGCTTCGGGCGAGGCCGCCCAAGGTGCTCCGACTGCACCGCCGCCCGCAAGCCAGGGCGCGCCCACTGGTCACGAGGCTGCGCCCGCCGACGCCGAAGCGTCGAGCACCGATGCGCCCCTCCCCGCCCCCGGCGCCCCGGAGACGCGCGAGGCCGCTGCGGAGGGCGCCCACGCGGCCCCGCACCCGCACCCCGGTGCCGACGCCGGCGACGAGCCCCGCACGCACGACGTCCCCCCGGCCCGCTCCGGCGAGCCGCATGACGGTCGTGCCCACCCCGCGGAGCCGCCCGCCGGGCGCACCGCCCCCGCGGAGCGGCCCGCTGAGACCACCATGGAGTTGTTCATCCCGGCGCAGCCGGACGGCCACGGCGCCGGTTCCGCCGCGCCCGCCGGCGAGGCCGTACGCCCGGGCGCCGGGCACGAGCCCGAGTCGGCAGCCGTACCGGCGTCCGGGGGCCCCGCCCCCGAGACCCGCGAGGCCGTACCGGCGGCCGGAGGCCCCGCCCCCGAAACCCCCGTCGCCGGTGACGCCCCCGCCGACCACGAGCACACCCGGGTCGCCGACGGCCCCGCCGACGAAGAGCCCGTCACCGCCAAGGGACTGCCCAAGCGGACGCCGAAGATCACCGCGCCGGTCGCTCCCCCGCGGCCGCGGTCGGGGTCCGTGGACGCCGAGGCGCTGCGCAGGCGGCTCGGCGGGTTCCGCCGGGGTGCGGACGCCGGGCGGCGGGACGTCGAGGCGGAGCTGGCGGCCGAGCGGTCCCGCGGGGACGTCACAACCGAGGAAGCCACGGGGGGCACTGTCGAGGAGGCAAGCAGTTGACCGCGCCCAGTACCTTCGGACTGAGCAGTGAGGCCCGCAACCTGCACTGGCTGCTGACGAACCTCGTCGAGGAGGTGCCCGGCATCCTGTCCGTCGCCGTGGTCTCCTCCGACGGCCTGCTGCTCCTCTCCTCCGACGAGACGCTCGCCCGGGCCCGCAGCGGCCCGGACCCGCAGCGGCGCGGCCCGCGCGGCTCCGCCGCCGACCTCGCCACCGTCGTCTCCGGCATCGGCAGCCTCACCGTCGGCGCGTCGAAGCTGATGGACTACGGGCCCGTCAAGCACACGATGGTCGCCATGGACGAGGGCAGCCTCTTCGTGATGTCGATCAGCGACGGCTCGCTGCTCGGCGTGCACGGCTCGGCGGACTGCGACATGAGCGTCGTGGCGTACCACATGGCCCTGTTCGTCGGCCGGGCCGGCCACGTCCTGACCCCCGAACTCCGCAGCGAACTGCGCAAGAACCTGGAGAGCGCGGACGGCGCGGAAGGCGCGGCGAGCGCGGAGCACGAGTCCGCCGGGAGCGCCCGATGACCAGCGTCCCGAAACACCAGCTCCCCGTCCGCGGCGGGGACCGCAAACCCGCCCGTGTGCGCCCCTATTCGCTCACCGGGGGCCGTACCCGCTTCGGCCACGTCCTGCTGGTCGAGACGTTCGTCGGCGCCACGGCCGGCACCGCGGCGCTGGAGGCCGCCGAGGAGCGCAAGGAACTCACCTCCGGCGGCCTCGCCCGGGTCATGCCGGAGGTACGGGCCATCGTCGAACTGTGCCGCCGCATGCGGACGGTGGCCGAGATCGCCGCGCTGCTCCAGATGCCGCTCGGCGTGGTCCGCGTGCTGCTGAGCGACCTCGCGGACCAGGGAAAGATCCGTGTCTACGGAACGGGCACCGGCCACGGCACGGGCCGCCCGGACCGCGCGCTGCTGGAAAGGGTGCTGAGTGGACTCCGCCGTCTCTGACGCCGCCCCTGGCGTCACTCCGCTCGTCCAGGGGGACGAGCCCCTGCTGCCCTGGCAGACGGACCCCACCCGGGCCCCGATCGCCACGAAGATAGTCGTGGCCGGCGGCTTCGGCGTCGGCAAGACCACCCTCGTCGGCTCCGTCTCCGAGATCACGCCGCTGCAGACCGAGGCGCTGATGACGGAGGCGAGCGAGGGCACCGACGACCTCACCGCCACGCCGGGCAAGACGACCACCACCGTGGCCATGGACTTCGGGCGCATCACGCTCGACGACGACCTGGTGCTGTACCTGTTCGGCACACCCGGCCAGCAGCGGTTCTGGTTCATGTGGGACGACCTGGTGCGCGGCGCGATCGGCGCCGTGGTGCTGGCCGACACCCGCAGGCTGAAGGACTGCTGGCCGGCGCTGGACTACTTCGAGAGCTGCGGGCTGCCGTACGTCGTGGCCGTGAACCACTTCGACGGCAGCGAGCGCTTCGACCCGGAGGACGTGCGGGAGGCCCTCACGATCCCCGCGCACATACCTGTCATGATCATGGATGCGCGCCGCCGGATCTCGGTCATCGAGACCCTCTTGTCCCTCGTGGGCCACGCGCTCGACGAAACCCCCGAGTAGCCCCTTAGGAGCGTCCCCCGTATGCGGAAGATACTCGTCGTCGGGGCCGGCCAGTCCGGCCTCCAGCTCGCCCTGGGACTCCAGTCGCACGGGTACGAGGTCACCCTCATGTCCAACCGGACCGCGGACGAGATCCGCACCGGACGGGTCATGTCCACGCAGTGCATGTTCCACACCGCCCTCCAGCACGAGCGTGACCTCCAGCTGAACTTCTGGGAGTCCCAGGCCCCGAAGATCCAGGGCCTCGGCGTGTCGGTCGCCGCCCCCGGCTCCTTCGACCCGGGCCCCTCGCAGCGCGCGATCGACTGGCTGGGCCGCCTCGACGGGTACGCGCAGTCGGTGGACCAGCGGGTCAAGATGGCCGGCTGGATGGAGACCTTCGCCCAGCGCGGCGGACAGCTCGTCATCCACGGCGCCGCGGTCGGCGACCTCGACTACCTCTCCCGCGCCTACGACCTGGTGCTCATCGCCGCCGGCAAGGGCGAGCTGGTGCAGATGTTCTCCCGCGACCCCGAGCGCTCCCCGTACAGCACCCCGCAGCGCGCCCTCGCCGTCGCCTACGTGCACGGCCTGGGCCCGCGCCCGGAGCACCCGGACACCGAGGCGGTCCGCTGCAACCTGGTCCCCGGCGTCGGCGAGATGTTCATCATGCCGACGTTCACCACGTCCGGCCGCGCCGACATCCTCTTCTGGGAGGGCATACCCGGCGGCCCGCTCGACGCCTTCACGGACGTCAAGGACCCGGCCGAGCACCTCTCCCTGACCCTGGAACTGATGGAGAAGTTCCTGCCCTGGGAGTACGCGCGCGCCACCAAGGTCGAACTCACCGACGCCGGCGGCACCCTGGCCGGCCGCTACGCCCCGACCGTCCGCAACCCCATCGGCCGGCTGCCCTCCGGCGGCCTGGTGCTGGGCGTCGCCGACGTCGTCGTCGCCAACGACCCGATCACCGGCCAGGGCTCCAACTCCGCGTCCAAGTGCGCCGCCGCCTACCTCGCCTCGATCCTCGAACACGGCGACAAGCAGTTCGACGAGGACTGGATGCGGCAGACCTTCGACCGCTACTGGAACACCGCCCAGCACGTCACCAAGTGGACGAACGCCATGCTGGCCCCGCCGCCGGAGCACATCCTCAACCTGATCGGCGCGGCCGGGCAGCTCCAGCCGGTCGCCGACCGCTTCGCCAACGGCTTCGACAACCCGGCCGACTTCGAGAACTACTTCTACGAGCCGGACAGGACGGACGCCTACCTCGCCGAGGTCTCCGGCGCGGCCGGCGCGTAGCCGGCCCCGTACCCCTCGTCGGACCCGTCCGTCGCCCCCTCGGGGAGCTCCGGCGGCACATAGTGCTCCAGGGGCTCCCCGCCGGGGTCGGGCCGCACCGCGCCCAGCACCGGGTTGGCCGCGATCGGCGACACCTTGACCCGCGCACCGGGCCGCGGCGCCTGCACCACCATCCCGTCGCCCAGATACAGGGCGACATGCGTGGCGTCGTGGAAGTACACGACGAGGTCGCCCGGCCGCAGGTCCACCAGCTCGATCCGCTCCAGCCGCGCCCACTGCTCCTGACTGGTCCGCGGCACCTTCGCCCCCGCCGCGCGCCAGGCTTGCGAGGTCAGCCCCGAGCAGTCGTACGTCGCCGGGCCCTCCGCGCCCCACTGGTACGGCTTGCCGAGCTGCTCCACCGCGTACCGCACGGCCCGCTCACCGGCCGCGGACGGGGCGTTCGCGCCGCTCAGCGCGCCGGACGCCACCAGTTCCCGCTGCGCCTCGTCCACCCTGCCGCGCTCCAGCTCGGCCAGCTCCGCGAGCTGCTCCGCGGTGAGCGACGCCAGCAGCTCCTCGACGTCCCGCAGCCGGTCCACCACCTGGTCGCGTTCCTTCTTCCTCCGCTCGGTGAGCGCAATCCGCTCGTCCAGCGCCTTGCGCGCCCGCCGCGCCAGCTCGCCGGCCTGCCGCGCGTCACCGGTCAGCCGGCCCACCGTCTGCGCCCGCTCCCGCGCGAGCTGCCCGATCACATGCCCCTGCTCCAGCGCCCGCTGAGGGTCGCTCGCCAGCAGCAGCCGCACATAGGGGGAGAGGCCGCTCAGGGACTGGTACTGCTGCCGGGCGAGCCGTCCTGCGGCGCCCCGGCTGTCGTGCAGGGAGAGCCGGGTGCGGGCCAGCGCCTTCTCCAGCCGCTCCGTCTCGGCGCGCTGCCCGGCCAGCGCCTCCTCGGTGGCGTTGAAGCGCTCGGTGGCCTTCTCGGCCTCCCGGTAAAGGGTCTGAAGGTCCGTCAGCAGCTCGGAGACGGACCGGCCGCCGGACGCGGCGGCGGTGCCGCCCGGCTCCGGGACGGCCGCCGCGGGCAGGGGCGCGAGCACGGTCCCGGCCGCCAGCGCCGCCGTACACACCAGACGCAGAAGCATTCCTGACACGCCATCACCTCCGACGCGGGGCGGCACGTCCGCTCCGCACCGCGAGCATCAGGGGGGTGTGCGCGGTCCGCTCGCCGAGTGTGCGCGGTTCGGCGCAACGGGGTCACCCGTCGGCGTCGTCCGGCTTGCCCTCCGGCGTGGCGTCCGGGCGCGCCGGACGCTTCGACCACGGCCACCGCGGTCCGTCCCCGGCCCGGCCGGCGGGGTCGTAGAGGTACTTCCAGCGGGCGGTCAGGCCGGTGAGCGTGCTCTTCCCGCGCGGCACCCTCCGGTACACGAGCACGGTGGGCGGTCCGCCGTCCGGGGCGGGGACGGGGATCCGGTACGTCTTGGGCGGGTGCCCGGTGATACCGAGCAGCACGGGCAGGACGCGCCCGTCCATGGGGCCGCCCTCGAAGGGGGTGTCTTCGCTCTTCACCCCACCAGTCTCGGCCATCGGCCAGGGGACCGGTCCCGGCCGCCGGTCGCGGGTCACAGGTCCCCGGCCGGCCCCGCTCACAGGTCCGCGGCCAGCGCCTGCACCAGGGCGTCGGTCTGCGCGTCCCGCCGCGCGGTCACCGTCAGCACCGCCACGAACTGCTCCACCAGCCAGTCCCGCAGCTCCTCCTGCGGCGGCTGCTTGTCCTCGTCGAGCCAGATCAGGGAGGCGGCCTCCACGGCCGTGATCCACATCCGGATGGTCATCCGCAGCCGGGGCCCGGGCTCGTCGACGCCGAGATGGCGCAGGATGTGCTCGGCGGCGGCCCGCCGTACCCCGTCCACGATCGCGGTCGTCCGGGAGGTCTCCACCACGCTGCCGCCCTGGAGCAGCGCGCTGAAGCCGGCGTCGTGGCGGCCGACGAAGGCGAGGTAGCGGTCCACGGCCCGGGTCAGCCGGGGGAGCAGCGGGCCCACCTGCGGCTCGTCGAAGCAGTTCCGCAGCTCGTCGGCGGCGGACTTCAGGGCCGCCTCGTAGAGCTGCTGCTTGCCGCCGGGGAAGTAGCGGTAGACCAGGGGCCGCGACACACCGGCCGCCTCCGCCACGTCGTCCAGCGACACGTCTTCCGGCGCCCGGTGGGCGAACAGGGACAGCGCGGCCTCCAGCAGCTGGGTGCGGCGTTCCTCGACACTGAGGCGCCGGTAGGCGGGGGTGGGGGCCTGCGAGGTCATGCCCGCAGCGTAACCGGCCGTCGCCGGCGCACGCCGGGCACGGCCGCCCGCACCGGCCGGAACGCGACCCCGGGGCCGGGCCCGTGGGCGCGAGCGGTCAGGCCAGCAGCCCCGAGGAGCGCCAGAGCTTGCGGCCCACGCCCCGCAGCACGCCGATGTCGTCGAGGAAGTCCGTCAGCTTCTTCGCGCCCTGCTGCATCACCTCGCGCCGGTGCGCGCTCGCCCGCACCTGGGCCACGGCCTCGCGCCGGTCCAGGCCGACGTTCGTGTAGACCTCCGGGTTCACGAAGGCCACCGAGAACACCCGGGCGAACTCGCCCGACGAGACCCGGGTGAACTCCTGGGACCAGCGGGGCGCGGTCATCATCTGGCGCCGCAGCTCCTCACGCGCGTACCGCACGTGCCGCGCCTCCTCGATCACATGGATGCGCGTGACGCCCCGGATCAGCGGCTGCACCCGCTCGTCGGGGAACGTCAGCCGCTGCATCCAGTCCAGCACCTCCTCGCCGAGGAGGGTCGCGGTGAACGAGCCGGGGGTGGTGGACACCGTCTTGAAGAGGCGGCCCAGGTTGTGGTGGACGCGGCTCACCGGGTACCAGGGGGTGCCGCTGTGCGCGATGACCCGGGCGAACATCTTCGAGTGCCGGCACTCGTCCTCGATCTCGGTGAGGGCGTACCGCACGTGCGCGCTGGTCGCGGACTTGTCGTAGATGTGCCGGACCAGCAGCTGCATCAGGATCAGCTCGAACCAGATGCCGAGGGAGGCGAGCGCGGCGGCCTCGTGCCGGGAGAGCAGCAGGCGCTGCTCCTCGCTCATCCGCTGCCACATCGGGGTGCCGTACAGCGACACCAGCTCCGGCGGCCAGAACCACTTGCCGTCCTCGAAGGGCGCCTCCCAGTCCAGCTCCTCGTCCGGGTCGAAGGAGTGCTTCGCGGAGGACTCCAGCAGCCGCAGGGCCACCGCCTCCCGGTTCTTGAGCTGCCCGAGCGCGTCCCGCAGGCCGTCGAGCGCGTCGGTCTCCGGCAGGGTCGTCATGACGGTTCCACCTCGGGGCGTCTCGGGTTACCGGCAGGTCACCTTTATGAGACTGCTTGTCAGCAAGCCCGTCAATCCCCTGCGCGCGACTTGTCGCCGACCGGTCCGGCCGGCGCGAGCCCGTCCGTGCCGGGCGGGAAGGAGGTGCGCAAGGTGAAGGCGTACGGCGTCGGACCGTGGGTGCGCAGGTGCGACAGGCGCGCCTCGGCCTCCGCGACGGCCGGACGGTGGCCCGCCGGCACCCACCACAGGGCGGTCATGGCCTCCTCCACCCGCTCGAACCACTCGCGTCTGCGACCGAGCATCTCCCGGTGCCGGCCCTGGTACATGAACGCCGTCAGCGCGTCCGTGTCCCGCCACACCGACAGGTTGACGATCAGCCACGGGTCGTCGAAGACGGGGATGGCCGTGGCGTCGCCGTCGTCGCTCTGAAGCCGCCACACGAACCCGGCGGCGGCGTCCGCGTCCGCGTTGACCGGGTCGAGGTTGTCGACGAAGTCCTTCAGCAGGGGGGTGTCCAGAGGCGCCTTGAGCCGGGCGATGTTCACCTGGGCGAGTTCGTATGCGGTCATGTACCGAACGTTAGGTCGGGAGTCCGGTCGCGGGGCACCCCCGTCTCACCAACTGGTCAGCCGCGTACGGGTGTTCACGTCCCCGCCGCTCACCCGGACCGCAGCACCGCCTCCATCACCGCCCGCGCGACCGGGGCCGCCGTGCCGCCGCCGCTGATCTCGCGCCGGTTGCCCGCCGCGTCCTCCACCACCACGGCCACCGCCACCTTCGGCTCCAGCTCGTCCTCGCGCTGCGCCCAGGAGATGAACCAGGCGTACGGCGTGCCCGAGTTGCCCAGCCCGTGCTGGGCGGTGCCGGTCTTCCCGCCGACCACGGCGCCGGGGATCGCCGCCTTCCTGCCGGTGCCGTCCTCCACCACCCCGCGCATCAGCTCCCGCAGCCGGCTCGCCGTCGCCGGGAGCATGGCCCGCCGCACCGCGCCCGACCCCGCCGCGGAGACTGTGCCCCCGCCCGCCCGCGTGGTCCGCTCCACCAGGTACGGCTCGCGCACCTGCCCACCGCTCGCCACGGCCGCCGCGACCATCGCCATCTGGAGCGGCGTGGCCCGCGTGTTGTACTGCCCGATCGACGACAGCGCGAGCTGCGCCGCGTCCAGCGTCGTGTCGAAGGTGCTGGGCGCCACCCGGAACGGGATGCGCAGGTCCGCGTCGTTGAAGCCGAAACTCTCCGCGGCCTGGCGCATCCGCTCCAGCCCCGTGACCACCCCGAGCTGGGCGAACACCGTGTTGCAGGACCGCACGAACGCGTCCCGCAGCGTCGCGTTGCCGCACTTGCCCGCGCCGTTGACCAGCCGGGTCGTCGTCCCCGGCAGCAGATACGGGTCGGGCGAGCGGGTCGGCTCGTCGAGGCCCTTCACCACGCCCGCGTCCAGCGCCGCCGCCGCGGTGACCACCTTGAACGTCGACCCCGGGGGATAGGTGCGCTGCACCGCCCGGTTCAGCATCGGCCGGTCCGGGTCGGCGTTCAGCCGCGCCCACGCCTCCCGCGCCGCCGCGCCGTTCCCGGACAGCGGCTCCGGGTCGTACGACGGCATCGACACCAGCGCCAGGATCCGCCCCGTCGACGGCTCCACCGCCGCCACCGCGCCCTTCCGCCCCCGCAGACCCTCGTACGCCGCCCGCTGCGCCCGCGGGTCGATCGTCGTCAGCACGTCGCCGCCCGCGCTGCGGGAACGGGTGAACTCGTTCCACAGCGGCAGCGGCGCCAGCACCGGGGCGGCCCCGGACAGCACCGCGTCCTCCGTGGCCTCCAGCAGCGTCGTGCCGTACTCCTGTGAGGCGAAGCCCGTCACCGGCGCGTACAACGGCCCGTCGAGGTACGTCCGTTCGTACCGCAGATGCTCCCCGGTGTCCCGGGACCCGGTGACCGGCCGGCCGCCGACCAGGATGTCGCCGCGCGGCTGCTGGTACCGCGCGATCGCGGCACGGCGGTTGGCCGGGTTGGTCTCGTAGTCCTCCGCGTGCAGCACCTGCACCCGGGCCGCGTTGACCAGCAGCGCGAGAAGCAGCAGCGCGCAGAACAGCGCCGCGTGCCGGATGTGCCGGGTCACCGCAGCGCACCCGGGGCGGCGGCCTGCCGCCGCGCGCTGTCGCTGAGCCGGACCAGCAGCGCCACGATCGCCCAGTTGGTCACCACCGACGAGCCGCCCTGCGCCAGGAACGGCATGGCCATCCCGGTCAGCGGGATCAGCCCGGTCACCCCGCCCGCGATCACGAACACCTGGAGCGCCACCAGCGAGGCCAGCCCCACGGCGAGCAGCCGCCCGAACGGGTCGCGCAGCGCGAGCCCGGCCCGGTAGCCGCGCTCCACCAGCAGCCCGTACAGCAGGAAGACCGCGGACAGCCCGGCCAGGCCCAGCTCCTCGCCGGCCGTCGCCAGGATGAAGTCCGACTTCACCGCGAAGCCGATCAGCACCGAGTGCCCGAGCCCCAGCCCCGACCCCAGCATCCCGCCCTCGGCGAAGGCGAACAGCGACTGGGCGAGCTGGTTGGGACCCTCGCCCGCCTCGATCGACGCGAACGGGTGCAGCCACGTCTCGATCCGGTGGTGCACGTGCGGCTCCAGCCGGCCCACCGCGACCGCGCCCAGCGAGGCCAGCAGCAGCCCCAGCGCGATCCAGCCGGTGCGGCCGGTGGCGACGTACAGCAGGACTACGAACAGTCCGAAGAACAGCAGCGAGGTGCCGAGGTCCCGCTCCAGGACCAGCACGCCGACGCTCACCAGCCACACGGCGACGATCGGCCCGAGCACCCGCCCGGTGGGCACCTGCATCCCCCACACGCGGCGGCCCGCGTAGGTCAGCGCGCCCCGGTTCGCGGCCAGGTACGCGGCGAAGAACACCGCCAGCAGCACCTTCGCGAACTCGCCCGGCTGGATGGAGAACCCGGCCACCCGGATCCAGATGCGCGCGCCGTTCACCGAGGGGAAGAGGATCGGCACGGTCAGCAGGACCAGCGCGACGGTGACACAGAGGTACGTGTAGCGCTGGAGCACCCGGTGGTCGCGCAGCACCAGGATCACCGCGATGAACAGCGCCACCCCCAGCGTCGACCAGATCAGCTGGGCGGGCGCGGCCCGGTCGCCGGGCGTCTCCAGGTCCAGCCGGTAGATCAGCACCAGACCCACCCCGTTGAGCAGCACCCCGATCGGCAGCGGCAGCGGGTCGGCGAGCGGGGCCCGCCAGCGCACCGCCAGATGGGCCAGCACGGCGAGCACACCGAGCCCGGCGCCGTAACCTGCGGCGCCGGGCGGGACGGTGCCGTTCCTGGCGAGGCCGACGGCGCAGTAGCCGTACACCGACAGTCCGACGGCCAGGACGATGAGGGCGAGTTCCACGCCGCGGCGCCCGGTGAGACGCACGGTGGACGCCGGCGGGTCCGCCGTCGCCAGGGTGATACCGGCCTTGCTCATGTCCGGAACTTACCCAGATGTGACGCTTCGTGCGTTGCGCTCGTCAGCACCAGCGTGGCGCGGGACCGAAGGTGTCGATGTACCGGGCCGGACCCCAGGCCCAGGTGCCGTCCGTGAGCAGGTACCAGGTCGAGTTGCCGTCCACCCTGCCGCCTTGCGCCTTGCAGAAGATGTGGACGACATCGCCCTTGTGGGCGTACCGGATGACCTGCGAGCCGCGCTCGGGGGCGCTGCGCAGCGCCAGCCGCTGGACCGTCACCACGCCGCGGGCCTCGCCCTGGTCGCCGTGGTCGCCGCCGGCCTGGTTGCCCCAGTCGCCGCCGTTGCCGCCGGTCTGCTGGTTGTTGCCGCCGCTCTGCTGACCGTTGCCGCCCTGGTCGCCGCCGGTCTGCTGGTTGTTGCTGTTGCCTTGCTGGTGGGAGCCGGTGTTGTTGCCGGAACCGGTGTTGTTGCCGTTGCCGCCCTGCTGGCTCCAGTTGCCCTGGTTGTTCTGGCCGTTCTGATTGCCCTGGCCGTTCTGGTTGCCCTGGCTGTTCTGGTTGCCCTGCCCGCTCTGGTTGTTCTGGCTGCTCTGGTTGTTCTGGTTGCCCTGGCCGGGGTCGTCGGCGGCGAGAGCGGGGGTGACGGCGGTCGCGAGCGCCAGGGCGCCGGCGGCGAGCGCTATGGGCAGACGGCGGGTGAGCGGGGCACGCGGGCGTCGTAGGGACATGGCAGTACCTCCATGGGGGGAGACAACAGGTCGAAGGTGACTTGTCGCCACATTAGGAGCGCCCCCCGGCGCCCGCCCGGTCTGCTGCGCCATCGGGGACGGCGCTCCGCCTACCGGGGCACACGCCCCGTCAGGACGGCCGTCCCCGTCACTCGGCCAGTTCCTCCAGCATCCGCGCGGTGGCGAGCCCCGCCCGCAGGTAGTCGACGAACAGGCCGTTGTGCAGCGCCCAGGAGGAGCGCCGGGACCGGATCAGCCGGATCGCCGCCTCCGCCGAACGGCCCCTGCGCATCAGCGCGTGCGCGACCACCAGCCCCGAGCGGTTGTAGCCGTGGAAGCAGCGGACCAGCACCGTGCGGCCGGCGTCCAGGGCCTCGCACGCCGCCTCGGCCAGCCGGATCACGCCCGCGAGCTGGGTGCCGTCCAGCGGACCGTCCGGGATGGGCCACACCTGATGCTCGACGCCGGGGTCGGGGCCGTGCCCCGGCAGCCGCAGCAGGGTCTGCACCAGGTCGAACTGCCGGTGCACCACCACCGGCTCCACCCGCCCCGCCGGTCCGCGGACCTCGTGCCCGCCCATCCACAGGCCCGGCTCGATCTCGTCCCACGGGCTGTCCGGAGCCGGTACGTCGGGTTGACTCTCGCGGGTACGCAACGGCGCCTCCCACTCTCATCGCCCAACTCCTGTCCACGGTATCCGGCTTCTTGCCCCCGCAGCACCCCGCCTGTTCCCATGGAGTCGGGGTGATGGCGCATGGACGGACCGCGCGTCGTGCCGGCCCGCCGGCACGGCAGGGACTGGCTCTACGTCCGCCTCCCGGACGGCAGGAACATCGCCTGGTACGACCGTGAGGCGGCCCGTGTGAACCTGCTCGACGCCGAGCGGGAGGCCGAGGTGCTCACGGCCCTGGGCCCGTACCTCACCGGCCCGGTCGCCGTCGGACCGCCCCCGGTCCCCACCTCCGCCGACCTCGCCCGGCTCTCCCTCCACCCCGACGACGACCTCGCCCCGAACCGTCCCGGCGAGGCCCTGCTCGTCGCCCTCGACCGCGACCCCGGCCCGGCGCGCCGCCTGCGCCCGGACCCGCGCCGTGCGGAACTGGCCGCGCAGCGGGCCGTGGGCGACGCCCTCGACGCCATGGACGGCGCCGGCTGGCACGCCCTGCACTCCCTGCCGCTCCCCGGCGGCCACCGCGTCCACCATCTGCTGATCGGCCCCGGCGGCCTGTACGCCCTGCACGTCCGGTCCGCCCACCGGCAGCGGGTGACCGTCGCGGAGCCGCAGGTGCGCGTCGGCCGGCGCCCGCCCGAGCCCGTACTGCACCGGGTACGGGCCGACGCCGACCGGGCCGCGTACGCCCTCACCGCCGAGGTCCGCCCCGTGCTGGTCCTGGCCGGCGCCCGGCGCGTGACGGTCGCCGCCGCGCCGCGCGGGGTGCGGATTCTCACGGACGCGGAGGTGCCGGGCCTGGCCCGAGGGGGCGGGGTACTGAAGCCCGCGGACGTCGAGGCGCTGTACGCGGCGGCGCGGGACCGGAGGACGTGGGCGGGGCTGTGAAGCGCGGGCTGTGAGCGCGGGGCGCTAGGGGGGCGGGGGGCTAGGGCGGCGGGGGCTCAGGGTCCCTCGGTGTGCCGTTCGGGCAGCGTGCCCGCCTCGTCCGGGTCCAGCAGCGGTGCCAGCAGGTCGCCGAAGTCCTGCAGCCGCGGAGGGATGTCCGGCGCCCGCAGCGCCATGCGGTCCGGTGACCGGCACTCCTCGACCTCCTGCCAGGTCACCGGCGCCGACACCAGCGGCTCGGCGCGCGCCCGCAGGGTGTACGGGGCGGCGGTGGTCTTGCGCGCCGCGTTCTGGCTCCAGTCGACGAAAACCTTCCCCGGCCGCAGGCTCCGCTTCATCTGGTGCAGCACCAGCCGGGGCATCGCCTTCTCCGCCTCCACGGCCAGGGTCTTCGCGTAGTCGGACACCTGTTCGGACGAGGAGCCCCGTACCGCCGCCAGCAGATGCAGCCCCTTCGACCCGGACGTCTTCGCGTACGCCTCGATCCCGTCCCGGGCCAGCCGCTCCCGCAGCCACAGCGCGACCTCGCAGCAGTGGACGACCGTCGCCGGCGGCCCCGGGTCCAGGTCGAACACGACGCGGTCCGCCTGCCCGGGGTCGGTGATGCGCCACTGGTGGGTGTGGAACTCCGCGACCAGGTTCGCCGCCCACATCAGGCTCGGCAGATCCTCCACCAGCACCATCCGGGCGGGCCCCTCCGACCTCGGCACCTCGGCGGTGGTGACCCAGTCGGGCGTACCGGGCGGCACGTTCTTGGTGAAGAACACCTGCCCGTCGGGCCCGTCCGGATACCGCAGGAAGGACACCGGCCGCTCCCGCAGATGCGGCAGCAGCACGCCGGCCACGGTCGCGTAGTAGTGCAGGACCTCCGCCTTCGTGAAGCCGGTGGCGGGATACAGCACCTTCTCCAGATTGCTGAGCGGGAGCCGTCGCCCCTCCACCTCCGTGATGGGAGTCATACGATGACAATCTCACGCAAACCATGACAAAGGGTCCGACATCGATCGGCGGACGACCGGAGAGGTGCTGCTCGTGAGGTCCATCTGGAACGGCGCGATCTCGTTCGGGCTGGTCAGCATCCCGATCAAGCTGGTGAACGCCACCGAGAACCATTCGATCTCCTTCCGGCAGATCCACACCGAGGACGGCGGACGGATCCGCTACCGGAAGTTCTGCGAGCTGGAGGACCGCGAGGTCACCGGCCAGGAGATCGGCAAGGGCTACGAGGACTCGGACGGCACGATCATCCCGATCACCGACGAGGACCTGGCCGGGCTGCCGATTCCGACCGCCAAGACGATCGAGATCGTCGCCTTCGTGCCCGAGGACCGCATCGACCCGCTCCAGATGGACGCCGCGTACTACCTCGCCGCGGGCGGGGCGCCCGCGGCGAAGCCGTACACGCTGCTGCGGGAGGCGCTGAAGCGGAGCAAGAAGGTCGCGATCACGAAGTACGCCCTGCGCGGGCGGGAGCGGCTCGGCATGCTGCGCGTGGTCGGCGACGCGATCGCCATGCACGGCCTGCTGTGGCCGGACGAGGTCCGGGCTCCCGAGGGGGTCGCGCCGGACGCCGACGTCACCGTGCGGGACAAGGAGCTGGACCTCGCGGACGCGCTGATGGACACGCTCGGGGAGGTCGACCTGGAGGACCTGCACGACGAGTACCGCGAGGCGGTGGAGGAGGTCGTCGCCGCGAAGGCGGCCGGCGAGACCCCGCGGGAGGCGCCGGCCCCGGAGGCCGGCGGCGGCAAGGTCCTGGACCTCATGGCGGCCCTGGAGAACAGCGTCCGCGCGGCCCGCGAGTCCCGAGGCGAGGACGCCGAAGTCAAGCGCCTTCCCCCGCGCAAGACGTCCCGCTCGTCCCCGAAGGACACGGGCGGCAAGAAGTCGACGTCGACGGCGAAGAAGAAGACGACGTCGTCGCCTCGGAAGTCGACGTCGAAGACGTCGTCGTCGCAGGCCGAGAAGAAGAGCGCGGCGAAGAAGACGGCGGCGAAGAAGGCCCCGGCGAAGAAGACGCCGTCCCGCAAACGCTCGGCCTGACCCGCCTGCGGGTGGTGTGCCTGCGGCGCAGGGCTGAGGTTCGGTGGGGGTTGCGGTCGGACGCCTGCGGCGCAGGGTTGCGGTGCGGTGGGGGCGGGCGTAGCGCCCGGGGTGGGGTGGTGGTGCGGGGCCGCGGCGGGGGTGGACGTCCTCGGTCTGGCGCGAGAGTGCGTACTTGTATGTGACGGGCGCGGACGCGCCAGCCGCTGCGGGCGCCCACCCCCACCCCGCCCCCTCCCCGCCGCGGGCGGCTACACCGACACCGGTGGCGCGCGGCAGGCTGCCGCCAACTGCGGGCATTCGTGCCGCTGGGGCGGCACGGGTGGGCGCGGCGGCACCTCGTTGGCGCCGAGTTGCGCGAACACCCCCCGGCCCGCACCAACGCTGGTGCGTGTTGTCCCGCCAGCCGCAGGCAGTCGTGCCGCTGGGGCGCCGGGGGGGGCGCAAACGCCAGGATGCGCGACACCCCCGCCCGCACCAACACGCGGCACCCCGAAAACGTGCCCCGCACCAACGCCCCGCGCCTGAAAAGGCGCCCCCGCACCAACGCCCCGCGCCCCGGAAACGCGCCCCGCGTTACGCCACCCGCCGCAACGCCAGCACGGCGTTATGCCCCCCGAACCCGAAGGAATTGCTCAGCACAAGATCGCCGGACCCCGGCAACCTCCGCGGCGCGTCCCGGACGACGTCCAGATCGATCCCGTCGTCCACCTCCCCGCACCCCACAGTCGGCGGCACCACCCCGTGGTGCAACGTCAGCACCGCCGCCACCGCCTCGACCCCACCCGCGGCCCCCTGAAGATGCCCCAGGTGCCCCTTCAGCGCGGTCACCGGCAGCGGCCGCCCGCCCAGCACCCCCCGCAGGGCCCGCGCCTCGGCGAGATCCCCGTCCACCGTCGCGGTGGCATGCGCGTTCACATGGACGACGTCCGCCACCTCACCGCCCGCGTCCCGCACGGCCCGCCGCAGCGCCAGCGCGATCCCGTCACCGCTCGGGTCCGGCGCGGCCACGTGGTAGGCGTCCGCGGACAGCCCCCAGCCCGCCGCCTCGCAGTAGATCCGCGCCCCGCGCGCCCGAGCGTGCTCCTCGGACTCCAGCACGAGCACTCCCGCCCCCTCACCATTGACGAACCCGTCCCGGTCCTTGGCGAACGGCCGCGACGGCGATCCCTGCGACGGGTCGCCCTCCGCCAGCGCCCGCATCGCCGCGAAGGACGCCATGATCGCGGGGGTGACGACCGCCTCGGCCCCGCCGGCCAGGGCGACGTCGACCCGCCCGTACCGGATCCGGTCGACGGCCTGCCCGATCGCCTCCGTGCCGGAGGCGCAGGCGCTGGTCACGGTGCGTGCCTCACCGGTGATGTGCAGGTCGAGGGAGACCTGGGAGGCCGCCTGCGACGGCACCGTCATCGGCGTGGTGAGCGGGGACACACCCCGCGGCCCGCGGTCCCGCAGCTTGCGGTCGCCGCCGACCAGCACCGACGCGTCCCCGAGGATCGCGCCGAGGCTCACCCCGACCCGCTCCGGGTCCAGCCCGCTCTCGCGCGTGCCGCCGTCGGCGTACCCGGCGTCGGCCCACGCCTCGCGTGCCGCCAGCACCGCGAACTGGGCCGCCCGGTTCATCCGGCGCGCCGCCTGCCGGGGCAGCAGCCCGGCCGGGTCGACGGGCACCGTGCCGGCGATCCGCACCGGCAGCCCGTCGAACTCCGGGTCGGTCAACTCCCGTATGCCGTGCCGCCCTTCGAGCAGCCCGTCCCACAGCTCGCCGGTGCCCACGCCCAGCGGGGTGACCGCGCCGAGCCCGGTGACCACCACGCGCCGCGGGCCGGCAGCCCGCGCCTCCCGCACGGGACGCGGTTCGTGCCGTACGACCGTGCCGTCGCGGCCTGCGTCGGCGGCCCAGCGGCGCACCTCCTCGTCGGTCGCGGCGTGGGCGTCGGCGGCCTCGGTGGTGTCCCGGTGCCAGGCGCCCCAGCGGCGTACGTACGTCACCTCGTCCGCCAGCGGGTCCACCGCCCGCAGGACGGTCAGCCGGTCGCCGTCGCGGAACGTCACGCCCTCCAGGGACACCGGCTCCACCAGCGGCACCTCGGCCACGTCCACCCGCCGCCCGGCGACGGTCACCGTCTGCTCGCGCCGCAGGTCCTCCTCGTGGTCCACCCCGCCCAGCGGCGGCCGCAGCGTGACCCGGATCACCTCGGGGGAGACGGGCAGCGTGTGCGTGACGACGTGCCAGCGCCGCTCGGCCGCGTCCTCGGGGGACAGGGCGAACAGGTCGCCGGGGACGACCTCCGCGGCGGTCACCTCGTAGGGACGGATGGGCACTTCAGGCGTTCCGGGGGAGTGCGTCATGGAGGAAGATGCTCTCTTTGGTCCGAACTGTCGTATTGGGGCGGTTCCGAGTGTTGTGTACGACCGGCGAACGGGCCACGATCCACTTCACAGGGTGTCCGATTTGCCCTGGTCTACCAGGGGGGTGACGCGGAACACGTTCGCCAAGAGGCGTGCGGGAGTGCAGAGTTACCGGTGCGTGGTGGCACTGTGGAAAACGTCACGAAGTCCCTGTGTGCGGCCCCGTCCGCCCCCACGGAACGAGGCGCACGTCACGTTCCGCGCGGCCGCCCCACCGGGCTCCGCCCCCACCGGCACGGTGGTCCGACTGATCCCGGAGGCCGGTTCCGGCGTCTTCCAACGGGGCGCGTTCCGACGTACGCGACCCGCCGGACGGCCCGAGGGACGCCGGCGGACGGGTCGGCCCAGGTGATCAGAGACTGCGGTGGAGGGCATGGACGAGGACGAGTTCGACGCTTTCTACGCGGCTGCCTTCCCCCGGCTGACCGGCCAGCTGTTCGCCTTCACCGGGGACCTCGGCGAGGCCCAGGACGTGGTTCAGGAGGCGTTCGTACGCGCCTGGGACCGGCGCCACCGGCTCATGGCCGACGAGGCGCCCGAGGCCTGGGTGCGCACCGTCGCCATGCGCCTCGCGGTGAGCCGCTGGCGCCGCGCGAAGCGCTGGCTGGAACTGGTGCGGCACTCCCCGCCGCCCGAGACGACGCCCGGACCGGGCCCCGACCGCACCGCCCTGGTCGCCGCCCTGCGCCAACTCCCGGAGGCCCAGCGGATGGCGGTCGTGCTGCACCATCTGTGCGACCTCAGTGTCGAGCAGGTAGCCTCCGAGACCGGCGCGCCGGTGGGCACCGTCAAGGCCCGCCTGTCCCGCGGACGGGCGGCACTGGCCCGCCACCTGGCGACGGACGAGGCCGAGGAGCCGGCCTGGGAGGAGGGCGGCCGTGTCGGATGAAGTCACCGGTGCCCTGCGGGCGTTGGCGGCCCGGTACGAGACACCGCCGCCCCTGCCCGCCGCCGAGGTCCGCGCCCGCGCCCGCCGCCGCTCACGCCGCCGCCGGGCCACCCTCGCGCTCGGCACCGCGGCCACGGCCGCCTGCGCCGTCGCCGTCGTGACCCTCGCCCTGCACCCCGACCACGCGGCGGGGAAACGGCACCGGCCCGGCGCGCCCCCGGCCACCTCTCCCAGCACTGCCCGGCCCTCCGGCACCTCCGCCCCCACCCGTGCGCCCCGCCCGTCCGGCCGCCTCGACGTGCACCTGCGCACCCTCACCCTCGCCGACCGCGTGCTGCGCGTCGACCTGCGCGCCGCCGGCCGCTTCCCGCCCGGCACCCGCCTCACGGTGGTCGCCCGTAGCGCCGGCGCGGTGCTGCCACTGAAGACCCGCACCGAGGTCCACCAGGTCAAGGTGCCCTACCTCGTCGAACTGCGCACCCCCGACGGCGAGCACGTCTACGCGGGCGCCCTCGCCTTCGACGCCAAGGTGCTGCGGTCCCTCTCGGGCGACACGGGCTGGGTGGGCCTCAGCGCGCCGGACGCCGAATGGCTGCACGACCGGCTCCGCGACGGCGACCAGATCGAGACGGCGGCCACACGTTGAACGGCGCGTGCAGGTAGGTCAGTTGACCAGCCCGCGCCGGTACGCGTAGACGACCGCCTGCACCCGGTCGCGGAGATGCAGCTTGGACAGGATGCGGGACACGAACGTCTTGACCGTCTCCTGGCTGATCACCAGCGCCGCCGCGATCTCGCTGTTGGACAGACCGTCCGCGATGAGCCGCAGCACCTCCAGCTCGCGCGGCGTCAGCGGGATCTCGCGGTCGCCGCCGTCGGAGGGGCGGATCCGGGAGGCGTACCGGCCCACGAGCTGCCGGGTCACCTCCGGGTCGAGCAGCGCCGCGCCCGACGCCACCGTCCGGATGCCGTGCAGCAGCCGGTCCGGCGGGGCGTCCTTCAGCAGGAACCCGCTCGCGCCCGCGCGCAGCGCCGCGTACACGTACTCGTCGAGGTTGAACGTCGTCACCACGAGCACCTTCACGGGGTCCCGCACCCCGGAGCCGGCCAGCAGCCGCGTGGCCTCGATGCCGTCGAGCACGGGCATCCGCACGTCCATCACGACGACGTCCGGGCGCACCTTCGCGGCCAGGTCGACGGCGGCGCGCCCGTCCGCGCACTCGCCGGCCACCTCCATGTCGGGCTGCGCGCCGATGATGGTGACCAGCCCGGTGCGCACCAGCATCTGGTCGTCGCAGACGAGCACGCGTACGGGTGCGCCGCTCGCGCCCGGGTCGCGGACGGGCGGGCCGCTCACGCGAGGGTCGCGTCCGCTCACGCCCGGCTCCCCGTCGGTATCCGCGCCCGTACGGCGAATCCCCCGCCGGGGCGCGGCCCCGCCTCGAACTCGCCGCCGAGGACGTCCACCCGCTCCCGGAGACCGGCCAGCCCGCGCCCGCTGCCGCCGGGCGAGGCCACGTCCCGCGTCCCGGGACCGTCCGTGCCGACCTCCACCGTGATGTCCCTCTCGCCGTGCCGCACCAGAACCGAAGTCGCCTGTCCGTGAGCGTACTTGAGCGCGTTGGTGAGGGCCTCCTGCACCACCCGGTACGCCACCAGGTCCGCGCTTCCGGTCGACGCGGCCGGGGTGCCCTTCTCGGTGAACTCCACCGGCTGCCCGGCCCGGCGCGTCTGCTCCACCAGCGTCAGCAGCCGGCCCACCGGCGGGGTGCGGGAGCCCTCCCCGTGGTCCGGGTTCAGCAGGTCCAGCAGGTGCCGCAGGTCGGCGACGGCCCGCCGGCCGGTGTCGCTGACCGCGGTCAGCGCCTCGTCGAGCCGTTCGGGCGCGGCGGTCAGATACCGCGCCGCCTCCGCCTGCACCACCATCGCGGTCACATGGTGGGTCACCACGTCGTGCAACTCCCGCGCGATCCGCGCCCGTTCCGCCGCTCGCGTCCGCTCCGCCACCTGGTGACGCCGCTCCGCCTCGGCGATCCGGGTCGAGCGCAGCCACGCCCCGCCGCCCCACAGCAGACACAGCGCCACGTAGAACGACACGAACTCGGCGGGCGGCTCGTCCGTCCCGCGCCGCACCAGCTCGGCGACGAACAGCACGTACGCCATGGAGAGGACGGCGACGGTGGTGCGCCGGTACCGCTCCAGATGGGCGCCCGCGCTCAGCAGCGCCAGCGGCAGCGCCGTCCCCGCGACCGTGTGGTAGCCGCGCAGCTGGTCCAGCGCGAAACCGGCCGCCACCACGGTCAGGCAGACGGCCGGCCACCACCGCCGCAGCGTGAGCGCCAGCGTCTGGAACCCGATCGCGACGACGGCCACCGCGTCGTACGGGCGCTCCGCCACCGCGCCGATGTCGGTGCCGCTGCCGCGCATGCTCGGGACGAACGCCAGCGCGCACAGCAGCACGGCGAACGGCAGGTCCCGGGCCGTGACGTGCAGTCGGCCCCAGACCTGCCGCAGCCCGTGCGGACGGATCACCGGGCGAGCGCGGCGGCGTCGGCCCGCCGCGAGCGGCGGGGCACTAGCTGACCGCGCCGGCGGGCCAGCCACAGGAGGCCGACGGTCACCAGCGCCCAGAACACCAGCGTGTACAGGCTGGCCTCGGGCCCGAACTCACCGCCGCTGATCAGGGTCGGCCCGGAGGTGGAGGCGTCCAGCAGGCCCTGCTGGGTGTCGTTGCCGGAGACCTCGGTGCTGAAGATGCCGGACGCGGCGAAGTTCCAGCCGAAGTGCAGGCCGATCGGCAGCCACAGGCTCCGGGTGGCGACGTACGCGGCGCCCAGCATCGGGCCCGCCGACAGCGCGATGACGGTGGCGCCCCACAGGCTCGCGTCCGGGTTCAGCAGATGCCACGCGCCGAACAGCACACTGGTCGGGATCAGCGCCCCCCACGTGCCGAACCGCTCCTCCATGGTCCTGAACAATACGCCGCGGAACAGGAGTTCCTCCGTGACGGAGGCGGCGGCCATGAACCCGGCCAGCCCCACGGCCCCGCTGTACGACCCCCAGCCGTCCACCTCGTAGTGCCCGAGGAAGGCGATGTTCGCGACCACGGACGCGAACACCAGCGTGCCGAGCAGCACACCCCGCCCGACCGCGCCGACGGCGCCCTTCCGGGCCACCTCCGTGACCGGCCGCTTCTCGGTCCGCCCCACCACCCAGGCGTAGACGTACACGGCCAGCACCGCCGTCACCAGACCCACACCCAGCGTGGCCCACGGATTGTCCTGGACCGCGGCCGCGCTCTGTCCCCCGATCAGGGACACCACCACCACGGCCAGCAACTGCCAGACGACACGCACGACGTACTCCTAGGGCGGGATGGGGAACGCGGCGGTGACAGCACCGCCGCTCCGACCCTCCCGACGCTACGGAGACGCGCCGCGGGAAGCGTCACCACCGGGTGGACACCCGCGCGTAGCTCCTACGGGGGACACAGGGCGGGCGGTGTCCCCCACGGGTGTCCCCGGTGTCCCCCAGGGGTGTCCCGGGGCGGGCCCGTCAGGTCACTGCCCGGGGCGGGCCCGCCGAAGTCACATCGCAAGGCGGCCCCGCCGGGATCACCCCTTCACCGCCCCCGAGGTGAGCCCCCGGATGAAGGACCGCTGGAGCGCGAGGAACGCCAGCACCGACGGCAGCATCGCCAGGAACGCGCCCACCAGGAGCACGCCGATGCCCACCTGGTCGTCGGAGCGCAGGGAGCGCAGCGCCAGCGGCAGCGTGTACTGCGCCGGGTCGGTGGCGACCAGCAGCGGCAGCATGTACTGGTCCCAGATCATCGTGAAGCCGAAGATGCCGATGACGCCCAGCGCGGGACGGCACAGCGGCAGCACGACCTGCCAGAACACCCGGAACTCGCCCGCGCCGTCCAGCCGCGCCGACTCCTCCAGCTCCTTCGGGATCTCCTTCATGAACTCGGTCATCACCAGGATGGAGAACCCCCAGGCCGCGACCGGCACGATCATGCCGACCAGCGAGCCGACCAGGCTGACGTGCAGCAGCGGCAGGTCCGCCAGCAGCACCGACAGCGGCACGGCCAGCACCTCCTCCGGCAGCATCATCGTCGCCAGGATCAGCACCAGCACCACCGCCGACCCCCGGAACCGCTTGCGGGCCAGGGCGTACCCGGCGAACACGCTCACCAGCACCTGGAGCGCCAGTCCGCCGCCCACCACGAGGAAGGAGTTGAGCAGGTAGTCGAGGACGTTGCGGTCGACCGCCCGCTCCAGGTTGTCGAGGGACAGCCGGTCGGGCCACAGGGTGAACTGCGTGGGATCGACGGTCGGGGTGAACGCGCCGACCATCAGCGCGAGCAGCGGCCCCGCGAACACCATGAACAGCGCGGCGTACAGCACGAACCGCAGCACCCGCGCCCACGGCCCGCGCGCCTCCGCCAGTCCGAGCGCCGTCTCGTTCCTCATCGGACCTCCCTCCGACGCAGCCGCGACACCACGGTCAGCACCAGCAGCACCAGGAACAGCAGCACGGTCCCGGCCGCCGCGACACCCAACTCGTTGCGTTCGAGCCCGAGTTTGTACGTCAGCGTCAGCAGCACCTCGGTGGAGCCGTCGGGCCCGCCGTTGGTCAGCAGGAACACCTCGGTGAAGACGCGCAGGCCCCGGATCGCCGCGAGCGTCAGCAGAATGGCGAACACCGGCCGCAGCCCGGGCAGGGTGACGTGCCAGATCCGCCGCCACCGCGAGGCGCCGTCGACCGCGGACGCCTCGTAGAGCACCCGGTCCACCCCCGCCAGCCCGGCCAGGAAGATCATCATGTCGTACGGCGCTCCCCGCCAGATGCCGACGAAGGCGATGGACGCGAGGGAGCTGTCGGGGGAGTTGAGGAACTCGCTCGGCCCCAGACCGAGCACGCCGAGCACCGAGTTCAGCGCGCCGCCCTCCGCCGGGTAGTACATGACCCGCCACACCTCGGCGACCACGGCCATCGCCGTGACCACCGGCAGGAAGATCGCCGACCGGACGAACCACAGCGCGCGCGTCTGCCCCTCCAGCAGCAGCGCCAGCGCGAGCCCCAGCACGATCGAACCGGCCGTCGTCGCCACCGCCAGCACGACCGTGTGCCACACGGCCGCGCCGAAGTCGGAACTCCCCGCGATCTCGGCGTAGTTCTCGCCCCCGACATAGGTGTTGCCGAGGAACGGCCGCACCTCCTCGAAGCTCATCCGCACGGCCTGCGCCATGGGGATGAACTTGAAGTACAGGAAGAGCAGCAGCGCCGGCGCGAGGAACAGCCACGGCGTCGCGCCCCGCCGCAGCCGCGACCACACCGGCGCCGCCGGACGGGCCGGCCGCCCTGCCCGCGTCTTCGGCGACGACGCCCGCGCCTCGGTCGCCGTCATCAGCCCGTGGCCCCCTGCTTCTCGAGCTCGGCGTCGATCTCGTCGGCGAGTTCGCCCATCGCGCCGGCGACGTCACGGGAGCACTCGGAGACCACGCCGTTCAGCCCCTCGGCCGAGATCTGGCGCACGGTCGCCCAGTTGGGCAGCGCGGGCGCGTTGCGGCCGTGCTCGTCGTACACCTTCTGGAAGACGTCCCAGCGCGGGTCCTCGCGCTCGGCGGCGCCGTCCACGGTGGTGTTGACCGGGAGCCGGACGATGATGCCGCCGTTGTCGAGTCCGAGGCCGATCTTCTGCCCGGCGGGGGAGGCGGCGAACTCGGCGAACTGCTGCTGCCCCTTCTCGTTGGCGGACCCGGCCATCAGATAGACGTTCTCACCCTCGGCCAGGGCAGCGGCCTCGCCGCCGGCGCCGGGCGGGGCGGCGACGACCTCGTACTTGTCCTTGCCGAGCGACCCGTCGAACCGCGGCAGCATGTACGGCCCGGTCAGATAGATGCCGCCCTTGCCGCTCTCGAACACGGTGTGGGTGGTGGCGGAGTCGGCGGTGCTGGCACCCGGCTGCACGACCTTGGAGTCGCAGAACATGGCCTGGAGCTTCTCGACGGCCTTGACGGAGGCGGGATCGTCGACGGCGGCGACGTACCCGTCCCCGTCCTTCTTGACGAAGTCGCCGCCCTCCGACCAGAGCATGGTGGAGAACCACCAGGTCAGATAGCCGCGGGTGGTGCCGCCGGGCACGACCATGCCGGCGGTGTCGTCCTTGCCGTTGCCGTCGGGGTCTTCCTTGGTGAACTTGACGGCGAGCTGAGTGAGTTCATCCCATGAGGAGGGCAGGTCGGCCCCCACCTTCTCCCGCCAGTCCTTCCGTATGAGGAGGGCGAAGGCCTGCGAGTTGAAGGGCACCCCGTAGTACTTGCCGTCGTACCCCTGCGCCGCCTCCCAGGCGCGGTCGGCGAGGTCACCGCTCCCGGCGACCCCCTCCCGGTCCACCTCGCGCACGAGCCCCTGAGTCACGAGATTGCCCAGCTGGCCGGTGTCGTTGATGACGATGTCGGGGAGGTCCTTCTGCGCGGTGCGCTGCTGGAGCTTGGTCTCGAAGTCGTTCACACCGACCGCGACCAGCTTGGCCTCGATGCCGCTCTCCTCGGTGAACGCCTTGGTGAGCGCCTCCGCCGACTCGGCGGCCGGACTCCCGGCGTCCTGCCGGATCCAGACCTCCAACGGCGCGGACTCGTCCTGCTGTTGACCTGAGGAGCCCGAGGAACACCCGGTGGCGGTGACGGCGGCTGCGACGACCACGGCGGCAAGCGCGCCGAGCCGCCGCCTTCGTACTGGCGTGCGGAGTTGATTCGACACGGGAGGCTCCGTCCATTCCGTACGGGCGAGGTGGCGGGACTCTATGCAGAGAGGCAATGTCGAATCAATAGAATGAACAACATTTACATACATGAACGAGGGTGATCGCACCGCGAGCCCCAGCCGCCGCGGGCGTCGCAAAGGGGGCGCGGGTTCGCCGGGACGGGGGCACGATGAACCCATGGCGGACACCCCCATCACGAACACGCACCAGTACGAGGCCTGGAACGGCTACGAGGGCCGGCACTGGGCCGACCACCAAGCGCGCTACGACGCCCTGAACGACGAGCTGAACGCCCCGCTCCTGGAAGCGGCCGCCCTCCGCGACACCGACACGGTCCTGGACATCGGTTGCGGCAACGGCAGCGTGACGCGACTGGCGGCCCGCCGCGCACGGCACGCGGTGGGCATCGACCTGTCGGCGCCGATGCTGGAACGCGCCCGCACGACCGCCGAGACCGAAGGCCTCCACAACGTCACCCACGTCCAGGGCGACGCCCAGGTTCACCCCTTCGAACGGTCGGCCTTCGACGCGGTCCTGAGCCGCTACGGGGTCATGTTCTTCGCGGACCCGGTGGCGGCGTTCGGCAACATCGCGGGGGCGCTGCGGGAGGGCGGCCGGCTGGCCTTCGTCTGCCCCCAGTCCTTCGACCGCCTGGACCAGGCGAGGATCTTCGAGGCGGTGGCGCGGTACGCACCCCTGCCGGACCTGACGGCGGCGTCGGCCACGGGCCCGGCGTCGTTCGCGGACCCGTCCCGGACGAGGGCAGTGCTGTCGGCGGCGGGCTTCGAGGGGATCGAGGTGACCCCCTTGGAGACGCACCAGCACTGGGGCACGGACCCGGCCGACGCGTCGGCGTTCCTCTTCGGCTGGGGGCCGATGCGGCACTGGCTGCGGGACACGCCGGAGGAGGCGGTGTCCCGCGCCCGGGAGGCGGCGACGGAGGCGTTCGGGGGGTTCGTGACGGGGGCGGGGGCCGGGGCCGGGGCGGGGGTGCGGCTGAGGTCGCGAAGCTGGCTGGTGACGGCGACGCGTGGCTGAGCCCGAGCCAAAGCCCGGTGACCTCGCACCCCAGTGGAGGGACCTGTCCAACAACGTGTACGGCATCCTGCACGGGCACGGGGACGCGGCCCCGATAGCCGTGCGCTTCGAACGGCATGGCTGGAGCTTGCGGTCGTCGTCCTGGTACGGCTACGAGGTGGGCACCACGTGGTGCGAGGTCGAACTAGAGCCGGCGGACGGCCCGGACGTCCTCCTGAACGGAATGATGGACCCGTCCCGCTTCACCGACCTGGCGGCGCTCCTCGACCGCTTCGGGCTGTCGTACACGCTGGAGATGTACGACGAGGAGGGCAGCCTGCTCAGGGAGATGCGGGGGTGACGTCCGCGCGGCCGACAGCAGGATGACGGGGGAGCGCGAAGGCTGAGCGCCGCCGTCAGACCTTGATGACGGTGATACGCCCGCCGCCGAGCGCTGCCAGGTCCTCCGGGTCGGAGGTGAGGACCGTGACCGGGCCGGGCGCGGCGAGGGCGGTGGCGCAGAGCATGGCGTCGATGGCGTACTTGTGCCCGTGCAGGCCGGCGTCGGCGAGGAGGGCGGCTGCTCGCCGGGCGATCGGCTCGCTGACCGGTTCGACCACCAGGCGCGAAAGGGTCCACTCCAGCGCCGGTCGGTTGATCCGGGGGTGTACCACTTCGACAAGGGTGGCTGCCGATGTGATCACGCGCAGGTCGTCGGCGCGCGCCAGAGCGAGCCAGGCGGTCACCGTGCGGTCGCGCAGAACGGCTTTGGCCAGCCCCTCGCTGTCGAGAACCAGGGTGCCACCGGGGGTGGCGGGGGAGGGCGTCACGCCGCGTCCGCCCCGTTCCGGCGCTGCTGCTCGCGAGCCTGGTGGAGCTGGTCCCGCAGAGCCTGGACCTCTTCCTCCGTGACGGGGCCGTGCTCCGCCTCGGCGACCTGGATGAGGTCGTTGAGGTTGTCACGCTCGATCTGACGGGCGACGGCCGCGGCGACGTAGGACGACAGGCCGGAGGGACCACTGCGCGCACGAGCGGCCTCGGCGATGTCCCGGGGCATCGTGATCGAGTACTTCTGGGTAGGCTCACTCATACTCTTCATGCTACCTCGGATGCCACCACTGTGAGCGGTCCGAGGCCAAGAGGGTGCCTTGTACGACTGGCGCCCTATTGCGCGTACGACTTGTCATACCGTCCGGCTAGCCTCCCCCGTATGGGGCTTGGGGACATCAGGTACGAGCACGTCATCGCGGCGACCGAGGAGTTCCGCCGTCTGGGCCGGGAGGAGTTCCTCCGGACGTACGGTTTCGGGCGAGCCAGGTCGTACCAGCTGGTCCTGGACGGTCGCCGCTACGACTCGAAGGCCATCGCAGGCGTCGCTCACGGGTATGCCACGGGGGACTTCCTGAGCGCGAAGGACTTCAGCGGCGGTGCGGCCACAGTGGCGCGATGCCTACGCGAGCTCGGTTTCGTGGTGGAGACCGGGGCGCCCTCTGACAACCGCGCCGCTCTCCTGGCCCGCCTGCGGCAACTCAAGGTCTCCCGAGGCCCGGGAAATCCGGCCCCGAGCCGCCACCAGCCGTTGAGCCTCCTGTGGGCGATGGCCCGCGCGGCCGATGACCGTCCCCGCCTGACTCCGTGGCCGAACTTCCGTGACGAAGTCGGTCCGCTCCTGGTCGAGTTCGGCCTTCCCAACGCGAAGGCCACACCGGAGTATCCGTTCTGGCACCTCCAGGGCAGCGGACTGTGGGAGGTTCGGGCCATACCGGCCGAGCTCGCGAAGAGGGCGCCGAGCGTGGGAATCTTCAACGAGCGTCACCCACAGGCGGGCTTCACAGCGGAGACCGCAGACCTCCTCTGCGACCCGGTGACCCGCCTGGAGGCCATCGCCACGATCTGCGAGACGTACCTGGGGGACATCGACCGCCAGGCCCTTTTCTCCCGCATAGGTCTGTCGGGCTACACCACAGCCGGTGGCCTGTTGACCCCATGGGTGGAGGAGACCGGCGGCGCTGACGCGGACGAGTACGGGCGGTCAGTCGGCCCGGCACCGCGCCGTGAGGCAACCCGCTCCGTCATCATCCGCGACGAAGCCCTGGCCAGAAAGGTCAAGGAGCTGGAGGGAGGCCGATGCCAGGTGTGCGACACGGCCCTCCGCTACCTGAACCGCCCGTACAGCGAGGCCGCGCACATAAGAGGCCTGGGCAGCCCCCACCACGGCCCCGACGAACTCCAGAACCTCCTGTGCCTGTGCGCGAACTGCCACGTCCTGTTCGACGGCTTGGAGATCTATGTCGACTCCGAGGGCCTGGTCAGGGGTACGAGAGGCGACCGCGCCCCCCGCCCCCTCCGCCGCGCCCCGGGACATCCGATCGACGAGGCGCACGTCGCCTACCACCGCGACCTCTGCAACCTCAACGCTCGTAAGCCCGCGGCCGGCTGACTCGAACCGCGGCCGGGGATGTCGCGGGCCCTACAGCAGGTGGTCGGCCTTACCGGCTTTGATGTCGGTGATGAGGGTGCGCAGGGCTTCGAGGGAGTCGATGAGGGGGCTTTCCTCCTGACCGACGACGGCTATGTACCCGTTGCCGTCGGCGTCGGTACCGAGGCGGAAGCAGGAGCTGCCCTCAGCGCAGAACGGGGCCTCCCAGGTGATGTCGGGCATCGATACTCCTCATAGTCGGCGTGAGATGTCGCGGATGAAATCTCTGGACCGCTCTGGCGACAGAGCCAGACTTTCCAACAGATCGAGCTGCGCCCGGTATTTCGCCAACTGACCCTCGGCGTGGAGGAAGGTGGGCCCGTGAGAGCTGTCCACCTGCACCGTATCGAGCTGTGGGACGGGCCCTTCGATGTGGACAACCGTCTGCCCTGCACCAGGGAAGGCACCGTGGGCAAAGGGCAGAACAAGCACGGTGACGTTGTCCCGCTCAGAGGCCTCCAGAAGGTACTCCAGCTGGGCGCGGGCGACTTCGGTACCGCCGAACTGCATGCGGAGCGCCGCCTCGTGGATGACCGCGACGTACGGGACCGCTTTGTCGCCGGTGATCACCTGTTGGCGTTCGGCGCGCAGCGCGAGCCGTAGGGCGACCTCGTGTTCGGGCAGGGCGGGAACCGCGGCCCGGAAGATGGCCATCGCCTGTTCGGAGGTCTGGAGCAGGCCGGGCACGTGCACGGTGTTGGCGCCGCGCATGCGCACCGCGTGGCTTTCGATCTCGGCGATGTCCAGCAAGCCTTGGGGCAGGATGCCTCGGTAGCGCTCCCACCAGCCCGTACTCGCCTGGGCCATCTCGATGAGCGCCTCGATGTACGTCTCATCGGTCACGTCACAGTTGCAGGCCAAGGTACGCAGGCGGTCGGCGCTGATGGTCCGGACTCCGGACTCGATGTTGGAGATCTTGCCCCGGTCCACACCCAGTAGCCCCGCTGCGAACTCCGCGGACATCCCTGACACGGTACGGATGCGCCGCAGCTCACTTCCCAGACGCTTCTGCCGTTCTGTGGGGGTGGTCCTCGGGGGCATCGGGATTCCTTCCATCCGAGGCAGGGGTCGGTAGCGGTGCTCGGAGGCCGCCCTACCTCTCCGTGGTGAATTCTTTGGAGCGCGTGGGAAATTTACCACCGGCTGCTCTACTGTCGGTATCGCGCACGCTACACACAGCAACGCCGGAAGCGCACCGCGCGAGCATGCCCGCCTGCCCTGGGACGGGTGTGCCCGCGACCAGGGCGGCAGGCCACCGGCGATTCCCGAACCCCTCACGACAGCACTGGAGTTCGTCATGCCCGAAATCCCCGTGGTACCCGCTCACTGGCACTTCCCTGCCCACCCCGCCTCCGTACGGCGGGCCCGCCACGCCGTAACCGAATCCCTGCCCCACGCCCTCCGCCCGCACTTGGGCGACGGCCTGAGCCTGCTGACCTCCGAACTGGTCACCAACGCCATTCGCCACGGGGCCTGCCGAGAGGACGAGGACGTCATCGAACTAGTGCTGTGGCCGGCCGACGGCCACTACTGGCTAGCCGTCTCCGACCCCGGCACCGGCACCGACGAGCCCGCACTGTCCCACCCGGACGCGGCCTCCGAAACCGGCCGGGGCCTGCTCCTCGTCGACAACCTCGCCACCGCCTGGACCGTCCGCCCCCGCCCCACACGAGGAACGTCCGTGATCGCAGGCCTGTCTCTCCGCCAAGGTGCGCGACCCGATGGGACATTCGGACGGCCCGGTCCTCCGGCGCGGCCCTGCCCACACTGTCTGACCGGCTGACCGAACTCGACGGAGCCGGGGCCGTTGCTCGCGGCTTCGGTCCTCAGGAGACCTGTCGAGCCGCGAGTGCTGGGATGGCGGCGATCTTCTCCGCTGTGAGCACCGACCAGTCGACCCCTGTCGGTCGGTGAGGGTTCGCGCAGGTGATGGTCTCCTCGGGGGTCACGATCAGGTCGACGCCGACGTCATGCTCAGTGGTAGGAATCGGCGTCTCGGTCACCTGGAGTGAGTGGACGGTGGTGACGACGACGGTCTCCGGCGTCACCAGGCCCGCCTCGGTGAGCAGGGCGAACTCGATGTCGGAGTAGCCGGCGCCCTTGCCGATGCGAGCGCCGTCGCGATTGACGGCGACGCTGCCAAGGACGATCAGGTCCAGTGGGCGGAGGGCGTCGACCTCGACGGTGGGGGCGATGGCGGCAGCGGTGCGGCTGGCAGCGGCCTCTGCGGGAGGGACGGTGAGGGCAGCCGGGTCGAGGAGGTAGAAGGGCTTGAGGGAGGCCAGCTTCGGAACCGCCATGTAGACGGTCTTGCCTTCCCCCAGGGCCCTCGCACGCGCCGGAAGTTGAGCCTTGTCCGGCACAGCCTTGACGACGCTCGCACGCTGCCAGGCTGGGAGCGTCGCAAGTCGAGCAGCAGCTTCCTCGGCACCCTTGAAGTGGGGGATGCGGCCGTGCACGGAGGGGTCATGGACGGCGTCTGCGGCGGTCAAGGCGTCCCAGATCTGCGTACGCACTGCGTGCTTGGCGCGGTCCAGGCTGTTGGCTGCCACCAGCCTCTCCTTCGCGGCCGGCAGCCGAAGCGACCGACAGCCCTTTGACGGTCGTTGCCACGGTCGTATGTGCTCGTTGAGGAAGTTGACCGCGTTGTCGGTGACACGGAAGTTGGCTAAGAGACCGAATCTTTCATGAGCGATGTGCACGTCCGTGTGGGGGAGCATCGATACGCGTACCACACCGACGCTGATTGCCCTGCGCTGAACGGCAAACAGGAGACCTACAAGGGCCGGACCGAGATGCCGAGGGAGAAGGCGGAGGCGCAGGAACTCAAGCCATGCAGGCAGTGCCGGAAGTAGCAGCGCTGCTTCTTGGCGGCGGCAGGCGTCTTCGACGACGCTCCTGACCTGACCGTGAGCCCTCCGGCCCGCTCGGGCCGGAGGGCTACTGCCACCTCTCGGCCGTGTGCGGTTGGCCGTTGGTTGCAATGCGCACCTGCCGCGTCGTGTTCTGCCCCGCTGATGGTCGGCCGCATCAAGGGACGCGTCCGGTCGGCGCTCTACGCCCGGTGTACCAGGCCCGCGACCCTGACGGTATGGGGCCTTCAGACGAGAAACCGCGGCGGCTGGATGGTGGGCAGTCCCGGTGTCCGCGGTGCGGGTTGCTAGGGGATTGGGTGGCGACGCTGGAGCATGACTGGGTGCTGTTGGAGCCGGACATGCGTCCGCTGGCTCACACGGTGCCGGCGGGCCGCCGATGGATCGAGCTGTCCGACGGGAGGGTGACGGTCTACGCGGTGTGTCCACCGGAACAGTTCCAGCGCTGCCGTGTCGAACACGATCTCGCGTGTCCGGCACAGCCTCTGCCGGACCTGTGGCCGTGGCTGACAAGCCTGCGGATCGAGAACGCGCGGCGAGTGGAGCGACAGAACGATCCGGAATATCCGGAACCACGCATGCCTCCAGAGCAAAGGCCGGACGCCGGCTGAGGTCGGCGGCGGAACTACGGCGCTGCATTTGGATGCACGTACGCGAAGACCTCGGCTGGCCTCAGCGTTTCCGCTGTGACGGGGTCTGCGGGCACCCTCATACGAGTGCCCCGGCGGGATCAGGATCTGCGCACACGGCTCCAGAGGGCCTGTGTCGATTCAACGTTTGTGCAGGTCACGCGGCTGTGGACTACATCGCGCGGCTCTGTTTTCCACAAGCCAAGCAGTGCATAGGGGATCCACTAGTGCAAGTAGGTGCAGGCACCATGGCGCTCCGCGTGAGTTAGCTCCCTAAGCTGGGGCGGAGGCAGCGTTGCCGGCTTGCCGCAGTAACTCCAGCGACCTGCTGACTGAGTGAGGCAGCTTGGGGCGTCACTCTGACCGTAGCCTCGGAAGGGGCTATCAGGTGTAGACCATCAAGCTCGGGAGAGGCCCTCGCAGCGCAGCTGGCCAGCGGTGCTCCCGGAGGCCGTCGTCATCAAGCTCCCAGTTGACCTGGGCCGGAGGATCACATACTCTTCCACTGAGGCACTGATGGCCATGCTGCATGCTTCCTCATATCGGGGAGTAAGGTAGGCATGGAGAAAAGCAACTGCCGAGTCGGGAGAGTCCGCTCGTCTCTGTAACAGGGGTGAGGGGTAGGGCCCGAGCCACAAGGCTCTAGTCGGCGTTCGCGATGTTACCGGTGTACTCCTCTGTAAGGTCAACCCTCATTGGGGCTGACCCATACCCAAGAGGAGCACTAGGTGTCAAAGAAACAAGAGGGCGGTTTCAGCGAGGAAGCTCTGCGAACCGCGCCGCACAACGTTCTTTCTACCTCGTCTGCAGAGTCACGTTTGGCGGGTGGCTCCGAGCCGGAAGGGCGTGCCTCCGATGACACAGGGGCGGATTCACGCCCTGCACCGGAGAGGTACACGGTCGATACAGCGGATCTTGACCGCGCTTTTGCGTGGCTACGCCAGGCCGTGGTCCAACTGAACGAGCGAGGTGCACGAACAACAGCTGCAGGCGTCAAGTCTGAGGTGCTACGCCTAACTGACGCACAGTTTCGTGAAAGCGATCTAGGCTTCACGTCCTTCCGATCCTTTCTTGAGGCCGCTGAAGAAGCTGGCGTCGTCATCCTTGCGCTTCCCGAACCAGGATCCGGCCTCGACGTAGCCGTCTCGCTGGACGGAAGCCTGGCCATCAATACCGCCGTTCAGAGGCCTGCTAGGGCTTCGCGGCGCCGCATTCGACCGGACCTGTGGACTGCCTTCGTCGACTGGAATCAGAAATTTGTTCGCCTCTGGGATCGATCGACGGAAAGGGCCGTGATCTTCCCAGTCCTGCCGAGTGCCGATGAGCCAGCGGCCATTAGGCGAATGAGGGACAGGTTCGCGAACCACCCCGAAAGCTTCGTGCCCATTCAGCCGATCAGCCAGGAACAGCAGCTTGAGTGGATGAGGAGCTTCGCAGAGTCTGTCTCATCGGAAGCCCCAGACCTCTCACGCTGCCTAGAAGAGCCGCGTCCAGCAGCTTCGTTCGCACGGACCCTGCGTGGCGACCCCGTACTTGGCGAAGCCTGGCGTTCCCGCCTATCCAACCTGGTGCACAGCGTCATTGAGGCATGGGTCGCCCAGAATGATCTTGACATCGATCCAAGGGAGGTTCCCTTCGGATCTGACCAGGCGGAGACGCCAAGGTCGCTGAAGGGCCCCAGGCGTTTCGGGACACGCGAGATGGCCGGACAAGATCGACTGAGCTGGCCGTCCCGAGAGCAGGGGACTGATCTTCGCGCCCAACTGCTGGCGGTCCTCTCCGAATTGAGCACGGATGAGCTCATGCAGATCAGGGTGCCGATCGTCTATGCTCTGCGTCCATGAGCGGCCCAGCATCCGACGAGTACAGTCTGCGGCGCCTTTGTAGAGAAGCGCGCGAGATTCCCGGATCGACGGGGCCTGTCGCGAAACAGCATCCGCTGGGACTAGGGATCCGACAAAAACAAGAGTACAAGTTGGCGCGCGGTGTAGCGCGGCTCCCTAAGGTCGAATCCGGCCTCACGAACCTTCGTAAGACGACAGCAGAGGAGATCCAGTTCCTCAGCTCGGCCTTGAGAGAGCCAGCGTGGGGTGAGCTGCTCGGCCGGCCAAGTCTAATTGCGGAGATTGCGACCCCATCACCAGAGCGCCTGTTGGCTGAAGGCATTGTTGTACCGCAGTCCATTGAGCCTGGTCGGCTTCGCGAACTGGTGCTCGGCGTAGTGGTGAGACCCGGAGATTTAACCCACACAAGCGGCACGCTTAGTTCTGTGCCGCTAGCGGGAATCGCTCGCCTCATCGTGGAAACCTCAGAACACAACCCTGGTATATCCACCAACGCCTGGTGTTCCGCAAGCTGGACAGCGTCGACAGTGGAACTCATCAGCCTCCTTGAGACGTGCTTTCTTGACTCAGCGACCTCGGCGCAGAAGTCGGGAAAGCGAAGCTCTGCGGCAGCACTTGTAGATGAGGCTGTCGTAACCGAAACGGGGGACAGGTTGACAGCTGCGGCGGCGATCTGCGGGTACGACCTTACGACATTTGCGCCGCTTGATCTTCATGACTCGGCGATATCCGCGATGCGGTCGCGAACGCCGTCTCTTTTGCTCGTACAGTCCTCTGTGCTGAACCAGGCGCATCAGGTAATCGAGCTATTCTCCAGGGCCTCCCCACGAAAGCCGATCCTGCTCCAGGCGACCAGTCCGGATGGCGTTTTGACAGCATTGAGGGCTAGGTTGCACGAGTGCTCGGGAGTTTCTTCCGGGCTCTTTCTCTTCGGCCAAAACTCTACCGAGGAGGACGACGGGTATACGTACGTTACGCAAACAGCGCTACCCGTCCTGCGGGCGGGGCGAAGGGCTCGACACCCAAAATTCAAGGTAATCGTGGAATGCCTCGAAGCAAAAAAGTGGTACTCGCGTGATCTTGCGGATCATTCCAGAAGTGGGATGGTAGCGTTTAAATGCTTCGAGAGCAGTGCTACAGGTCTAGATTGGGTCGCCGACTTGGATGAAAAGGGGCAGATCATTACGGGAAAGCATAAGGGGCCGGTTGGACTCCATATTCCATGGAAGGAACTCGCTTTTGAGTGATGGGCTATCGTTGCTAACCCGGAGTAGGCGGAATCTCCTGGCGGCGGGCTCCTACGTGGGCGGGTACCGGCGTGCCCGTGGTCGTCGCCTCGTGGGTCTGTTCGCCGCCATGTACTTCGGCCGCCTCCGGCCGGCGAAAGCGGTCGGCCTCGTCGAGACGGACTGAGCCTCCCCAGGCAGGGTTGGGGCTCGGCGCTGCTCCGCTGGACCCCGTCCGTCTGTCGGTAAGCAGTGGACCGACTGGGGGGCCCATGACGACCGCGGGCTGAAGAACCGGCCGAACGAGGACGTCAGGCGGGTGCCCATCCCGCCCCACCTCGTTGTTGTGCTCCGTGAGCACCTGGCCACCTGGCACGGCGGACGACGGACGGTTGTTCTTCAGTGAGAAGGGCTCGCTCGTCCCGTCTTCGACCTACTACCGCGTGTGGCAGGAGGTCCGGCTCCTCGCGCTTCCGCGGGCCGTCGCAGCCTCGCCGCTCGCGAGTAGGCCGTACGTACGACCTCCGACATTCGGCGCTGTCGACGTGACTCAACGCCGGTGTCGACCCGACCGAGGTGGCCGAGCGTGCCGGCAACAGCGTCGAGGTCCTGCTGACTCGCTGCGCAAAGTGCCTCGACGGATGGCAGGACGTCGCCAACCGGCGCATCGAAGACCTGCTGCGCGAGTACGAATAGGCGCCTCCAACCACCTCCGAGGCCCCTCGTATCGCGTCCAGGGCTTTCATCGGTGCTCTGCGTCTCAGCTCGTCGGATAGCCGGTCTCCGCGATGTCCTCCGAGAGAACCGCCAGGACGATTTCCGAGTTCAACGCGCGGACCACTTCCTCGGTCAGCGGGCGGGAAGAGAAGACGTGACGAACGGCCTCCAGATCGACCGGGACCTCGTAGTAGTCCTCGGCCCACCGCTGAAACGCCTCCGGGGTGCGATCCACCAATAGCTGGAAGAGATATCCGGCACCGTCCGGATCCTCTGTTGCCGCATCGGGAAAAGCGATCGATCCCGACTTCCAGCGGTCGTCGGCTGCCTCTCGCCACGTACAGGCAGTGACAAGGGGCATTTCGTCCTCATCAGAAAACGCCGGCTCCTCGACGCACGTCCGGAAGACCTCAGGAACTTCGTCGAGCACTCGCGGCCATGGCCCGTCCTCTGCATAGGGACTCATGGGCGATTCGTGATCGAATCCCCGCACGTAGGCGCCGGCGGCTGAGAACACGATCGAGTACTCGTCGCCCGACCCACTCCGCATCGAGGCCATCGACTCCGTCTCGGACCAGTGGTCGTCGAAGGAGTGGCGACGGCTCTCCCACTCAGGGCTCAGGACGGCCTCAAGACCGCCATGGAACGGCAGTGTTCACGGAGGACTGCTATCTCGGGCAGGTGTCGAGCAACGTCATGAACGGTCACCCGCTTATCCAAGCGCACGCATCCGACACATCAGGTTTCTGCCCGGCGGCTCACTGTCGCACCGGCCCCAAGGCCACGAACAGCCCGACTCACCTGGGGCAACGCTCCAAGATCCCGTCCACGCCTCGTCCACAGACCCCGACATACGGCCGCTTCGGGCTGCATACGCCTGCACAAACGCGAAGACCCCGACCTCAGCGTTACCGCTGTTGACGGGGTCTTGTAAGGCACCTAATCCAAGGTGCCCCCGGCAGGATTCGAACCTGCGCACACGGCTCCGGAGGCCGTTGCTCTATCCCCTGAGCTACGGGGGCGTGTCTCTCGCGGTGATCGCGGCGACGGGTAGAACACTACCAGTTCTCCGGGGGTGGTCATGAACCACTTTCCGCGTCCGGCCACGGTCGCCCCGATCGACTCCCCGTACGCCCCGTACCCCGGACGGGGCAGAAGTGGGGAAACGCCGGACGCGGTGGCCGGTCCCGACCTACTCTCGAGTCGTGCCGAGCACTTCGGGCCGGGTTCTTGTGGTGGACGACAACAAGGTCATCCGGCAGTTGATCAGGGTCAACCTCGAGCTGGAGGGCTTCGAGGTGGTGACCGCGGCCGATGGTGCCGAGTGTCTGGAAGTCGTGCATCAGGTGCGGCCCGACCTCATCACCCTGGACGTCGTCATGCCCCGGCTCGACGGGCTCAGAACCGCCGGGCGGCTGCGGTCCGACCCCCGGACCGCCGGCGTTCCCCTCCTCATCGTCTCCGCCTGCACCCAGCACGAGGTCGAGAGCGGCCTCGATGTCGGCGTCGACGCCTTCCTCGCCAAGCCCTTCGATCCGCAGGAGCTCGTGAGGGTCGTGCAGTCGCTCATCGATTCCTCGACCGGGCGGGTGCGGGGATCCGGAGACGCCGAGGCCGCCGCCGGGCACGCCTAGCTGTCCACCCTCGTCCACCCTCGTCCATCCCCGTCCACATCCCGGGACAAGCCCCTAACCTGCTCGCCTACCCACCCCCCTCCTCGCCTACGCTTGTCCCGTGACCCCTGTCGAGCTCTCCCGCACCGTGCTGCACGCGGTGCGTCGTGCCGTCGACGAGGGAGAACTCGCCGTGGCCGTGCTGCCCGAGCGCGTCGTCGTCGCGCCCCCCGGGCCCGGAGGCTGCGGCGACTACGCCACCAACGTCGCCCTCCAGCTCGCCCGCCCGGCCGGGAAGCCCGCCCCCGCCGTCGCCGAGCTGCTGCGGACCCGACTTCTCCGTACCGACGGAATCCATGACGTTGTCGTCACCGGGCCCGGGTTTCTCAACATCTCCCTCGCCGGCGGCGCCGACGCCCGCCTCGCACGCCTCGTCCGCGACATCCTCCGCGCCGGCCCCCGGTACGGGCACACCGACACCCTCGCCGGGCAGGCACCGCAGCTCCACGCCGCCCCCGAGGTCCGCGCCCTCGTCCTCATGGACTCCGTCGCCCGGGTGCTCCGGTCGCAGGGGGCCCGGCCCCATATGCATTGCGCCCGCCCGCCCCGGGACGCCTGGGTCCGCATCCTCGGCGTCCCCAGCGACATCACCGTCGCCCCCGGCACGGACACCGCCCTCCGTCCCGTCCCCGCCCCCGCCGACCCCACCCCCCTCGGCCGCGACGCCGCCCGCTGGGCCCTCCTCCACCCCGCCCCCCACGACCGCCCCCGCATCGGCGGAGCCGAAAACGACGCGCACCTCGCCCAGCGCGAGACCAACCCTCTCTTCCGCGTCCGGTACGCCCACGCCCGCGTCCGCGCCCTCCTCCGCAACGCCGCCGACCTCGGCTTCACCCCCGAGCCCGGCCCCCTCGCCTTCGACGGCGACGCCCAAGCCGTCATCCAGCCCCTCTCCGACCACCCCCGCGTCCTGGCCGCCACCGCCGCCCACCGCGCCCCCGACCGGCTCGCCCGGCACCTCGTCGCCGTCGCCGACGCCCTGGCGCCCCTGCTGCCCACCGTCCTGCCCCTCGGCGACGAGAAACCCTCGGCCGCCCACCGTGCCCGGCTCGCCCTCGCCGAAGCCGCCGGGACGGTGCTGGCCGGCGGCCTGTCCCTGCTCGGCATCGACGCACCCGACCATCTCTGACACCTCTGAGAGAGCACGCGAACCATGAGCCGTTCCGCACACCCCGCCGGGCCCCGTCACGCCGACGTCCTCCCCGAGGGGCACTACCTCGCGCCGCCCGCCGACCCGAACGCCCTGGACCCCAAGGTGTGGTCCGAGACCGTCACCCGGGACGACGACGGCGTGCTCACCGTCGGCGGGATCGACGTCAAGCGGCTCGCCGAGGAGTACGGCACCCCCGCCTACGTCCTCGACGAGGACGACTTCCGCTCCCGGGCCCGCGCCTGGCGCACCGCCTTCGGTGACAACGCCGACGTGTTCTACGCGGGCAAGGCGTTCCTGTCCCGGGCCGTCGTGCGGTGGCTCGACGAGGAGGGGCTGAACCTCGACGTCTGCTCCGGCGGCGAGCTGGCCACCGCCCTGTCCGCCGGGATGCCCGCCGAGCGCATCGCCTTCCACGGCAACAACAAGTCCGTCGCCGAGATCCGCCGCGCCGTCGAGGCCGGGGTCGGGCGGATCGTGCTCGACTCCTTCCAGGAGATCGTCCGGGTCGCGCACATCGCGCGTGAGCTCGGTACGCGGCAGCGGGTGCAGATCCGTATCACCGTCGGCGTCGAGGCGCACACCCACGAGTTCATCGCCACCGCCCACGAGGACCAGAAGTTCGGCATCCCGCTGGCCGGCGGGCAGGCCGCGGAGGCCGTGCGCCGTGCGTTGCAGCTCGACTCGCTCGAACTCATCGGCATCCACTCCCACATCGGGTCGCAGATCTTCGACATGTCCGGCTTCGAGGTCGCCGCGCACCGCGTGGTCGGGCTGCTCAAGGACGTCCGGGACGAGCACGGCGTCGAGCTGCCCGAGATCGACCTCGGCGGCGGCCTCGGCATCGCGTACACCAGCGACGACGACCCCCGCGAGCCGCACGAGATCGCCAAGGCGCTCACCGAGATCGTCACCCGTGAGTGTGAGGCCGCGAAGCTGCGCACTCCTCGGATCTCCGTCGAGCCGGGGCGCGCCATCGTCGGGCCCACCGCGTTCACGCTCTACGAGGTCGGCACCGTCAAGCCGCTCGACGGGCTGCGCACGTACGTCTCCGTCGACGGCGGGATGTCGGACAACATCCGCACCGCCCTGTACGACGCCGAGTACAGCGTCTCCCTCGTCTCCCGCTCCTCCGACGCCGAGCCCATGCTCGCCCGCGTCGTCGGCAAGCACTGCGAGAGCGGTGACATCGTGGTGAAGGACGCGTTCCTGCCCGGCGACCTGGCACCGGGTGACCTGATCGCCGTGCCGGCGACCGGGGCGTACTGCCGGTCCATGGCCAGCAACTACAACCACGTGCTGCGGCCGCCGGTGGTCGCGGTCAAGGACGGTCAGGCGCGCGTCATCGTCCGGCGTGAGACGGAGGAGGATCTGCTTCGGCTCGACGTCGGCTAGAGGCGGGCAGGGGCGGCCTGAGGCGGTGACCGCGCCGGTGGAAGATTTTCCGCCGGCGGCGGTCATGGAAATGAAATAGATGTCTCACGATCCGGACTTCGCGCAGAAAGTCCCGTTCGGTGGGTGAGACTGGTGCAACCGAGACGGTAATCAGGAAACGAGGTCGGATGATGCGTACGCGTCCGCTGAAGGTGGCGCTGCTGGGCTGTGGAGTGGTCGGCTCAGAGGTGGCGCGCATCATGACGACGCACGCCGACGACCTCGCCGCCCGCATCGGGGCCCCGGTGGAGCTCGCGGGCGTGGCCGTACGGCGGCCGGACAAGGTGCGCGAGGGCATCGACCCCGCGCTGATCACCACGGACGCGACCGCCCTGGTCAAACGCGGCGACCTCGACGTCGTCGTCGAGGTCATCGGCGGCATCGAGCCCGCCCGCACCCTCATCACCACCGCCTTCGAGCACGGCGCCTCCGTCGTCTCCGCCAACAAGGCCCTCCTCGCCCAGGACGGCGCCGCGCTGCACGCCGCCGCCGAGGAGCACGGCAAGGACCTCTACTACGAGGCCGCCGTGGCCGGCGCCATCCCGCTGATCCGCCCGCTGCGCGAGTCCCTCGCCGGCGACAAGGTCAACCGGGTGCTCGGCATCGTCAACGGCACCACCAACTTCATCCTCGACAAGATGGACTCGACGGGGGCCGGCTACCAGGAGGCTCTCGACGAGGCCACCGCGCTCGGGTACGCCGAGGCCGACCCCACCGCCGACGTCGAGGGCTTCGACGCCGCCGCCAAGGCCGCCATCCTCGCCGGGATCGCCTTCCACACGCGCGTGCGCCTGGACGACGTCCACCGCGAGGGCATGACCGAGGTGACGGCCGCGGACTTCGCCTCCGCCAAGGAGATGGGCTGCACCATCAAGCTGCTCGCCATCTGCGAGCGGGCCGAGGACGGCGCGTCGGTCACCGCGCGCGTGCACCCGGCGATGATCCCGCTCAGCCACCCGCTGGCCTCCGTGCGCGGCGCGTACAACGCCGTGTTCGTCGAGTCCGACGCCTCCGGCCGGCTGATGTTCTACGGCCCCGGCGCGGGCGGTTCCCCGACCGCCTCCGCCGTGCTCGGCGACCTGGTCGCCATCGCCCGCAACCGGATCAACGGGACCACCGGTCCCGGCGAGTCCGCGTACGCGGCGCTGCCCGTCTCGCCGATGGGCGAGGTCGTCACGCGCTACCACATCAGCCTGGACGTGGCCGACAAACCGGGTGTCCTCGCCCAGGTCGCCACCGTGTTCGCGGAGCACGGTGTCTCGATCGACACGGTCCGCCAGCAAGGCAAGGACGGGGAGGCGTCGCTCGTCGTCGTCACCCACCGCGCGTCCGACGCGGCCCTCGGCGGGACCGTGGAGGCGTTGCGCAAGCTCGACACCGTGCGTGGTGTCGCCAGCATCATGCGGGTTGAAGGAGAGTAACCAGCAATGACCCACCAGTGGCGCGGAATCATCGAGGAGTACCGGGACCGGCTGCCGGTCTCCGACACCACGCCGGTCGTGACGCTCCGTGAGGGCGGTACGCCGCTCGTGCCCGCGCAGGTGCTCTCCGAGCGCACCGGCTGCGAGGTCCACCTCAAGGTCGAGGGCGCGAACCCGACCGGGTCCTTCAAGGACCGCGGCATGACCATGGCCATCTCCAAGGCGAAGGAGGAGGGCGCGAAGGCGGTCATCTGCGCCTCCACGGGCAACACCTCGGCCTCCGCCGCCGCGTACGGCGTGCGGGCCGGCATGGTGTCCGCCGTGCTGGTGCCGCAGGGCAAGATCGCGCTGGGCAAGATGGGCCAGGCCCTGGTGCACGGCGCGAAGATCCTCCAGGTCGACGGCAACTTCGACGACTGCCTCACGCTGGCCCGCGCGCTGAGCGACAACTACCCGGTGGCGCTGGTCAATTCGGTCAATCCGGTGCGCATCGAGGGGCAGAAGACCGCCGCGTTCGAGATCGTGGACATGCTGGGCGACGCCCCCGACATCCACGTCCTGCCGGTGGGCAACGCGGGCAACATCACCGCGTACTGGAAGGGCTACAAGGAGTACGCCGCCGACGGCGTCAGCACGCGGACCCCGCGCATGTGGGGCTTCCAGGCCTCCGGCAGCGCCCCGATCGTGCGCGGCGAGGTCGTCAAGGACCCCTCGACCATCGCCACCGCCATCCGCATCGGCAACCCCGCCTCCTGGGACTTCGCGCTCGCCGCGCGGGACGAGTCGGGCGGCGCCATCGACGAGGTGACGGACCGTGAGATCCTGCGCGCCTACCGGCTGCTGGCCTCCCAGGAGGGCGTCTTCGTCGAGCCCGCGTCCGCCGCGTCGGTCGCCGGTCTGCTGAAGGCCGCCGAGCAGGGCCGGGTCGACCCGGGGCAGAGGATCGTCTGCACGGTCACCGGCAACGGTCTGAAGGACCCCGACTGGGCCGTCGCCGGCGCCCCGCAGCCGGTCACCGTCCCGGTCGACGCCGCGACCGCCGCCCAGCGGCTCGGTCTCGTCTGAGCCGCGCAGGGCCGGCCGCGTCCGGCCGGTGCGCCACCGGGCGGCGGGCCGCGCGCCCGCACCGGCGCCCCGCGCGCTCACACCGACGCCGAACCGCAAAACCGGCGTAAGGACGCGCCCGGCCGGGGACGCTCCCTACAGGGGGTGCACAGGGGGCTTGCGACACGCATCGTGCGCCTCCTGTGCGCCCTATGTCGCAGGTGAACCTTCCTTCGATAGGCTGTAGGGAACCCGCCCGCCGCATATGCCGCGGCAGTGCGTCGTCCCCAGGGTCCCGCCAGTGACCCGGGACGGCCCGGAAGCGGCCGGCCAGCCCGGTCGGCGGCGGCCTCAGGGTTCTCGTACGCCCCTCGAATGTCCATCGAATGTCCATCGAACGTCATTCGACAGTCCACGCAGCTCAAGGAGAGTCTTCGAGCGATGGCCGGTCCCGCGTTCCGCGCCGCCGCCGTCCGGGTGCGCGTCCCCGCCACCAGCGCCAACCTCGGCCCGGGCTTCGACGCCCTCGGCCTCGCGCTGGGCCTCTACGACGACGTCGTCGTCCGGGTGGCCGACTCCGGGCTGCACATCGACATCGCGGGTGAGGGCAGCGAGACCCTCCCGCGGGACGAGAGCCACCTTCTCGTACGCTCCCTGCGCACCGCCTTCGACCTGCTCGGCGGGCAGCCGCGCGGTCTGGAGATCGTCTGCGCCAACCGCATCCCGCACGGCCGGGGCCTCGGCTCCTCCTCGGCCGCCATCTGCGCCGGGATCGTCGCCGCCCGCGCCGTGACCATAGGCGCGGAGGCCAAGCTCGACGACACCGCGCTGCTCGAGCTGGCCACCGAGATCGAGGGCCACCCCGACAACGTCGCGGCCTGTCTGCTCGGCGGTTTCACCCTGTCCTGGCTGGAGGGCGGCGCCGCCCGGGCGATCAGGATGGAGCCCGCCGATTCCATCGTTCCGGTGGTTTTCGTGCCCGGGAAGCCGGTCCTCACCGAGACCGCGCGCGGACTGCTCCCGCGCACCGTGCCGCACGTCGACGCCGCCGCCAACGCGGGCCGTGCCGCCCTGCTCGTCGAGGCCCTCACCCGGCGCCCCGAGCTGCTGCTGCCCGCCACCGAGGACCGCCTGCACCAGGAGTACCGCGCCCCGGCCATGCCGGAGAGCGCCGCACTGGTGGAGCGGCTGCGCGGGGACGGCATCCCCGCGGTCATCTCCGGCGCCGGACCGACGGTCATGGCGCTGGCCGACGCGGGCACGGCCGACAAGGTCGAGGCACTCGCCGGCGCCGACTGGGCCGCCAACCGGCTGAGCCTGGACGTCCAGGGAGCGAGCGTTCTGCCGCTCGCGACCTGACACGGTTGCCGGATTTCGAGAGGGGGAATGTTTGTTGGATCCGGTAGTGTTAACCTCAAGTCTGCACCCGACCCCACCATGGCGAGGTGCCTCGTGTCCCCGTCCGGGACAGACATTCTTCCGGGAGCCCCCCAAGCCGCACTGTGTCCACTGCTTCGTACGCGGGCAGTACGTCGTACGCGGACACTGAACGGCCCGCAGGTGGGGGCACCCCCTCTGGGGGAGCTTCGGAACCGGTGCGACCACGCCACGTGACACTGGGTGCCACGGCTCGGGGGAGCGCCATCACCAGATATCTCTTCCGCCGCGCAGGCGGACAACCGCCCCGGCACGGTCCACACATCAGGGAACGATGCCGGACAGCACAACCGGTCGCCGAGCCAGACAGGCCGACGTCCGCTCCAGGGAAGGACCCTTCGTGAGCGACACCACCGATCTGATGGGCGCACGTGTCGAGGAGACCGCTGCCGCGCCCGCCACGGACGCTTCCGCGCCTGCCTCCGGTGCCGGCTCCCGGCGGCGCCGCGGTACCGGCCTCGAGGGCATGGTGCTGGCCGAGCTTCAGCAGGTCGCATCCGGCCTCGGCATCAGGGGCACGGCGCGCATGCGCAAGAGCCAGCTGATCGAGGTCATCAAGGAGGCGCAGGCCGCCGGTGGAGGCACCCCTTCCGGGGACGCCCCGGCCAAGGCCGAGTCCGCCGAGACCAAGCCCAAGCGCCGCGCCACGTCCCGCACGCGTACGGGTGACACGGCCGAGAAGGCCGAGAAGAAGACCGAGGCCAAGGACGAGCAGGCGCCCGCCGACAAGGCCGCGGCCCAGCAGTCCATCGAGATCCCCGGCCAGCCCTCGCCGAAGGCGTCCGCCGCCGAGCAGGCCGCGGAGGCCGCCCCCGAGCGCCGCCGCCGTCGCGCCACCGCCGACGCGGGCGCCCCGGCCGCCGCGACCGAGACGATCACGGCCGAGGCGAAGACCGAGACCAGGACCGACGCCCCGGCGCAGCAGCAGCCGCAGCAGGGCGAGGCCAAGTCCGACCACGACGGCGGCGAGGGCCGCCGGCGCGACCGCCGCGAGCGCGGCCGCGATCGTGACCGCGGGGACCGTAACGACCGCGGTGACCGTGGCGACCGCGGCGACCGCCGGGGCAAGGGCGACGACCAGCAGCAGAACCAGGGCGGCGGCCGTCAGCAGAACCAGCAGGGCGGCGGCGGGGGCCGTCAGGACGACGGGTACGACGACGACGGAGGCGGCCGCCGTGGCCGTCGCGGCCGCTACCGCGACCGCCGTGGCCGCCGTGGCCGCGACGACGTGCAGGAGCCGCAGATCAACGAGGACGACGTCCTGATCCCCGTCGCGGGCATCCTGGACATCCTCGACAACTACGCGTTCATCCGGACCTCCGGCTACCTGCCCGGCCCGAACGACGTGTACGTCTCCCTCGCCCAGGTCCGCAAGAACGGCCTGCGCAAGGGCGACCACATCACCGGCGCGGTCCGCCAGCCCAAGGAGGGCGAGCGGCGCGAGAAGTTCAACGCGCTGGTGCGCCTGGACTCCGTCAACGGCATGGCGCCCGAACACGGCCGCGGCCGCCCGGAGTTCAACAAGCTGACCCCGCTGTACCCGCAGGACCGGCTCCGTCTGGAGACCGACCCGGGCGTGCTGACCACGCGGATCATCGACCTCGTGTCGCCGATCGGCAAGGGCCAGCGCGGTCTGATCGTGGCCCCGCCGAAGACCGGCAAGACCATGATCATGCAGGCGATCGCCAACGCGATCACGCACAACAACCCCGAGTGCCACCTGATGGTCGTCCTCGTCGACGAGCGTCCGGAAGAGGTCACCGACATGCAGCGGTCGGTGAAGGGCGAGGTCATCTCCTCGACCTTCGACCGCCCGGCCGAGGACCACACCACGGTCGCGGAGCTCGCCATCGAGCGCGCCAAGCGCCTGGTGGAGCTGGGCCACGACGTCGTCGTGCTGCTCGACTCGATCACGCGTCTGGGCCGTGCGTACAACCTCGCCGCGCCCGCCTCCGGCCGCATCCTGTCCGGTGGTGTCGACTCGACCGCCCTGTACCCGCCGAAGCGCTTCTTCGGTGCGGCCCGCAACATCGAGGACGGCGGCTCGCTGACCATCCTCGCCACCGCCCTGGTGGACACCGGGTCCCGCATGGACGAGGTGATCTTCGAGGAGTTCAAGGGCACGGGCAACGCCGAGCTCAAGCTCGACCGCAAGCTCGCCGACAAGCGGATCTTCCCGGCGGTGGACGTCGACGCGTCCGGCACCCGTAAGGAAGAGATCCTGCTCGCCAGCGACGAGCTCGCCATCGTCTGGAAGCTGCGCCGGGTGCTGCACGCCCTCGACCAGCAGCAGGCGGTCGAACTGCTCCTCGACAAGATGAAGCAGACCAAGTCGAACGCCGAGTTCCTGATGCAGATCCAGAAGACGACGCCGACGCCGGGCAACGGCGACTGACGTCACCCCTTCCCGGGCCCGCGCGTGAACTGTTAGGGCCCCGCGTGTGAACGCGAAACGGCCGTCCCTTCACGGGACGGCCGTTTTTCGTGCACAGATGTGGTCGGACAGGTGTACGATCACGCTGCTTCGGGTTGTCTTTGAACGCGTTCAGACCCGAACTCACCATCCCGAGGGGGGAATTGCATGGCTATACCCATGTCCGGATCCGGGCGTCGCAGACGCCGGTTCGCCGTGGTCGCGGCCGGTGCCGCCGCGGCCGTCTCCGCGACGCTGATGACGGCGCCCGCGGCCCAGGCGGAGCCCGCGCTGCCGCAGCCGAAGGTCTCTCCGGCGGCCGAGACGCCGTCGCAGACCGAGCTGGTCCGTCGCGTCGTGGGCGCGATGGCGGCGGACGAGGCCGCCCGGGCGAAGGACAAGGCACAGCTCAGCACGAGCGGCAAGGCCGACTCCGGCATCGACCCGAAGATCATCGGTGGCACCACCACCACGATCTCCGCGGCGCCCTGGATGGCGCAGCTGCACTACTACGACCCGATCGCCGACGAGGGCTTCTTCTGCGGCGGCGTCGTCGTCGCGCCGACGAAGATCCTCACCGCCGCGCACTGCGTCAAGGGCTACAACTGGTACGCGAACGGCGCCGTCGTCACGGGAGCCACCCAGCTGCCGTCCGCCGACGGCGACCTGCACGGCGGCACCGCCACCGCCGTCTGGCGCCAGTGGCACAACCCGGCGTACAACGAGGCCGCCATCGACAACGACATCGCGCTGCTCACGCTGCCGGTGCCGGTGAAGGCGACCCCGCTGCGCATGACCACGGCGGGCGACACGGCCTCGTACACGCCCGGGACCAACGCCCGGGTCTACGGCTGGGGGCGCACCACCTCCACCAACAACGAGATCTCCGAGTTCCTGAAGACGGCGACGCTGCCCATCCAGTCCGACGCCACGTGCGAGGGCGCCTGGGGCAGCGACTACGTCCGCGGGCACATGGTCTGCGCGGGCACGCCCGCCACCGGCAGCGACGCCGGCACCACCACCGCCTGCAACGGCGACTCCGGTGGTCCGCTGGTGGTCAACAACCGGATCGTGGGCGTCGTCTCCTGGGGCGTCGAGGACTGCGTGGCGAAGGGCGCCTACGGTGTCTTCACCAAGGTGGCGAGCTACGTCGGCGTCACCTACCCGCGTGTCGACGACACCGACATCAACGGCGACCACCGCGCCGACCTGTGGGTCCGCAACAGGTCCACGGGTGTCGGCTACTCCCGCAACTCGCTGAGCTCGCGGTTCGCCGCCCAGGAGCAGTGGGGCGACTGGCGGGGCGTCAACACCGTCCTCCAGACCGACCTCGACCGCGACGGCTACCAGGACCTCGTCTACCGCGCCACCGACGGGACCCTGTACTGGGCGCACTACGTGATCTCCAGCAACAGCTGGGCCACCAAGCGGCTCAGCACCGGCTGGAAGACCGTCCGCCAGATCGTCACCCCCGGTGACGTGACCGGCGACTACCTGCCCGACCTGCTGATGGTGGACTCGGCGGGCGTGCTGTGGACGTACCCGGGCAAGGGCAACGGCACCTTCTCGGCCCGTCTGAAGACGGGCACGGGCTGGGCCGGGTTCGACGTCCTGCGCGGTCACGGCGACTTCACCGGCGACGGCCGCACGGACCTGGTGGCCCGGGTCCGCAGCACCGGCGACCTGTACCTGTACAGGGGCACCGGCAAGGCCGGCTCCGGCTCTCTGACGGGCCGGACCAAGCTGGCCACGTGGAAGAGCACGACGTACAACGCCATCGTCACGGTCGGGGACGTCAGCGGCGACGGGAGGGCGGACCTGCTGGCCCGCACCCCGAGCGGCACGATGTACCTGTACCGGGGCACCGGCCGCAGCGCCGCGCCGTTCTTCTCCGCGCGGCTGTCGATGGGCACGGGTTACCAGAACTACGACCTGCTGGGCTGAGCCCACCGCCCGTCCGCGGAAGCGCGAGGTGGCCCCGGGAATCTTCCCGGGGCCACCCCCGTTTTGGGAGACGGCGCCAGTCCTGGCAGACTGGTACGTCGGCCCCGGTTCACGCTCCCGCATCCCGCGGCGGCGACCCGGCGCCCTCCCGAAACCTAGGAGACACCTTGAAGCGCGACATCCACCCCGAGTACGTCGAGACGCAGGTCAGCTGCACCTGCGGCGCGTCGTTCACCACTCGCTCCACGATCTCCAGCGGCAACATCCGCGCCGAGGTCTGCTCCGAGTGCCACCCGTTCTACACGGGCAAGCAGAAGATCCTCGACACCGGTGGCCGTGTGGCCCGCTTCGAGGCCCGCTTCGGCAAGGCCGCCGGCTCCAAGAAGTAGCGAGCACCGAATCGCCGGTCCACGGCCGCGCCCCCGCCCGGGGGCAGGCCGGGACCGGCGTTTTTGGTCGCCCGCCCCTTCACCCACGTACACCGCAGGAGCCCCAAGATGTTCGAGGCCGTCGAGGAACTCGTCGCCGAGCACGCCGACCTGGAGAAGAAGCTCGCCGACCCGTCGGTCCACTCCGACCAGGCGAACGCGCGCAAGCTGAACAAGCGCTACGCCGAGCTCACCCCGATCGTCGCCACGTACCGCTCCTGGAAGCAGACCGGCGACGACGTCGAGACCGCGCGTGAACTGGCCGCCGACGACCCGGACTTCGCCGCCGAGGTCAAGGACCTCGAGCAGCGGCGCGAGGAGCTCACCGAGAAGCTGCGGCTGCTGCTGGTCCCGCGCGACCCCAGCGACGACAAGGACGTCATCCTCGAGATCAAGGCGGGCGCGGGCGGCGACGAGTCGGCCCTGTTCGCCGGCGACCTGCTGCGCATGTACCTGCGCTACGCCGAGCGCGTCGGCTGGAAGACCGAGATCATCGACGCCACCGAGTCCGAGCTGGGCGGCTACAAGGACGTCCAGGTCGCGGTGAAGACCCGCGGGCAGACCGAGCCCGGCCAGGGCGTGTGGGCCCGGCTGAAGTACGAGGGCGGCGTGCACCGCGTGCAGCGGGTGCCCGCCACCGAGTCGCAGGGCCGCATCCACACCTCCGCCGCCGGCGTCCTGGTGACCCCGGAGGCCGAGGAGGTCGACGTGGAGATCAACCCGAACGACCTGCGCATCGACGTCTACCGCTCCTCGGGACCGGGCGGGCAGTCGGTCAACACCACCGACTCCGCCGTGCGCATCACGCACCTGCCGACCGGCGTCGTCGCCTCCTGCCAGAACGAGAAGAGCCAGCTGCAGAACAAGGAGCAGGCCCTGCGTATCCTGCGCTCCAGGCTCCTCGCCATGGCGCAGGAGGAGGCGGAGCGCGAGGCCGCCGACGCCCGCCGCAGCCAGGTCCGCACCGTCGACCGCTCCGAGAAGATCCGCACGTACAACTTCCCGGAGAACCGCATCTCTGACCACCGCGTCGGCTTCAAGGCGTACAACCTGGACCAGGTCCTGGACGGCGACCTCGACGCGGTGATCCAGGCCTGCGTCGACGCGGACTCGGCCGCCAAGCTCGCCGCCGCGTAAACCCCGTAGACAGCCCGGAGGACCGTCGTGAACCTGCTGCTCGCCGAGGTGGCCCAGGCCACCCAGCGGCTCGCCGACGCCGGCGTGCCCTCGCCGCGCACCGACGCGGAGGAGCTCGCCGCGTTCGTGCACGGCGTCAAGCGCGGCGAGCTGCACACGGTGAAGGACGCCGACTTCGACGCCCGGTACTGGGAGGTCGTCGCCCGTCGCGAGGCCCGCGAGCCGCTCCAGCACATCACCGGCCGGGCCTACTTCCGCTACCTGGAGCTCCAGGTGGGCCCCGGCGTGTTCGTACCCCGCCCGGAGACCGAGTCGGTGGTCGGCTGGGCCATAGACGCGGTGCGCGCGATGGACGTCGTCGAGCCGTGCATCGTCGACCTGTGCACCGGCTCCGGCGCGATCGCCCTCGCCCTGGCCCAGGAGGTGCCGCGCTCCCGCGTGCACGCCGTGGAGCTGTCCGAGGACGCCCTCCAGTGGACCCGCAAGAACATGGAGGGGTCACGGGTCGACCTGCGCCAGGGCGACGCCCTGACGGCCTTCCCGGACCTCGACGGCCAGGTGGACCTGGTGGTCTCCAACCCGCCGTACATCCCGCTCACCGAGTGGGAGTACGTCGCCCCCGAGGCCCGCGACTACGACCCCGAGCTGGCCCTGTTCTCCGGCGAGGACGGCCTTGAGCTGATCCGCGGCCTGGAGCGCACCGCGCACCGGCTGCTGCGCCCCGGCGGCGTGGTCGTCGTCGAGCACGCCGACACCCAGGGCGGGCAGGTGCCGTGGATCTTCGCCGAGGACCGCGGCTGGACCGACGCGGCCGACCACCCCGACCTGAACAACCGCCCCCGGTTCGCCACCGCCCGCAAGGCGCTGCCGTGACCGCCACGGCGCATACTTCATCCCCCATGCAGCACGTGTACGAGGAGGCCCGCTAAATGGCTCGGCGATACGACACCAACGACGCGACCGACCGCGCGACCGGTCTGCGTGAGGCCGCGTCCGCCGTGCGCCGGGGCGAGCTCGTGGTGCTGCCGACGGACACCGTGTACGGCGTCGGCGCCGACGCCTTCACCTCGGAGGCCGTCGCCGACCTGCTCCAGGCCAAGGGCCGCGGCCGCAACATGCCCACGCCCGTCCTCATCGGCTCCCCGAACACCCTGCACGGCCTGGTCACGGACTTCTCCGAGATGGCCTGGGAGCTGGTCGACGCCTTCTGGCCGGGCGCGCTGACGCTGGTCGCCCGCCACCAGCCGTCCCTCCAGTGGGACCTCGGTGACACCCGCGGCACGGTCGCGGTGCGCATGCCGCTGCACCCGGTCGCCATCGAGCTGCTCACCGAGGTCGGCCCGATGGCCGTGTCCTCCGCCAACCTCACCGGCCACCCGGCGCCGGAGAACTGCGACGCCGCCCAGGAGATGCTCGGCGACTCCGTCTCCGTGTACCTGGACGGCGGCCCCACCCCCGGCAACGTGCCGTCCTCCATCGTCGACGTCACCCGCCCGGTGCCCCTGCTGCTGCGCGAAGGCGCGATCTCGCCCGACGAACTGCGCAAGGTGGTACCCGATCTCGAGGTGGCGAATTGACGGCCCCTGAGGCGGGGCGTGGCATAGGCAACGGGGAACGGGCAGCGGAGATCACGACCACCTTCGTGGGGCTCCCGCGCGACACCTTCCGGATCCTCCACGTCAGCACCGGAAACGTGTGCCGCTCGCCCATCACCGAGCGGCTGACCCGGCATTTCGTGCTCCAGCGCCTGGGTGTCCTCGGCGGCGGCCTCGTCGTCGAGAGCGCCGGCACCTGGGGCCACGAGGGCGCCCCGATGGAGGCCCACGCGGAGACCGTGCTGGCCGAGTACGGGGCGGACGCCTCCGGCTTCACCGGCCGGGAGCTGCTCGACGAGCACGTCATCCGCGCCGACCTCGTGCTGACCGCGACCCGCGACCACCGCGCCCAGGTCATCTCCATGGGCCACTCGGCGGGGCTGCGCACCTTCACGCTGAAGGAGTTCACCCGCCTGGTGAACGCGATCGACCCGGCGACCCTGCCGCCCCTGGAGGACGGCCTGGTCATGCGCGCCCGCGCACTGGTCCGCGCGGCCGCCGCACTGCGCGGCTGGCTGCTGGCGCCCACCGCCGAGGCCGACGAGGTGCATGACCCGTACGGCGCCCCGCTGACCTTCTTCCGGTCCATCGGCGACGAGATACACCAGGCGCTGGATCCCGTGGTCACGGCGCTGACCGGAGTGCCCGCGCGGACCTGAGCGCCCGGCGGCGCCCGCGAGGCGGATGCAAGAACCCGGGCGTACCGGGACGGGCGGGCCTACATTGGTCGTACGTCAGTGCCGACGTCCGGGAGTCCATGATGACGGTCACCCCTGCGCTCGAGGCCGATGTCCTGCGCCGGCAGGACCCCGAGCTCGCCGACGTGCTGCTCGGGGAGCGCGAGCGGCAGGCCACCACGCTCCAGCTGATCGCCGCCGAGAACTTCATGTCGCCCGCGGTGCTGGCCGCCCTGGGCTCGCCGCTGGCCAACAAGTACGCCGAGGGCTACCCGGGCAACCGGCACCACGGCGGCTGCGAGATCGCCGACGTGGCCGAGCGGCTCGCCGTGGAGCGCGCCCAGGCGCTGTTCGGCGCCGAGCACGCCAACGTCCAGGCGCACTCCGGCTCCTCCGCGGTGCTCGCCGCCTACGCCGCCCTGCTGCGCCCCGGCGACACCGTCCTCGCCCTCGGCCTGCCCTACGGCGGCCACCTCACGCACGGCTCGCCGGTCAACTTCTCCGGCCGCTGGTTCGACTTCGTCGGCTACGGCGTGGACGCGGAGAGCGGCCTGATCGACCACGAGCAGGTGCGCGCCCTGGCCCGCGCCCACCGCCCCAAGGCGATCGTGTGCGGGTCCATCTCCTATCCGCGCCACATCGACTACGCCTTCTTCCGCGAGGTCGCCGACGACGTGGGCGCCTATCTGATCGCGGACGCGGCGCACCCGATGGGGCTGATCGCCGGGGGAGCGGCGCCCAGTCCACTGCCGTACGCGGACATCGTGTGCGCGACCACGCACAAGGTGCTGCGGGGGCCGCGCGGCGGGATGCTGCTGTGCGGGGCGGAGCTGGCCGAGCGGGTGGACCGGGCGGTGTTCCCCTTCACCCAGGGCGGGGCGCAGATGCACACCATCGCCGCCAAGGCCGTCGCCTTCGGCGAGGCGGCGACCCCGGCGTTCGCGGCGTACGCCCACCAGGTGGTGAGCAACGCGCGGGCGCTGGCCGCCGCGCTCGCCGCGGAGGGGCTGGCCGTCACCACCGGAGGCACCGACACCCATCTGATCACCGCCGACCCGGCCCCGCTCGGCGTCGACGGGCGCACCGCGCGCGCCCGGCTGGCGGCGGCCGGACTGGTGCTCGACTGCTGTGCGCTGCCGCACGACGACGACCGGGGGCTGCGGCTGGGCACGGCGGCGGTGACCACGCAGGGCATGGGCACCCGGGAGATGACGCTGGTCGCCGGTCTGCTGGCGAGCGTGCTGCGGGGCGGCACGGACGCCGCACGGGCCCGGGAGGACGTCCGCGACCTGGTGGCGGCCTTCCCGCCGTACCCGCGCTGAGCCGGCCGGCGGGGGTGAGCGGCCGGGGACCCGGCCGTCCGTGCAACCATCGTCGGTACCCGGAAGTCCCCACTCTTATGCGCCCCTCGCTAGGGTGTGGGGCTGTGAAGGCCAGCGAGATCTGTGGGGAAGCCCGTGCGTGAATACCTGCTGACGCTCTGCATCACGGCCGCGGTGACGTACCTCCTGACAGGACCGGTGCGGAAGTTCGCGATCGTGGCGGGGGCGATGCCGGAGATCCGGGCACGTGACGTGCACCGGGAGCCCACTCCGCGGCTCGGCGGGATCGCGATGTTCTTCGGCCTGTGCGCGGGCCTGCTGGTCGCCGACCACCTGACGAACCTCAGCACGCTCTTCGAGAACTCCAACGAGCCCCGGGCGCTGCTCTCCGGGGCCGCGCTGATCTGGCTGATCGGCGTGCTGGACGACAAGTTCGAGATCGACGCGCTGATCAAGCTGGGCGGGCAGATGATCGCCGCCGGTGTGATGGTCATGCAGGGTCTGACGATCCTGTGGCTGCCGATCCCCGGCGTCGGCTCGGTCGCGCTCACCCAGTGGCAGGGCACGCTGCTGACCGTCGCCCTGGTGGTCATCACCATCAACGCGGTCAACTTCGTCGACGGCCTGGACGGTCTCGCGGCCGGCATGGTGTGCATCGCGGCGGCCGCGTTCTTCCTGTACGCCTACCGCATCTGGTACTCGTACGGCATCGAGGCGGCAGCCCCGGCGACGCTGTTCGCGGCGATCCTGATGGGCATGTGCCTGGGCTTCCTGCCGCACAACATGCATCCGGCGCGGATCTTCATGGGCGACTCCGGCTCGATGCTCATCGGGCTGGTGCTGGCGGCCGGCGCGATCTCCGTGACGGGCCAGGTGGACCCGGACGCGCTGAAGCTGTTCGCCGGTTCGGAGAAGGAGGCCGTGCACCAGACAGTGCCGGTGTACATCCCGCTGCTGCTGCCGCTGACCATCATCGCGGTGCCGGCCGCCGACCTGATCCTGGCGATCGTGCGGCGCACCTGGCGCGGCCAGTCGCCGTTCGCGGCGGACCGGGGGCATCTGCACCACCGGCTGCTGGAGATCGGCCACTCGCACAGCAGGGCGGTGCTGATCATGTACTTCTGGTCGGCGCTGATCGCGTTCGGCGCGCTGACGTACTCCGTCAACTCGGCGTCGATGTGGATCGTGTTGAGCGTCGTGATCCTCTCCACCCTGGGCCTGGTGCTGCTTCTGCTGCCGCGCTTCACCCCGCGCGCCCCGCGCTGGGCGGAGGCCTTCGTGCCGCCGCGCTACCGGCGCGGCAGGGCGTCGGCGAGCGAAGCCCCTAAGACCGGCGCCAAGCCGGGCGCTGAGGCCGCCGAGGGGCCGCTGGAGGACGCCTCGGGGGAGCGCACGCCGGTGGCCGCCGGTGTCTCCGGCGTCAACGGCGCGAGCGCCGTGGGACCCCGCGCACGCCTGGCCGACCGGTCACGGTCAAGGTAAGAATTCGCCTAGAGCATTGCCAACTCGTGGGGGATCGATGGGGCGGAGTTGGGGGCACCAACCCGCCCAATACCAGACATACGGTCGCTGTGCGCGCTCAGACGCGCAAGTTCGCCCTCATGTGTGACACCGCGCACACTTCCCAGGTAAAGACTGCATCAAATAGTTTGTGATACCGTTCACGAGTCCCCGGAAAGAGCCGACGAGCCGCCCTCTGACGGCTCACCGGTGCGGTGATTTCGCACCCGGCCCGGGGGTTTACGCTCGTCCATGACGACACCCTGCCCCCTGTGAATTGCGGAGTTGCCGCCATGCCGTCCAATGACGTCCGGATCCTGGCCCAGGCCGCCGTGCCCACGGCTGCCGTCGGTGCCGTCGCCGCGCTCGTCAGTGGCCTGACGGTGGGCGGCAAGGGAGCGGTCGGCGCGATCGTCGCCACCGTCGTCGTCGTCCTCTTCATGGGCATCGGCCTCTACGTCCTGCAGCGCACCGCCAAATCGCTTCCTCACCTGTTCCAGGCGATGGGGCTGCTGCTCTACGCGACGCAGATCCTCCTGCTGTTCGTCTTCCTGGCCGTGTTCAAGAACACCACGCTGTTCCACCCCAAGGCCTTCGCGATCACGCTCGTCGCCGGCACCCTCGCCTGGATCGCGGCGCAGACGCGGGCGCACATGAAGTCCAAGATTCTCTACGTCGAACCCGAGTCGACGAAGGACACGAAGTCCGAGAAATCGGGGCACTCGTCGTGACGGGTAGGGGCGGGATAAAGAGGCATGCACAACCCTGCTATCGTCCGGTGCCAACTGCGGCATCGCGGGCGCGGGCATCCCAGCTGACGCCTGCTCAATCGCGAGGCGAGATGCCCCCCAGCCGCCCCCACATCCGTAACACCAGTCCCGTGCCGAACCGCGGCTCAGCGCCGCGCCGACACAACGAGGTTGCCGTACCTATGCGCCACGCTGAAGGAGCCCGCGGTGAGTGCTGACCCGACGCAGGTGCTCGCCTTCGACACCAACTGCCACCTCTTCGACGGGTGTGGCTTCGCGGAAGTGTCTCCGGGCCTGCACTCGTTCCTGTTCCAGCCCCTGTGGGGCGACGGAGACAGCAACCTGTACTTCAACAAGACGATGCTGCTGGCGCTGCTCGGCTCGCTGATCATCATCGGCTTCTTCTGGGCCGCCTTCCGCCGTCCGCAGGTCGTCCCCGGCAAGCTCCAGATGGTCGCGGAGGCGGGTTACGACTTCATCCGCCGCGGCGTCGTCTACGAGACGATCGGCAAGAAGGAGGGCGAGAAGTACGTTCCCTTCGTCGTCTCCCTCTTCTTCTTCGTCTGGATGATGAACCTCTGGTCGATCATCCCGGTCGCCCAGTTCCCGGTGACGTCGATCATCTCGTACCCGCTGGTCCTCGCCCTGGTCGTGTACATCACCTGGGTCGTGCTGACCTTCAAGCGGCAGGGCTTCGTCGGCTTCTGGAAGAACGTCACCGGCTACGACAAGTCGCTCGGCCCGGTGCTGCCGCTGGCCATGCTGATCGAGCTCTTCTCGAACCTGCTGATCCGCCCGTTCACCCACGCCGTGCGACTGTTCGCGAACATGTTCGCCGGCCACACCCTGCTGCTGCTCTTCACGATCGCCAGCTGGTACATGCTGAACGGCATCGGCATCGCCTACGCGGGCGTCTCGTTCGTGATGGTCATCGTGATGACCGCCTTCGAGCTGTTCATCCAGGCGCTTCAGGCGTACGTGTTCGTGCTGCTGACCTGCACGTACATTCAGGGCGCCATGGCCGAGCACCACTGAGCCCACCCGCCCTGTCACCTCCACAGATCGTCCGGTGGCCAACCCCCATCGGTCCGTAAAGAAAAGGAAGAACTGGCATGTCCCAGACCCTTGCTGCTGTCGAAGGCTCCCTCGGCTCCATCGGTTACGGCCTCGCCGCGATCGGCCCGGGCGTCGGCGTCGGCATCATCTTCGGTAACGGCACCCAGGCCCTGGCCCGTCAGCCCGAGGCCGCCGGCCTGATCCGTGCCAACCAGATCCTCGGCTTCGCCTTCTGTGAGGCGCTCGCCCTCATCGGTCTGGTCATGCCGTTCGTCTACGGCTACTGAGCCACCAGACCAGTCCAGCCGACTAGACGAAAGGCACTCACATGAGCCAGCTGCTCATCGCGGCGAGCGAGGGTGGGGAGAACCCCCTCGTTCCGCCGATCCCTGAGCTTGTCATCGGCCTGCTCGCCTTCGTCATCGTCTTCGGCTTCCTCGCCAAGAAGCTCCTCCCGAACATCAACAAGGTTCTGGAAGAGCGCCGCGAGGCCATCGAGGGCGGTATCGAGAAGGCCGAGGCCGCCCAGACCGAGGCCCAGAGCGTCCTGGAGCAGTACAAGGCCCAGCTCGCCGAAGCCCGGCACGAGGCCGCGCGTCTGCGTCAGGAGGCGCAGGAGCAGGGCGCCGCGCTCATCGCCGAGATGCGTGCGGAAGGCCAGCGGCAGCGCGAGGAGATCGTCGCCGCCGGCCACGCCCAGATCGAGGCCGACCGCAAGGCCGCCGCGTCCGCGCTGCGCCAGGACGTCGGCAAGCTCGCCACCGACCTGGCCGGCAAGCTGGTCGGCGAGTCCCTCGAGGACCACGCCCGCCAGAGCCGCGTGATCGACCGCTTCCTCGACGAGCTCGACGAGAAGGCCGAGGCCGCACGATGAACGGAGCGAGCCGCGAGGCCCTGGCAGCCGCACGTGAGCGTCTCGACGCGCTGACGGACTCCACGTCCGTGGACGCGGCCGCGCTCGCCGACGAGCTGGCCGCCGTCACCGCGCTGCTCGACCGCGAGGTGTCGCTGCGTCGGGTCCTCACCGACCCGGCGCAGGCCGGTGAGGCCAAGGCCGACCTGGCCCGGCGCCTGCTCGGCTCGCAGGTCAGCGGCACCGCCGCCGACCTGGTGTCCGGCATGGTGCGCTCCCGCTGGTCGCAGTCCCGCGACCTGGTGGACGCGCTGGAGGAACTGGCGAACGTCGGCGACCTCACCGCCGCCCAGAAGTCGGGCGGGCTCGACAGCGTCGAGGACGAGCTGTTCCGGTTCGGCCGGATCGTCGCCTCCGACACCCAGCTGCGGGCGGCCCTCACCAACCGGTCCGCCACCGCCGCCGCCAAGGGCGAGCTGCTCCGCAGCCTGCTCGGCGGGCGGGCGCACGAGGCCACGGTGCGTCTGGTGACGCGCCTCGTGACCGCGCCGCGTGGACGTAGCCTGGAGTCGGGACTCGAGTCCCTGTCCAAGCTCGCCGCCGAGCGCCGGGACCGCACGGTGGCCGTCGTCACCTCCGCGGTGCCGCTCAGCGACCGGCAGAAGCAGCGCCTCGGCGACGCCCTGGCGAAGCTCTACGGCCGCCGGATGCACCTCAACCTCGACGTCGACCCCCAGGTCGTCGGCGGGCTGCGGGTGCAGGTCGGTGACGAGGTCATCAACGGCTCGCTGGCGGACCGGCTCGAGGACGCGGGCCGCCGCCTGGCGGGCTGAGCACCACATTCTTAATAGGCAGTAGCAATTACGGCCCTGGTTGGGCCGTGCAGAGGATTCACCTCCTGTAGGGGGGAGTCCCCATCCCCCCCAAGTGAAACTTCGGGCCCAACAAGGAGAGCAGGGAACTCAGATGGCGGAGCTCACGATCCGGCCGGAGGAGATCCGGGACGCGCTGGAGAACTTCGTCCAGTCGTACAAGCCGGACGCGGCCTCGCGCGAGGAGGTCGGTACGGTCACCCTGGCCGGCGACGGCATCGCGAAGGTCGAGGGCCTGCCCTCGGCCATGGCCAACGAGCTGCTGAAGTTCGAGGACGGCACCCTCGGCCTCGCCCTCAACCTCGAGGAGCGCGAGATCGGTGCCATCGTCCTCGGTGAGTTCAGCGGCATCGAGGAGGGCCAGCCGGTCACCCGTACCGGCGAGGTGCTGTCCGTCGCCGTCGGCGAGGGCTACCTCGGCCGTGTGGTCGACCCGCTCGGCAACCCGATCGACGGCCTCGGCGAGATCGAGACCGAGGGCCGCCGCGCCCTCGAACTGCAGGCCCCCACGGTCATGCAGCGCAAGTCGGTGCACGAGCCGATGGAGACGGGCTACAAGGCCGTCGACGCCATGACCCCGATCGGCCGTGGTCAGCGTCAGCTGATCATCGGCGACCGCCAGACCGGCAAGACCGCGCTGGCCGTCGACACGATCATCAACCAGCGTGACAACTGGCGCTCCGGCGACCCGAAGAAGCAGGTCCGCTGCATCTACGTCGCCATCGGCCAGAAGGGCTCCACCATCGCGTCGGTCCGCCGCGCGCTGGAGGAGAACGGCGCGCTGGAGTACACGACCATCGTCGCCGCCCCGGCGTCCGACCCGGCCGGCTTCAAGTACCTGGCGCCGTACACCGGCTCGGCCATCGGCCAGCACTGGATGTACCAGGGCAAGCACGTCCTGATCATCTTCGACGACCTGTCGAAGCAGGCCGACGCCTACCGCGCCGTGTCGCTGCTGCTGCGCCGCCCGCCGGGCCGCGAGGCCTACCCGGGTGACGTCTTCTACCTGCACTCCCGTCTGCTGGAGCGCTGCGCGAAGCTCTCCGACGAGATGGGCGCCGGCTCGATGACCGGTCTGCCGATCGTCGAGACGAAGGCCAACGACGTCTCGGCGTTCATCCCGACCAACGTCATCTCCATCACCGACGGCCAGTGCTTCCTGGAGTCGGACCTGTTCAACGCCGGTCAGCGTCCCGCGCTGAACGTCGGTATCTCCGTCTCCCGGGTCGGCGGTTCCGCGCAGCACAAGGCGATGAAGCAGGTCTCCGGCCGTCTGCGCGTGGACCTCGCCCAGTTCCGTGAGCTGGAGGCGTTCGCCGCCTTCGGTTCCGACCTGGACGCGGCCTCCAAGGCGCAGCTGGAGCGCGGTCAGCGCATGGTCGAGCTGCTGAAGCAGGACCAGTACCAGCCGATGTCGACCGAGGACCAGGTCGTCTCCGTCTGGGCCGGCACCACCGGCAAGATGGACGACGTGCCGGTCGCGGACATCCGCCGCTTCGAGAAGGAGCTCCTGGAGTACCTGCACCGCAAGGAGCAGGGCCTCATGACCTCCATCCGCGAGGGCGGCAAGATGTCGGACGACACCCTGCAGGCCGTGGCCGACGCGATCGCCGAGTTCAAGAAGCAGTTCGAGACGAGCGACGGCAAGCTGCTCGGCGAGGACGCCCCGTCCGCCGCCAAGTGACGTAAGGAAGGGACCTGACTCATGGGAGCTCAGCTCCGGGTCTACAAGCGTCGCATCCGATCCGTCACCGCGACCAAGAAGATCACCAAGGCGATGGAGATGATCGCCGCCTCGCGCGTCGTCAAGGCGCAGCGCAAGGTGGCGGCCTCCACGCCGTACGCGCAGGAACTCACCCGCGCGGTCACGGCGGTCGGAACCGGGTCGAACACCAAGCACCCGCTCACCACGGAGGCGGACAACCCGACCCGTGCCGCGGTCCTGCTCCTCACGAGCGACCGCGGCCTGGCCGGCGCCTTCAACGCCAACGCCATCAAGGCGGCGGAGCAGCTGACCGAGCGCCTCGAGCGCGAGGGCAAGCAGGTCGACACGTACATCGTCGGCCGGCGCGGTGTGGCCCACTACAACTTCCGTGAGCGCACGATCGCGGAGACGTTCACCGGCTTCACCGACGAGCCCTCGTACGCGGACGCCAAGAAGGTCGCGGCGCCGCTGATCGAGGCCATCCAGGCGGAGACGGCGGACGGCGGCGTGGACGAACTCCACATCGTCTACACCGAGTTCGTCTCGATGATGACGCAGACGGCGGTCGACTCCCGGCTGCTCCCGCTGCGTCTCGAAGAGGCCGCGGAAGAGAGCGCCGCCAAGGGCGAGATCCTGCCGCTGTACGACTTCGAGCCCTCGGCGGAGGACGTCCTCGACGCGCTGCTGCCGCGGTACGTGGAGAGCCGGATCTACAACGCGCTGCTCCAGTCGGCCGCTTCGAAGCACGCCGCCACGCGGCGCGCGATGAAGTCGGCCACCGACAACGCGGGCGAGCTGATCAACACGCTCTCCCGTCTTGCCAACGCGGCCCGCCAGGCCGAAATCACCCAGGAAATCAGCGAGATCGTCGGTGGCGCCAGTGCCCTGGCCGACGCGACCGCGGGGAGTGACAACTAATGACCACCACTGTTGAGACCGCGACGGCTACGGGCCGCGTCGCCCGGGTCATCGGCCCGGTCGTCGACGTGGAGTTCCCCGTCGACGCCATGCCGGAGATCTACAACGCGCTGCACGTCGAGGTCGCCGACCCGGCCAAGGAGGGCGAGCTCAAGACGCTGACCCTCGAGGTCGCGCAGCACCTCGGTGACGGCCTGGTCCGCACCATCTCCATGCAGCCCACCGACGGTCTGGTCCGCCAGGCCCCGGTGACCGACACGGGCGCCTCCATCTCCGTGCCGGTCGGCGACTTCACCACCGGCAAGGTGTTCAACACCCTCGGTGAGGTGCTGAACGTCGACGAGGAGTACACGGGCGAGCGCTGGCCGATCCACCGCAAGGCGCCGAACTTCGACGAGCTCGAGTCGAAGACCGAGATGTTCGAGACCGGCGTCAAGGTCATCGACCTGCTGACCCCGTACGTCAAGGGCGGCAAGATCGGTCTGTTCGGCGGCGCCGGCGTCGGCAAGACGGTGCTCATCCAGGAGATGATCTACCGCGTCGCCAACAACCACGACGGTGTGTCGGTGTTCGCCGGTGTCGGTGAGCGCACCCGTGAGGGCAACGACCTCATCGACGAGATGAGCGAGTCGGGCGTCATCGACAAGACCGCGCTCGTCTTCGGCCAGATGGACGAGCCCCCGGGCACCCGTCTGCGCGTGGCCCTGGCCGGCCTGACCATGGCGGAGTACTTCCGCGATGTGCAGAAGCAGGACGTGCTGTTCTTCATCGACAACATCTTCCGCTTCACCCAGGCCGGTTCCGAGGTGTCGACCCTGCTCGGCCGTATGCCCTCCGCGGTGGGCTACCAGCCGAACCTGGCCGACGAGATGGGTCTCCTCCAGGAGCGCATCACCTCGACCCGTGGTCACTCGATCACCTCGATGCAGGCGATCTACGTCCCCGCGGACGACCTGACCGACCCGGCCCCGGCCACCACCTTCGCCCACCTCGACGCGACGACGGTGCTCTCCCGTCCGATCTCGGAGAAGGGCATCTACCCGGCCGTGGACCCGCTGGACTCGACGTCCCGGATCCTGGACCCGCGCTACATCGCGCAGGACCACTACAACGCGGCCATGCGCGTGAAGAACATCCTGCAGAAGTACAAGGACCTGCAGGACATCATCGCGATCCTCGGTATCGACGAGCTCGGCGAGGAGGACAAGCTCGTCGTCCACCGTGCCCGTCGCGTGGAGCGCTTCCTGTCCCAGAACACCCACGTCGCCAAGCAGTTCACCGGCGTCGACGGGTCGGACGTCCCGCTGGACGAGTCGATCGCGGCCTTCAACGCGATCTGCGACGGCGAGTACGACCACTTCCCGGAGCAGGCGTTCTTCATGTGCGGTGGCATCGAGGACCTGAAGAAGAACGCGAAGGAGCTGGGCGTCTCCTGACCCCCGCGCTCTGACGTGAGCCGAACGGCTCACCCTTGAGGGGGCGGGCACGTCCCGCCCCCTCTGCCACGCCCACTAGACTTGTAACCAACACCCGGCACTACCGCCGGGTGGTGACCCGAGGAGCCACCTTGGCTGCTGAGCTGCACGTCGCGCTGGTCGCGGCCGACCGAGAGGTCTGGTCCGGCGAGGCCACCCTGGTCGTCGCGCGCACCACGTCCGGCGACATCGGCGTCATGCCCGGTCACCAGCCGCTGCTCGGTGTGCTGGAGTCGGGCCCGGTGACCATCCGTACGCCCGAGGGCGGGACGGTCGTCGCCGCGGTGCACGGCGGATTCATCTCGTTCGCGGACAACAAGCTGTCCCTGCTGGCCGAGGTCGCCGAGCTGTCGGACGAGATCGACGTCCAGCGCGTGGAGCAGGAGCTCGCCCGCGCGAAGGCGGAGGACGACGCCGAGGCACAGCGTGCCGCGGACGTCCGTCTGCGGGCGGCGACGGCGGGGCGCTGATCCCGGCACGGTGAGATGACGTCACTCAGCCGCGGCCGGCACCGGAGCGATCCGGAGCCGGTCGCGGCTGAGGCAGATCTGGATGATTTTTCCGTTCCGTTACCTAGGAGACGAGGAGGTCGGTGCCGATGGTCCTCGCTCTGACTGTGGGCGGAATCGTGGTGGCCCTGCTGGTGGTGGGGCTCTTCGTCTTCGGGCTGCGCCGCCGCCTCATCCAGCGGTCGGGCGGCACGTTCGACTGCAGCCTGCGCTGGGACGCGCCCGAGAAGGGCGACGCCGGCGGCAAGGGCTGGGCGTACGGGGTGGCACGTTACAACGGCGACCGGGTCGAGTGGTTCCGGGTCTTCTCCTACGCCCCGCGCCCGCGCCGTGTGCTGGAGCGCTCCGCGATCGAGGTGGCCGGCCGCCGCGTCCCGGAGGGCGAGGAGGAGCTGGCGCTGCTGTCCGACGCGGTGATCCTCGCCTGTCTGCACCGGGGCACGCGTCTGGAGCTGGCGATGAGCGAGGACGCGCTGACCGGTTTCCTCGCCTGGCTGGAGGCGGCGCCTCCGGGCCAGAGGGTGAACGTGGCCTGATCCGCCGGCGTTCGTGAAGCACGTCGCCCCTCCTCCCGGCCGGGAGGAGGGGCGACGTGCTTTTCGCGGGGACGGGGAGGGTGCTACTTCAGTCCGCCGTCGATGGCGGTGACCAGCTCACCGTTGCTCGTGTCGCCGCTGAACTCCCAGAAGAAGGCGCCGCCCAGGCCCTGGGACTTGGCCCACGCCATCTTGGAGTTGATGGTGGCGGGGGTGTCGTAGGACCACCAGTTGGTGCCGCAGTACGCGTACGCGGTGCCGCCGACGGTGCCGGTGGCCGGGCAGCTGTTCTTGAGGACCTTGTAGTCCTCGATGCCCGCCTCGTACGTGCCCGGCGCGGCGCCGGTCGCGGTGCCGCCGGGGGCGGACTGGGTGACGCCGGTCCAGCCGCGGCCGTAGAAGCCGATGCCGAGCAGCAGCTTCTTGGACGGGACGCCCTTCGACTTCAGCTTGGCGATGGCGTCGGCGGAGTTGAAGCCGGCCTGCGGGATGCCCGGGTACGACGTCAGCGGCGAGTGCGGGGCCGTGGGGCCCTGCGCGTTGAAGGCGCCGAAGTAGTCGTAGGTCATCACGTTGTACCAGTCGAGGTACTGGGAGGCGCCGCCGTAGTCGGCCGCGTCGATCTTGCCGCCGTTGGAGCCGTCGGCGGTGATGGCCGCGGTCACCAGGTAGTTCGGGCCGAACTCGGTGCGCAGCGCCGACATCAGGTTCTTGAACGCCGCCGGGCCGGAGGAGTCACAGGTCAGGCCGCAGGCGTTGGGGTACTCCCAGTCGATGTCGATGCCGTCGAAGACGTCGGCCCAGCGCGGGTCCTCCACGACCTGCTTGCAGGACCGGGCGAACGCGGCCGGGTTCTGCGCGGCCTGGCCGAAGCCGCCGGAGTAGGTCCAGCCGCCGAAGGAGTACAGCACCTTGATGTGCGGGTACTTGGCCTTCAGCTGGCGCAGCTGGTTGAAGTTGCCGCGCAGCGGCTGGTCCCAGGTGTCGGCCTGGCCGCTGACCGACTGGTCGGCGGTGTAGGCCTTGTCGTAGGCGGCGAACGTGTCGTCGACGGTGCACTGACCGTTCTTCACGTTGCCGAAGGCGTAGTTGATGTGGGTGATCTTCGCGGCGGTGCCCGAGGTCACCAGGTTCTTGACGTGGTAGTTGCGGCCGTAGACGCCCCACTCGGTGAAGTAGCCGAGCTTGACCTTGTCGCCGGTGGGCGGCGGCTCCTCGGTGTCGCCGGTGGTGCGGACCCGCACCGCCCCGCTGACCGGGCCGGTCTGGTCGGCGGTGTCCCGGGCCTGCACGGTGTACGAGTAGTCGGTGCCCTTGGTCAGGCCGCTGTCCGTGTAGGAGGTGCCGGTCACGGTGGCGACGCGGGAGCCGTCGCGCAGCACGTCGTAGTTCTTGACGCCCTTGTCGTCGGTGGCCGCGGACCAGGACAGGCGCACCGAGGTGTCGGTGACGTTCGAGGCGGTGGGGGTGCCGGGGGCGCTCGGCGGGTTGTCACCGGGGACGGTGGGGCCGCCGTCGCAGCTGCCGCCGTTCAGCTTGCAGTTGGACGGCGAGCCGGAGCCGCTGCCGTTGAAGCCGAAGCTGATGGAGGCGCCGGGGGCGAGGGTGCCGTTCCAGGACTTGTTCTTGGCCGTCCAGTGGGTGCCGGAGGAGGTGACGTCGGCGTCCCAGGCGGAGGTGACCGAGGTGCCGGCGGGGAAGTCCCACTCGACGGTCCAGGAGCTGAGGCTGGTGGTGCCGGTGTTCTTCACCGTCCACTTGCCCTCGAAGCCGGAGCCCCAGTCCTGGGTCTTGACGTAGGTCGCGGTCGCCGACGTCGCCGCCTCGGCGTTGCTCGCGAGGCCGACGAGGCCGGCGAAGGGGAGCACGAGGGTCGCGATTCCTGCCGCGACTCTGTGTCTGAAGCGCATGCCGCGCCTCCTTCTGGGGGATGGGGGCACGACTGAGCCTTCGTGCCCACGGTGCGGCGAGAATAGAAAGGTCTGGACCACGGGTCAATAGGTCTGGACCACTGTGTGCGACTCTTTCGGTTCCAAACCTTCACGAAGCCTTTAAATGCCCAACTCCTGCGCCAGCACCGCCGCTTGCACCCGGCTGCGCAGCTCCAGCTTCCCCAGCAGCCGGCTGACGTGCGTCTTCACCGTGGCCTCGGCCATGTCCAGGCGCTCCGCGATGGCCGCGTTCGACAACCCCTCCCCGAGGCAGGACAGCACCTCCCGCTCCCGCCGGGTGAGCGCGTCCAGCACCGACGGGTCCGCCGTCGCCGGCCGGGCGGGCCTCGCGGCGAACTCGGAGATCAGCCGCCGGGTCACGGCCGGGGCGACGATGCCCTCGCCGCGCGCCACCGTGCGCACCGCCTCGATCAGGTCCTTCGCCTCCGTGTTCTTCAGCAGGAACCCGGCCGCGCCGGCCCGCAGCGCCCCGAACACGTACTCGTCGAGGTCGAACGTGGTCAGCACCAGCACGTCCGCGAGGTTCTCCCCGGCCACCGTCCGGGTCGCCGACACCCCGTCCAGACGCGGCATCTGCACGTCCATCAGCACCAGGTCCGGCCGCAGCTCACGGGCGAGCTCGACCGCACGCTCGCCGTCCTCCGCCTCGCCCACCACCTCGATGTCCGGCGCGCTGCGTAGGATCAGCACCAGTCCCGCACGGACGGCGGACTGGTCCTCGGCCACCAGGACGCGGATCATCAGGCTTCTCCTTGTTCGACGTCGGTGACGGGGAGGGTGGCACGCACCACCCACCGCTTGCCCTCGGGTGCGCTCGCCAGGCCGGCCTCGAAGGACCCCTCCAGCAGGGCGGCCCGCTCCCGCATCCCGACCAGACCGGCGCCCGATCCCGGCGCGCGCGGGCCGTCACGGTCGCCGTAGGGGCTGGTCACCCGGATCTCCAGGGCCTCGGGCGAGCGGCGCAGACACACGGTCACCCGTCCCGGCGAGGCGTGCTTCAGCGCGTTGGTCAGCGACTCCTGCACGATCCTGTACGCGGCCAGGTCGACCGGCGCGGGCACCGCGCCGTGCTCGGCGTCCAGGGTGACGTCCAGACCGTTGGCGCGGGCGCCCTCCACCAGCGCGCCCAGACCGTCGAGCGTGGGGGTCGCGGACGGCTCCCGGTCGTCGGCGCCGTCGCGCAGGATCCCGATGAGCCGCCGCATCTCGGCCAGTCCCTGCACGCTGTTCTCCCGGATCACCGTCAGCGCCTCGCGGGAGGTGCCGGGATCGTCCAGGGAGAGGGCGGCGGTGGAGTGGATGGCGATCGCGGACAGGTGGTTGGCGACCATGTCGTGCAACTCCCGCGCCATACGCGAGCGTTCCGCGGTGACCGCCTGCACCCGGTCCATCTCCGCCAGCAGCGCGGTCTGTTCGGCCTGGAGACGGGCGGCGTCGGCGGCGTCCCGGTGGTTGCGCACGATCAGACCGGTCGACGCGGGCGCGAAGGTCACCGCGCCGACCACCAGACCGATCAGCAGCGCCTCGGGCACCCGCCACACGGCGTACGGCACCAGCATCCCGGCCAGCGTGAGCACCCCGGTGATCCACGGCAGCCGGCGGGCGGTCGCGGGGGAGCCGTAGACCACGGCGGCGTACATCAGGTCGGTGTACATCACGATCGTCGCGATGCTGCCCTGGGTCATGAGGTCCGCGGCCAGCGCCAGCGTGCCCGTGGCCAGCGCCGTGCGCGGGGCGGTGCGGCGCAGCAGCTCGCAGCCGGCCGTCACGGCCAGCGGCACCAGCAGCGCCCAGCGGCCGTCGAACAGCACGACCGGGTCGTCGGCCGGCCGCACGCCCAGCCCGAACGCCCACAGCAGCAGCCCGCCCAGCAGTCCGGCGAGCGCGACGGCGACGTCGAAGCGGGGCGGGCTCACGGGTCGTACGGCCATGGATCCCATCCAACACGGTGCGCGCGGCGTCCGCCTGATCCCTCGGGGCGGTCTGGGACTGCATCTTTCGATGTACCGCGGATTCGTCGGGCGCGACGACGCGCGGGGCGGGCGCCCCCGGGAGCCTGGAAGGGTGACCGAGAGGAGTGAACCGTGATCGTCGCTTTGATCATCGCCTGCGAGGTCGGGTTCTGGGTGCTGCTGGCGGCCGGGCTGGCCTTCCGCTACCTGCTGCGGATGCCGCGCACCGGCCTGGCGCTGCTGCTGTGCGAGCCGGTGCTGGAGGTCGTGCTGCTCGTCGTCACCGCGTGGGACCTGAAGAACGGCGCGGAGCCCGACTGGACCCACGGGCTCGCCGCGCTCTACATCGGCTACACCGTGGGCCACGGCCACCGCACCGTGAAGTGGCTCGACGGGCACGCGGCGCACCGCCTCGACGGCCGCCCGCTGGTGCGGGCGCCCCGCTACGGCCTGGCCCGGGCCCGGCACGAGACCAAGGTGTGGCTGGGCACGCTGACCGCCGCCGCGGTGGCGACCGCGCTGCTCCAGGCCGCCATCTGGTACGTCGACGACCCGAGCCGCGTCACGTCCCTGGAGTCCTGGCAGTACACCGCCTGGCGAGTGGCCGGCATCCACGGCCTGATCGCCCTCACCTACTGGCTGTGGCCCAAGAAGGCGCCCAAGGACGGCGGGGGGAGCACGAAGGACGCCGGCAGCGGCGCGGAGCGGGAGCGGGTGGGCCGGTGAACACGCGGTACGGAACCGTCCTCACGGGCGCCTTCACGGCGCTGGCCGGCCTGCTGCTGTGGCGGTTCGCCGGGGGAGTGGACCTGCCGGTGATCACGCCCTCGAAGGCGGGCGTGGTGCTGATGGTCCTCGGGGCCGCCGAGGCGCTGTTCGGTGCCGTCCGCGCGGTGGGCGGCCCGGAGCGGCGGCGGCCCCGCTGACGCCCCGGGCGGCGCGCTCAGCGCTCGCCGCCCGGGACCCACAGCACGTCGCCCGTCTCCTTGTTGGCGATGCGGGCCAGGATGAACAGCAGGTCCGACAGGCGGTTCAGGTAGGTCGCGGTGAGCGGGTTCATCGTCTCGCCGTGCGCCTCCAGGGCCGCCCACGTGGAGCGTTCGGCGCGGCGCACCACCGTGCACGCCTGGTGCAGCAGGGCCGCGCCCGGCGTGCCGCCCGGCAGGATGAACGAGCGGAGCTTCTCCAGCTGCTCGTTGAAGCGGTCGCAGTCCTCCTCCAGCCGGTCGACGTAGAACTGCTCCACCCGCAGCGGCGGGTGCGCCGGGTTCTCCACCACCGGTGTCGACAGGTCGGCGCCCACGTCGAACAGGTCGTTCTGCACGCGGGTGAGGACCGCGGCCACCTCGTCCGGGAGGCCGCCCAGGGCGAGCGCCGTGCCGATCACCGCGTTCGCCTCGTTGGCGTCGGCGTAGGCGGAGATCCGCAGATCGGTCTTGGCGACCCGGCTCATGTCCCCGAGATGGGTGGTGCCCTTGTCGCCGGTCCGCGTGTAGATGCGTGTCAGGTTGACCATGAGGTCAGCCTAGTGAGGCGCCGGCGACTTCAGGACGCCCGTGTGCGCGGTGTCACGGCGTCGGCGGCGGGGTGAGCAGCAGCACCATCAGGCCCTGGGCGCGGGCGCCGTCCGGCGCGTCCCACGCGCCCGCGACATGACCCGCGGCGCCCGGCTCGGCCTGCGGGGCGCCGTCCGGGGCGGGGTGCAGGGTGCGCAGCACGCGCAGCACCGTGCCGTCCGGCGCGGTCAGCTCGGTGTGCTCCTCGGCGTCCGCGACCGCTGGGAACTCCGCCGGCACCGGGCCCTCGCCCGCCAGGGCGCGGGTCACCTCACGGTCGGGGGTGTCGCTGACGCTCTGCGCCTGCGGCTCCGCCCGGCCCTCCACCAGCGCCGCCAACTCGGCGACGGCCACCGGGTCGTGGCAGGCGTCGTAGATCCAGCGGTGGCCCAGCACCCCGTGCTCGGAGGTGCCGACGAGGGCCGCGTCCGCCCCGTCGAGCGGTGCGCCGCGGTAGGTGAGCGGCACCAGGTAGAAGACCGGGGCGTCGCCCGGGTCGTCCCGGACCACCATGAACTCGATGCCGACCTCGCCCGTCGGGTCGTCGAGCCGGAAGCCGCCCACCCTGCTCAGCCGCGGTCCCTCCGGGCCGCCGTGGTACCAGGGCCGGGTGGGCAGCCAGCCGGCCAGCAGCTCCAGCTTGGTCGGCTCCAGGGTGGTGCGGTGGATGACGGACATGCCGGGGGCTCTCCTTCGACGGACGGACACCGCCCCCCACCCTGACACCGGCACCGCCCCGGCGCGACGGCTTTCGGCGAGGCGCCGGCCCGGCAGACCGTTCGGTCCCGTCCTGTCCCGTCCCTCGGGACGGCGCCCGCCCGCGACCTGACGCCCCGTCGGCTCCCGCCGCGTCTGCCGCCGGTGTGATGTCCGTCATGTGAGACGTGACGCGCGTTACTTACCGGTCACAGGGCTGCTCACGACCGCTAATGTCCGCTCTCGGAGAACATGGACAGCGCGTATCAGGGGAGTCGCACAGTGGCACGCAAGCTCGCCGTCATCGGGGCCGGACTCATGGGGTCCGGCATCGCCCAGGTCTCCGCTCAGGCGGGCTGGGACGTCGTCCTGCGCGACGTCACCGACGAGGCGCTGACGCGGGGCACGGACGGGATCAAGGCGTCGTACGACAAGTTCGTCGCCAAGGGGAAGCTCGAGGCGAAGGACGCCGAGGCCGCCCTCGGCCGGATCACCACGACCACCGATCTCGACGCCTGCGCGGACGCGGACGTCGTGGTCGAGGCCGTGTTCGAGAAGCTCGAGGTCAAGCACGAGATCTTCCGTACGCTCGACAAGCTGGTACGCGAGGACACCGTCCTCGCCTCCAACACCTCCGCCATCCCGATCACCAAGATCGCGGCCGTGACGGAGCGCCCGGAGCGGGTCGTCGGCACGCACTTCTTCTCGCCGGTGCCGATGATGCGGCTGTGCGAGCTGGTCCGCGGCTACAAGACCAGCGACGAAACCCTTGCCAGGGCGCGGGAGTTCGCCGAGTCGGTCGGCAAGACCTGCATCGTCGTCAACCGCGACGTCGCCGGCTTCGTCACCACCCGCCTCATCAGCGCCCTCGTCGTCGAGGCCGCCAAGCTGTACGAGTCGGGCGTCGCCAGCGCCGAGGACATCGACCTCGCCTGCAAGCTGGGCTTCGGCCACGCGATGGGGCCGCTCGCCACCGCCGACCTCACGGGCGTGGACATCCTGCTGCACGCCACCGACAACATCTACACCGAGTCCCAGGACGAGAAGTTCGCGGCTCCCGAGCTGATGCGCCGGATGGTTGACGCCGGTGACATCGGGCGCAAGAGCGGGCAGGGCTTCTACGAGCACTGAGACCGCGCACACCCCGGCGTGCATCACACGCCGGGGTGAATTCGGTATCGGTTCGCTCACAGCCAGCAACCTCCGCGGCCGTCACGCAGTCAGAGGTTGCAACACCGGCCGTCAGGACACCGCGGAGCACACCACGCATCACGGGGAGCGCATATGCACATCAGGGGCGACCACGCCGAGCTGGTCGTCGGGGGCCGCCTCGACGTCCGCAGCGCGGCGGACGCCCGTACGGTCCTGCACTCGGCGGTCGACGACGGAGTCGGCGACCTGGTGCTGAACCTGTCCGAACTGGACTCCTGGGACGCCACCGGACTCGGGGTGATCATGGGGGCCCACCGACGGGCCGGCCGCTGCGGCCGGCGCCTGGTGCTGCGCGACGTGCCGCCCCAGATGCAGCGCCTGTTGGTGGCCACCCGGCTGCACCGCATCCTGGCGATCGAGGGGGGCATCGGGGTGGACACACTGCCCCGCGTGTAAGGGCGTACGGGTGCACGACGGACGAGCGGGAGAAGCCGGGCCCACGCCCGCGAACCCCGCGCCGCGCGCACAATCCTCACGAGACCGTGACCAGCCGGACGCCCTGGCACCCCGGACTGTCGTGGATACTGACCGAAGGTTTAGGGTTCGGCTGCCCGCTGCCTTGCAACCCTCGAGCGGGCCCGGACCAGAAGCGACAGCGCGGTGTGCAGCGAGGCCGGGGAGGGCTTCAGCCACACGACGCTTTTGGGGGGCTAGGACCTATGGACCCGAACCGCACGGGACCCGAGGAGTACGGCCACGGCGGCGACGCGCCGCGCCAGCGCCCTCCCAGGGAATCCCTCACCTCCGACTTCGGACAGCACGCGCCCGTGCCCGTCCGTACGACGCAGCTCGTCTCCGGCGACTTCCTGCTGACCGTCAACCCCGTCGACGGCAGCGAGATCGAGCCCTGCCCGCCCGCCGAGCGGCCGGGCCGCCCCGAGAAGCGCACCGAGGCCGAGCGCGCCGAGGTGGAGCGCGCCGCCGCCCCGCCCGTCCCCCCGGGCCCCGCGCAGCCCGCGCTGCCCCTGCTGGCCCGTCAGGACGAGCGGGAGACCCTGGTACGGCTGCTCGCCCGCGGCCGCTCCGTGCGTCTCGTCGGCCCCGGCGGCTCCGGCCGCACCCGGCTGCTCGACATCGTCGCCGAGGACTGCGCCGACCTCGCGCCCGACGGCGTGGTGCGCCTGAACGGTCACCGCCGCACCGTCGACGACCTCCTGCACGACCTCTTCCACGCGGCGTTCGACGCGCCCCTGCACCGCCCCGGCCGGGACGAACTGCTCGACAGCATCCGCGAGATCGGCGCCGTCGTCGTCCTGGACGACCTGGAGTTCGGCGGGGCCGCCCTCGACGAGCTGCTGGACGCCACCCCCGAGTGCGCCTTCCTGTTCGCCGCCACCCCGGACGTGGCCGCCCCCTCCGCAGACGCCGGCGTCGAGGACGTCGAGCTGGCCGGCCTCGACCGCGCGGCCGGCCTCGACCTGCTCGGCCACGCCGTCGGCCGGAGCCTCACCGACGAGGAGGCCACCTGGGCGGGCGACCTGTGGTTCGAGTCCGAGGGTCTGCCGCTGCGCTTCGTCCAGGCGGGCGCCCTGCTGCGGCAGCGCGACCGGCTGCGGGCCGGCACCAGCGCCGTCGACGAGTTCGGCGTCTTCGAGGACGTACGGCCCGACGAGGCGCCCTTCGACCCCGCCGACGGCGACGAGGTCCCGCTGCCCTCCCTCGGCGAGGCCGCCGCGCCCGCCCCGCTGCTCGCCTCCCGGCTCAGCGCCTCCGCCCGCGCCACCCTGCGGTTCGCCGTCGCGCTCGGCGGCGAGGTGCCGCACCAGGCGCACCTGCCCGCCCTGGTCGGCGACACCCACGCCGACGCCGCCCTCGGCGAACTCGTCTCCTGCGGGCTCGTCTCCCCGGTCGGCGCCCGCCACCGGCTCGCCGCGGGCGTGCCCGCCCAGCTGGAGGCCGCCGGGTACGCCGACGACGCCGACGTCCGCGTCCGCGAGGCCGCGCAGCACTACGCCTGGTGGACCGGACACCCCTCGGTGACCCCGGAACGCGTCTGCGCCGAGTCCGACGCGATCCTCGCCGCGCTCACCGCCCTGTCGCCGCTCGCCCCGGACACCGCCGACGAGCCCAGCACCGCCGTGCAGCTCGCCCGCACCGCCGCCCCCGCCTTCGCCTCCGGGCTCCACTGGAGCGCCTGGGAGCGGGCGCTGCGGGCCGGCGCGGAGGCCGCCCGTATCGCCGGCGACGTCGGCGAACAGGCCTACTTCCACCACGAGCTGGGCATCCACGCGCTGTGCGCCGGACAGCTCGACCGGGCGCGCGCCGAGCTGGAGGCGTCCATCGGCCTGCGCGGGGCGCTCGCCGACAAGCGCGGCACGGTCGCGGGCCGCAGGGCGCTGGCCCTCGTCGCCGACCGCTCCGGCGTCCCGCTCACGCTCGCGCCGACCGCGGCGGAGGAGGTGCCCGAGGCGCACGTGGAGGAGTCGGCGTCGCCGCCCCGCGGGGTGCCGATGGCCTTCCCCGACCTCCAGCCCCCCGCCGACACCGGTCTGGTCGTCTCCCGCGCCGTGCCGGCCGCGACGGTCCCGCAGCAGACGAAGGAAGGGGTCGTCGGCGGTCTGAAGGGCCTGGCCCGGCGGAACCTGGTCGCGGCGGGCGCGGGCGCGCTGCTCGTCGCCGTCCTCGGCACCGTCGTCACCCTCGGCGCCACGTCCGGCAACGACCCCGCGTCGCCCTCGGGGGACGTCGGCGTCAACCCGTCCGCCAGCCAGGGCCTGGGCGACGGCGAGCTCGACGCGGACCCGGCGGCCGGCAACAAGGGCGACACGGGGAAGGCCACCAGCCGCCCCTCCGACCCGGGCCCGGACGGCACGCCCGGCACCGCGGACGACCCGACGCCGACGGCCACCGACTCCGACGAGCCGTCGGAGGAGGAGACGTCGACGAAGACGCCGGACAAGCCGACGAAGTCGCCGTCCAAGTCGCCTTCGCAGCCGTCCACCGGCCCGAAGCCGCCCTCGAGTTCGCCGCCGCCCACCGACTCCCAGCCGCCGACCGATCCTGAGACGTCGGAACCCGACCCGGACCCGACGGACACCGAGACCTCGCCCACGGGCGATCCCGAGACGACGGCGAGCGACACCGCCTCCTCCGCCCCCGTGGAGACCACCGCGAGCGCCCCGCAGAGCACAGGCCCGGGCACCGGCACCGGCACGGACCAGGCCTCGCCCGAGAACTCCGAGACGCTGATCTGACGCACCCCGACGGAGGCGTCACACGCACCAGGGGGCCGGGTTCCGCACGGAACCCGGCCCCCCGCTCGTGCCGTCGTGGCGCGCGCGCCGCTCAGAACAGGCGCAGCTTGTCGTCCTCGATGCCGCGCAGGGCGTCGTAGTCGAGGACCTGGCAGCCGATGCCCCGGTCGGTGGCGAGCACCCGGGCCTGCGGCTTGATCTCCTGGGCGGCGAAGATGCCGCGCACCGGCGCGAGGTGCGGGTCGCGGTTGAGCAGCTCCAGATAGCGGGTGAGCTGCTCCACGCCGTCGATCTCGCCGCGCCGCTTGATCTCCACCGCGACGGTCTGCCCCTCGGCGTCCCGGCACAGGATGTCGACCGGCCCGATCGCCGTCATGTACTCACGGCGGATCAGGGTGTAGCCCTCGCCGAGGGTCTCGATGCGGTCGGCGAGCAGCTCCTGAAGGTGTGCTTCCACGCCGTCCTTGATCAGGCCGGGATCGACGCCGAGTTCGTGCGAGGAGTCGTGGAGGATCTCCTCCATCGTGATGATGAGCTTCTCGCCCGCCTTGTTGACGACGGTCCAGACACCCTCCTCCTCGCCCGCGCCCTCCTTGAGGGTGCACGGAGGCGACATCCAGTTGAGGGGCTTGTAGGCCCGGTCGTCGGCATGGATCGAGACGCTGCCGTCCGCCTTGACCAGGATCAGACGAGGTGCGGACGGCAGGTGCGCGGTGAGCCGCCCGGCGTAGTCCACGGAGCAGCGGGCAATGACGAGACGCATGGTCGGCAACGCTACTCGACCGGCCGGGGTGGACGCGATTCGCCCTCACAGGCGCCCCTCGGGGCCCAGGATGCGCGTCCCGTATCTCCTGGAAAACGCGTTTTCCGCGATGGCCGATTACCGGCCCACAGGAAGTTCCGCATCCGCCCGTTCTCCTGGTGCGGTCACCGTCCGTTGCTTACGGTATTGAACGGGAGGTCGCGGACTGTGTACGCAGCGTGCCCGTTTTCGCGCACTCCCGTATCTGTCAGGCAACCCCCGAGTGCTGGGGGTGCGAGAGGAGAACCCATGTCGCTCGACGTCTCACCGGCCCTACTCGAACAGGCCGAGCGAGGCGAGGTCGACGAAGCTGACTTCGTCGACTGCGTCCGGACCTCCCTGCCCTACGCGTGGGAGATGATCAGCTCCCTGGTGGCCCAGCTGAAGGTGGACGGCGGAGCATTCGCCGACAACCAGACGCCCCCGCCGGACGAGCAGGCACGCGGTCAGCTGCTGCGTGCGCTCGCGAGTGACGCGATACGCGGCGCGCTGCAACGGCACTTCGGTGTTCGGCTGGCCTTCCAGAACTGCCACCGGGTGGCCGTGTTCCCGCTTGACTCCTCGGTCGACGAGACGCTGGCCCGCTTCACCTCGGTGCGCAGCCAACTGCTCAACCAGTCGCCGGAACTGCGCGACTGCTGACGCTCCACGAGAAGCTTGCCGCTCCGTACGCGGGAGGTGCAGTCTGTACCGGGGCGGCAAGCATCCCTGGAACGCCCGTATCACTCAGGTGAGTTGGGGGAGCACCTCGGCGCCGAGCCGCCGTACGTTCTCCTCGGTCGCCGCCAGGTCCCCGGAGCCCTCGACGAGCAGCGCGAAGCGGGAGATGCCGGTCCGCTCGCTGGTCGCGGCGAGCCGGTCGGCGCACAGCCGCGGGGTGCCCACCGGGTGCAGCCCGCACAGCAGCTCGGTGTAGGCCAGCGGGTCGCGCATCCGCCGCTCCCGGCCGTCCACCGTCACGTGTGCCTCCAGCCCCTGTTTCAGCCAGCCGGGCATCGCCTTCAGCAGGATCTCGGCCGCGTCCGAGCGCCGGTCCGCGATCTGGCAGACCCCGGCCGAGACATGGGCCGCGCCCTCGATCTCGGCGGACGTCCGCCCGCACGCGCGCGCGTGACGCCGCCACAGGGCGACCATCTCGGCCTTCTCCTCGTCGCCGACGTGCATGCCGAGCAGCATCGGCAGCCCGCGCTCGGCGGCCAGCCGTACGCTCGCGGGGGAGGTGCAGGCGACCACGACCTCCGGGCCCTCGGCCTCGGTGAGCGCCTCCGAGGGGCGGGGCACGACGGGCACCTCGCGGAACCGGTACCGCTCGCCGCCGGCGCCGACGGACGGCTCGCTCAGCCAGCGCAGCAGCAGGTCGAGCGCCTCCGGGAACCCCTTCTCGTACGCCTCCAGGCCGGCCCCGAAGACCTCCAGGTCCACCCACGGGCCGCCGCGGCCGAGGCCCAGCGAGAACCGCCCGCCGCTGGCGACGTGCAGCAGCGCGGCCTGTTCGCCGAGCGCGACCGGGTGAACGGTGGGCAGCACACTGACCGCCGTGCCGACGCGCAGCCGCCGGGTGCGGCCGAGCAGCAGCGCCGCCAGGGTGACGGCGGACGGGCAGGTGCCGTAGGGCACGAAGTGGTGCTCGGCCAGCCAGACCGTGTCGAGCCCCGACTCCTCGGCCACTTCGGCGGAGCGGACCGCGCGGTGCAGCGCCTCCCCCTCGCCCTGCCCGGGGAACCGGGCGGCCAACACGAAACTTCCAACGCGCATTGCTTTTCCTGCTTCCTTGGCTCCGACGCGGAGCTCCCCCGCAGGGCATAACCGCCCGACACGTGCCGAGGACACGGCCGGGTGAGCGATTTTGCGGATTGTCTGCAGAACGGGCCGCTCGCGAGGGGCCGCCACGTGCCACGGAGTGACTTGTGACGATTGGCGGCGTACGCGTACCCCGCCGCGTGACGCGTAGGCTGGACGCGGTCCGTGCATCCTGTATAGCCCCGTGAGGTGTCCTGTGTCCCCGCGTCGCAACCGACCCAAGGGAGCCGGTTCGTCCGGCCGGAGCGCCGAGGACGACCGTTCCGGGCGCTACGGCGGCTGGCAGTCCACGGAGTCCTGGCGGGGCGAGGACTGGAGCGTGCGGCACGTGGCGGGCGCCAGCGCGCACGGCAAGTCCTACCGGTGCCCGGGCTGCGACCAGTTGATCCCGGACGGGGTGCCGCACGTGGTGGCCTGGCCCGAGCACTCCGGCGTCGACGACCGCCGGCACTGGCACAAGGCCTGCTGGAACGCGAAGGACCGCCGCACCACGCGGGTGCAGCGGTCCCGTAACGCGCCGAGGTTCTGAAGCCCCTCCCCGGGGGAGTTACACGTCCCGCTTCCGCAGCAGGGTGAAGGCGCCGGCGAGCGCGGCCGCCGTGAGGGCCAGCATGACCCACAGCGGGTCCCAGCCCGACGGGCCGGACTCCGACAGGGAGTTGGCGTAGAAGATGCTCATCTGGTTCGGGATGGAGTACTCGAACAGCGCTTCCTGCACGTCGGCCAGCGAGGGCGAGAACATGAACAGCGCGATCACCAGCGGGGCGAGCACCGCCGCGATCATGATGGTGATGGCGCCCGCCGAGTGCCGCACCATCGACCCGACCGCCAGCGACAGGGTGCCGAGCAGCGCCAGGTAGAGCGAGACGCCGACCGTGCCCTTCAGCCATTCCCCGCCGGAGGGGTCCTTGGCGTTGTACTCCTCCAGGAGCGACACGTGCAGCAGGCCGACGACGGCGGCGCACACCAGGGTCACCACGAAGGCGAGCAGGAAGAACACCAGGGCCTTCGCCGCGAGCACCCGGCCGCGGGTGGGACAGGCGACCATGGTCGTGCGGATCATGCCCGTGCCGTACTCGGAGGCGGTGGTCAGCACGCCGAGCGTGATGAGGCACATCGAGCCGAGCAGCAGTCCGAAGAAGCCCAGCGACAGCGGGCTCTCGCCGCCCAGGTCGGGGTCGGAGCCGGCGACCACCAGGCCGGTGAGCGCGCCGATGCCGACCACGAGCACGACGAACACGCCCAGCGTCCACAGCGTCGAGCGCACCGACTTGATCTTCGTCCACTCGGAGGCGAGCGCGTGCCCGAGGTGGGTGCGCACCACCGGGATGGGCGAGGTGTAGGTCGGGTAGGCCGGGCCGGGGGCGGAGGGTGCGGCGCCGGGGGCGGCCGGCCACGCGGGTGCGGCGCTGTGCGGCATCGGGGGCTGGGGCGTGCTCATCGGGCGTCCTCGGACTTGGTCGGCTCGGCGGAAGGGGCGGCGGGCTGGGGTGCGCTCGGCGGCGCCTGCGGCGGCTGCGCGTACGGGTTCGCCGCCGGGGCGGCCGGAGCGGCGGCGGGGGCCGGGGGAGCGCCGTAGGGGCCCGCGGGGGCGGCCTGCGGCGGGGCGAAGGGCTGCCCGCCGCCCTGCTGGGGCGGCGGCGGGGCGTACCAGCCGGGCTGGCCCTGGCCCGGCACCGGCACCGGCGGCTGCGCGCCCGGCGGCAGCGGCTGCTGGAGCCCCTCCTTCTGGTCGATGGTCGAGCGGTAGTCGACGGCGCCCTGCGTCAGCCGCATGTACGCCTCCTCCAGGGACGCCTGGTGCGGCGACAGCTCCCACAGCCGTACGTCGTGGTCGTGGGCGATGTCGCTGATCCGGGGCAGCGGCAGTCCCGTCACCCGCAGCGCGCCGTCCTGCTCGGGCAGCACATGGCCGCCGGCCTCGGTGATCGCCGCCGACAGCTTCTCGCGCTGCTGCGGCTCGGTGTCGGGCGTGCGCACCCGGGCGAAGTCGGCGGAGTTCGCGGAGATGAAATCGCGCACGCTCATGTCCGCCATGAGCTGCCCGCGGCCGATCACGATGAGGTGGTCGGCGGTCAGCGCCATCTCGCTCATCAGGTGGGAGGAGACGAACACCGTGCGGCCCTCGGCGGCCAGCGACTTCATCAGGTTGCGCACCCAGAGGATGCCCTCGGGGTCGAGGCCGTTCACCGGCTCGTCGAACAGCAGCACCTGCGGGTCGCCCAGCAGAGCGGCGGCGATGCCCAGACGCTGCCCCATGCCGAGGGAGAAGCCCTTGGACCGCCGGCCCGCCACCTCGTGCAGGCCCACCACGCCCAGCACCTCGTCCACCCGGCGGGCCGGGATGCCCGACAGCTGCGCCAGGCTGAGCAGGTGGTTGCGGGCGGACCGGCCGCCGTGCACCGCCTTGGCGTCCAGCAGCGCGCCGACCTGCCGGGGGGCGTTGGGCAGCTTGTCGTACGGGTGGCCGCAGATCGTGACCCGGCCCGCGGTGGGGTTGTCCAGACCGAGGATCATCCGCATCGTCGTCGACTTGCCCGAGCCGTTGGGACCCAGGAAGCCGGTGACGGTGCCGGGACGCACCTGGAAGGAAAGGTTGTACACAGCGGTCTTGTCGCCGTACCGCTTGGTCAGGCCGCTTGCCTCGATCATGCTCCGCACCCATCGAAAGGTTCAGGACAGCGGGGCACACGCCCCCGTAAGGGTTAGGAGCTTATCGGGGCGCTGACGGTTCCGCTCAAGGGTGCGTCAGGGCCGGACCGGAACCGGTCGCGTCCGGTCGTTCACTGCGCGTCACGCCGCCTCAGCAGCACGTAGCCGCCGGCGACCGCCGCGATCACCCACAGCGCCATGATGCCCAGGCCGCCCCATGGGCCGTACGGGGTGTCGTCGTCCAGCGGGGTGACCACCTGCATGATCCGGCTGCCGGCCTGGTCGGGCAGGAACTGGCCGACCTTCTTCGTGGCGTCGACGTTGCCGAGGATGTTGGAGATCAGGAAGAAGAACGGCATCAGGATGCCCAGCGACAGCATGGGGGAGCGCAGCATCGTGGCCACCCCCATCGAGAACAGCGCGATCAGCGTCATGTAGAGCCCGCCGCCGATGACCGCGCGCAGCACCCCGTCGTCGGAGATGGACGTGCCGAGGTCGCCGAGCATCAGCTGGCCGAGGAAGAAGGTGGCGAAGCTGGTGGCCATGCCGACCACGAACGCCAGCACGGTGGCCACGGCGAGCTTGCTGAACAGGAAGACCCCGCGCCGGGGCACGGCCGCCAGCGAGGCGCGGATCATCCCGGTGCTGTACTCGTTCGACACCACCAGCACCCCGAACACGATCATCGCGAGCTGGCCCAGGCTGGTCCCGGCGAAGCTGATGAACGTCGGGTCGAAGGAGAGCTGATCCCGCCGGTCGAGCTCGTCGAACTCGCTCCTCGACAGCGCCGAGATCAGCATGCCGAGCGCGATGGTGACGACCACCGCGCTGGACAGCGTCCACACGGTGGACGCCACCGACCGGATCTTGGTCCACTCCGACCGTACGACCTGTGCCGTCGCCATGCTCAGCCCTTCCTCCAGCTCTCGCCCCACTGCTGCTGCGGGGGCAGGGGCGCGCCGGTGCCGGGGTGGGCGTGATACTCCACCGACTCCGCCGTCAACTGCATGAACGCCTCCTCCAGGGAGGCCTGCTGCGGGCTCAGTTCGTGCAGCACCACCCCGTCGCGGGCGGCCAGCTCGCCGATCGTCTCGGCGGGCGTCCCGTCCACCTCCAGCGTCCCGTCCGCGCCGTCCACGGCGGTGACGCCGGCCCGGTGCAGCGCGTCGAGCAGCGCCTCCCGCTGCGGGGTGCGCACCCGGACGTACGAGCGGGAGTTGCGCTCGATGAACTGAGCCATCGAGGTGTCGGCGAGCAGCCTGCCCTGCCCGATGACGACGAGGTGGTCCGCCGTCAGGGCCATCTCGCTCATCAGATGGGAGGAGACGAACACCGTGCGGCCCTGCTCCGCCAGCGACTTCATCAGCGTGCGGATCCAGTGGATGCCCTCGGGGTCGAGGCCGTTCACCGGCTCGTCGAACATCAGGATCCGCGGGTCGCCGAGCAGCGCGGCGGCGATGCCGAGCCGCTGCCCCATGCCCATCGAGAACCCCTTGGCCTTCTTGCGCGCCACCGCCGTCAGGCCGACCGTCTCCAGCACCTCGCGCACCCGCCGGTCGGGGATGCCGTTGCTCTGCGCGAGCCACAGCAGGTGGTTGTAGGCGCTGCGCCCCGGGTGCACGCCCTTCGCCTCCAGCAGGGCGCCGATGTACGTCAGCGGGTCCTTCAGCTGGTCGTAGTGCATGCCGTCGATCCGCACGTCCCCGGACGTGGGGTGGTCGAGCCCCAGGATCATCCGCATGGTGGTCGACTTGCCGGCGCCGTTCGGGCCGAGGAAGCCTGTGACGATGCCCGGCCTGACGGTGCAGGTCAGCCGGTCGACCGCCACCTTCTCGCCGTACCGTTTGGTCAGCCCCTCCAGCTCGATCATGCGGCCACGCTAAAACGGGGCGAAGCCCTCTGCCACCGCAGTGGCAGAGGGCTTCGCCGTGGTCCGGCCGGCCGGTGGAGCTACCGGGACTGCTGCGCCGGGACGCCGCGGGAGACGGGCTCGTCCTCGGTGGCGGGCGCGCCGGTGGCGGCGACCGCGGCACCCGTGAGGGTCGCCAGCATCTCGCGGACGTTGGTCAGCTGGGCGTTGATCGAGTCGCGGCGGTTGGTCAGCGCGGCCAGCTCACGCTCGGACTCCGAACGGATCCGGTCGGCCTTGGCGTTGGCGTCCGCCACGATGTCCTCGGCCTGGCGCTGCGCGGTCTCCACCGTCTGGCGGGCACGGCGCTCGGCGTCGGTGCGCAGCTTCTCGGCCTCCAGGCGGAGCTGCTCCGCCCGGTGCTCGATCTCCGCGAGACGCTTCTCCGCCTTCGCCTGACGCGAGGCCAGGTCACGCTCGGACTGCTCGCGGCGCTTGGCCAGGTTCGTCTCGAAGTCCGCGGCGGCCTGCGCGGCCTTGGCGCGGGTCTCCTCGAAGAGGGCGTCCGCCTCCTCGCGCTTGGACTGGGCGTCCTTCTGCGCGTCGGAGCGCAGCTGGGCGGCCTCGCCCTGGGCCTTCTCGACGATCCGGACGCCCTCGTCCTCCGCCTTCGCCTTGCGCTCGGCGGCGTACGCCTCGGCGTCGTTGCGCACCTGCTGGGCGGCCGACTCGGCGAGCTCGCGGTGCTGCTCCGCGGCGCGCCGGGCCTCCTCGCGCAGGTCCTTGGCCTCCTCCTCGGCGAGACGGAGGATCTTCTCCACGCGCGCGCCGAGACCCGCGTACGACGGCTCGGCGTCGTTGATCTGGGCCTGGGCGTTCTGCGTCTCGAGGTGGAGCTCTTCGATGCGCTTTTCCAGAGCGGTGATGCGGGCGAGAGCGCTGTCACGGTCGGAGACGAGCTTGGAGATACGTTCGTCCACCTGAGCGCGGTCGTACCCACGCCGCACAAGCTCGAAGCCGTAGGGGGAAGTGTCGCTCATGGGGTTCCTGTCGAATGAGACCGGTGAGGTGATAGGTGGAATCCTAGGGGCCGAAGCGCTGTGTCATCGAGCGGATGCACGTTTGATACGGAAGATGACACCCCTTTTGAGTGGCTCGCCGCCGGAAGCCTTGCCAAAGCCATGGTCAAAGCCCTCACCGTACAAGGGAATTCGCCCGGTTTGCTAGCTATCGGCTGACTTGCCACCCGTACGGGTAGCACCCGCCGCGGCCCCCGCCTTGACGCCGTTGTCCTTGCCGCCCGCCGGGGCCTCGAAGGACTCCAGGGCCTCCAGGACGTCCTGGACGCGCGAGATCTCCGCGTTGATGTCCTCACGGCGCCGGACGAGGACCTCCAGCTCGCGCTTGCCCTCCTCGACGGTGCGCCGTGCCTCGCGCACCGCCTCGGCCTTCAGCTCCTCGGCCTCCTTCACGAGCGTGGCCTTCTTCTGCTCCGCCTCCTTCAGAAGACCCTCGGCCTTCTTCACGGCGGCGATCCGCACCTTGCCCGCCTCGGAGTTGGCCTCGGAGACGATCTCCTTCGCCTTGGCCTCCGCCTTCGCCAGCTGCTCCTCCGCGGCCTTGATCAGCGCGTCGCAGCGGTCGCCGGCCGACTTCATGGTCTCCGCCGCCTCGCGCCGGGCCCGCTCGTGCAGCTCCTCGATCTCGCTCGTGATCCGGTCGCGCAGCTCCTCGGCGCGCTCCCGGATCTGCGTCGCGTCGCGGCGCGCGCCGACCAGCAGCTCGTCGGCGTCCGTACGGGCCCGCTCCACCAGGGAGTTGCCCTCGACCCGCGCCTCGGACACCAGCCGGTCGGCCTCGCTGCGGGCCGCGCCCACCATGGTGTCCGCCTGCGACTCGGCGTCCGCCGTGGTCTTCAGCGCCTGCTGCTGCGCCTCGGTGAGCAGCTTGTCCGCCTCGGCGGTGGTCTCCGTGATCAGGGTGTCGACCTGCTCGGCCGCCTCCGAACGCCGCTTGTTGGCCTCCTTGCGGGCCTCGTCCAGCGTCCGCTCGGCCTCCTCGCGGGCGGAGGACGTGAGGCGCTCCGCCTCCGACTCCGCGTCCGCCTTGACCCGCTCGGCCTCGTGCCGCAGCCGCTCCGCGTGCTGCTGCGCCGACCCGACCGTCTCCGCGGCCTCGGCGCGCAGCCGCTCCGCGTCGCCGGTGGCGTCCGCGATCAGCTTCTCCGCCTTGGCGACCGACTCCGAACGCACCCGCTCGGCCTCGGCGATCGTCTCGTCGGTGAGCCGCTCCGCCTCGCTGCGCGCCTCGGTGATGAGCGTGTCCGCCTGCGTCGCCGCGTCCGAACGGATCCGGTTGGCGTCCTCACGGGCCTCCGCCCGGGTGCGCGCGGCGGTCTGCTCGGCCTCGGCGACCGCGTCGGACGCCTCCGTGCGCAGCCGCTGCGCGTGCTCGGAGACCTCGGCGCGGATCCGGTCCGCCTCCGTGATCGCCTCCGAAACCGTGCGCTCCGCCAGGGACTTGGCCTCCTCGGCCTCCTCCCGCGCCTCGCGCCGCAGCCGGCCCGCGTCCTCGCTCGCCCGCTCCCGCTCCGCGTAGGCGTCGGTACGGACCCGGTCCGCCTCCTCCTCGGCCTCGCGGCGGGTGCGCTCCGCCGCGTGCTCGGCGGCGCTGCGCAGCCCGGTGATCTCCTCCTGCGCCTGCTCGTGCAGCCCGGCGACGGAGTCCCGCACCTGCTGCGCGTGCTGCTCGGCCGCCGACACCATCTCCGTGGCGCGCCGGTCCGCCTCCTCGACCAGCCGTACCGCCTCGGCCTGCGCCTCCTCCACCCGGGTGCGCGCCGCCGCCAGCAGCTCCTCGCTCTGCTCGCGGGCCCGCCGGCGCTCCTCGTCGGCCTCCTCGCGGGCCGCGCCGAGGAGTTCCTCCGCCTCCCGGCGCCGCCGGGCCGCCTCCTCCTGCGCCGCCGCCAGCGTCTCGGACGCCTCCGTGCCGATCCGCTCGGCGGCCGCCTGGGCCTCCGCGCGCATCCGGTCCGCGCTGTCCTGCGCCTCCGACTTGAGCCGCTCCGCCTCGGCCGCGGCCTCCGACCGCAGCCGCACGGCGACGGCCTCGCCCTCGGCCCGGGACGCCGACGCGTCCGCGGCGGCCTCGTCGCGCAGCCGCTCGGCCTCCTGCTCGGCCTGCTGCTGGAGCGTACGGATCCGCTCGGCGGCCTCCGTGCGCAGCCGCTCGGCCTCCTCGGTCGCCTCGCGGCGGATCCGGGCGGCCTCCTCGCGCGCGTCGCTCAGCGCCTGCTCGGCCGACGCGAGCCGCTCCTCGGCCTCGGTGTGCAGCCGGGTCAGCTCGCCGGCCGCCTCCTCGCGGCGCGCCTCGACGGCCCGCTCGGTCTCCTCGCGCAGCTCGCGCGCGGCCCGCTCGGCATCCTCCTTGAGCGCCTCGGCCTGCTCGACGGCCTCCGCGCGGTTGCGCTCGGCCTCCTTGCGGGTGCGCTCCAGGGTCTCCTCGGCCTGCCGGCGCAGCGTCGTGGCGCGCTCGATGGCCTCGGTGCGGACCTTCTCGCTGTCCGTCTGCGCGGTGGACCGCAGTTCGTCCGCGTCCGCCTTGGCCTTGGCGAGCAGCTCCTCGGCGGACTTGGCCGCCTCCTCGATCTGCGCCACGGCCTCCTTGCGGGCCTCCGCGCGGATCTTCTCGCCCTCGGCGACCGCGTCGGCGCGCAGCTGCTCGGCCTCGCCGCGCAGCCGGCGCGCCTCCTCCTGCAGCTCGACCGTCTTGGCGCGGTACTCCTTGGTGTCGTCCTTCGCCGCGCCCTTGAGCTGCTCGGCGATGTCGTGCGCCTCGGCGCGCAGCCGGTCCGCCTCGGTCTCGGCCTCGCGGCGGATCCGCTCGGCCTCCTCGGCGGCGGCCTTGGTGGTCTGCTTGGCCTCCTCGGACGCCTTGTTGAGGACGTCCTCGGCGGTCTTGGCCGCCTTGGACAGCTGGGTGGCCGACTCCTCCGCGGTGAGCGTACGGGCCTTCTCCGCGGCCTCCGCGACGATCTTCTCCGCCTCGGCGCGGGCGTCGGCGACCAGCTGCTCGGCGTCCGCCTTGGTGGCCTCCGCCTCCTTGGTCGCCTCGCTGACCAGCCGCGCCACCTGCTCCTTGGCGGTGCGCGTGCGCGTCTCGTTGGCGGCCTCGGCGGACGCCAGCGCCTTGGCGGCGGCCTCCTTCGCCTCGGCGAGCACCTTCTCGGCCTCGGAACGCGCCTCGCGCAGCGCGCTCTCCGCCTCGGTCATCCGCTCCTCGGCGGCCCGGCTCATCTCCTGCGCCCGGCGGCGCGCGGACTCCGACTCGGTGACCGTGGAGGTGCGCAGCTGCTCGGCGTGCTCGGTGGCCTCCTGGGCCTGCGTGGACGCGGCGTTCAGCAGCCGCTCGGCGTCCGCGCGGGCGCGGCGCAGCAGCTGCTCGGCCTCGCCGCGGGCCGCCTCCGCCTCGCTCTGGAGCCGGCGGCGGGCCTCCGCGGTCAGCCGCTCGGCCTCCTCGCGCGCGGCGGCCAGGGCCTGTTCGCGCTCGGCGCGGGTCTCCTCCAGCAGCCGGCGGGCCTGCTCCTCGGTGCGGGCCCGCAGCTGCTCCGCCCACGCCACGTTCTCGTTGACATGGCTCTCGACGGTCTGCCGGCGCTCCGCCAGCTCCTGGTCGAGCTGCTGGCGCCGGGTCACCGCCTCCTGGTGCAGCTCCGCCTGGAGGCGGGCGGCCTGCTCGGCGTGCTCCTGGAGGATGCGCTGGGTCTGGGCGCGGGCCTGGCTCAGCTCCCGCTCGGCGTCCGCGCGGAGCTGGTCGGCCTGCATCTGCGCGTTGCGCAGCAACTGCTCGGCCTGGTAGCCGATGTCGCCGCCGTCGTAGGCGGGCCGGGACATGATGGTGCGCCGCGCCTCGTGCAGCTTGGCGCGCAGCACCTCGACCTGGTAGCCGAGGTCCTCGGCGTGCTGGATCGCCTTTTCCCGCTCGGTCTTCAGCCGCTTCATCTCGGCTTCGAACCGAGAGAGGTGGTCGACGTCAGCCGCCGGCTCTCGCTCCTGGCTCTCGTAGCCCCGCACTGCGCGGTCCCATCCGTCCCCTGGTCGCAAGTCTGGCCGAGCCCCGTCCATCCCGAACGGCGCCCCCGGGGAATGGTGTCAGATCATCGGCGGAGCTTGGGCTGCCGCCCCGCGCTCGCCCCCCGCCACCCGGCCCCGGCGATCCCGTCGCCGAACACGACGGGACTCGGTCACCACGCTTCGAGCGGCGACCAGACCCAACCCTACCGGCCCTTATGTACGTGGGTCAGTGCTCGGACGACTCAACGGGCGCGGAAGTGACCAGTTCTGTCAGTACGCCGTGGCAGTCCTTGGGGTGCAGGAAGGTGATCCGTGACCCCATGGAACCGCGCCGGGGCTCTTCGTACAGAACGCGTACGCCCTTCTCCTTGATGTCCGCCGCCTCCGCGTCGACGTCCGCCGTACCGAAGGCGATGTGGTGGACGCCCTCGCCGTTCTTCGCGAGCCACTTGGCGACGGTGGAGTCCTCGCGGATCGGCTCGAGGAGCTGCAGGTAGGAGGCACCGCCGTCCGACGTCTCGTTGATCTTGAGCATGGCCTCGCGCACGCCCTGCTCCTCGTTGACCTCCGAGTGGAACACCTCGAAGCCGTAGGTGGACCGGTAGAACTCCACGGTCCTGTCGAGGTCGAAGCAGGCGATCCCGATGTGGTCGATTCGCGTCAGCATGGAATCAGTGCAGCGCCCCCGCGACGGTTACGCAACGTGCGCGCGATCACACCGAAAGGCCGATGACGCGGTCACCCGCGCGTCAGTACATTCGAAGTAAACCCTCGTTCACTCCTCGGCTGTGCAGCCGGAAGGGGACCGCAGCTCATGACTTCTGCATCTTCTGCATCATCCGCAACGAACGGCACGACGTCCGTCATCGTCGCGGGCGCCCGCACCCCGATGGGTCGGCTGCTCGGTTCGCTGAAGTCGTTCTCCGGAGCCGACCTCGGCGGCTTCGCGATCAAGGCCGCCCTCGACCGTGCGGGGATCGGCGGCGACCAGGTCCAGTACGTGATCATGGGGCAGGTGCTCCAGGCCGGGGCGGGGCAGATCCCGGCGCGCCAGGCCGCCGTGAAGGCCGGCATCCCGATGAGCGTCCCGGCGCTCACCGTCAACAAGGTGTGCCTCTCCGGCCTCGACGCCATCGCGCTGGCCGACCAGCTCATCCGCGCGGGCGAGTTCGACGTGGTCGTGGCCGGCGGCCAGGAGTCCATGACCAACGCCCCGCACCTGCTGCCGAAGTCCCGCGAGGGCTACAAGTACGGCGCGGTGCAGATGCTCGACGCGATGGCGCACGACGGCCTGACCGACTCCTTCGAGGGCATCGCCATGGGCGAGTCCACGGAGAAGCACAACACCCGCCTCGGCATCGGCCGCGCCGAGCAGGACGAGATCGCCGCCCTGTCCCACCAGCGGGCCGCCGCCGCGCAGAAGAACGGCGTCTTCGAGGCCGAGATCACCCCGGTCGAGATCCCGCAGCGCAAGGGCGACCCGGTGCTCTTCAGCAAGGACGAGGGCATCCGCGGCGACACCACGGCCGAGTCCCTCGGCAAGCTGCGCCCGGCCTTCGCCAAGGACGGCACGATCACCGCGGGCACCTCCTCGCAGATCTCCGACGGCGCCGCGGCCGTGGTCGTGATGAGCAAGGCCAAGGCGCAGGAGCTGGGCCTGGAGTGGATCGCCGAGATCGGCGCCCACGGCAACGTGGCCGGCCCCGACAACTCGCTCCAGTCGCAGCCGTCGAACGCCATCCTGCACGCCCTCAAGAAGGAGGGCCTGGAGGTGTCCGACCTCGACCTGATCGAGATCAACGAGGCCTTCGCGGCGGTCGCCGTGCAGTCAATGAAGGACCTGGGCGTTTCCTCCGAAAAGGTGAACGTCAACGGTGGCGCCATCGCCCTCGGCCACCCGATCGGGATGTCCGGCGCGCGGCTGGTGCTGCACCTGGCGCTGGAGCTGAAGCGGCGGGGCGGCGGCGTGGGCGCCGCGGCGTTGTGCGGCGGCGGCGGGCAGGGCGACGCGCTGATCGTGCGGGTGCCCAAGGCCTGAGCCCGCCTTTTGCAGTTTTTCCTCTGGTGAACGTCGTGAACGGAGCTGTGATGCAGGACGTCTCCTCGCTGGTCGCCCAGGCCAGGGAAGGCCGGCCGCGGGCCGTGGCCCGGCTGATCTCCCTGGTGGAGGGGGCGTCCCCGCAGCTCAGGGAGGTCATGGCGGCCCTCGCGCCGCTCGCGGGCAACGCCTACGTGGTCGGCCTCACCGGCTCCCCGGGCGTCGGCAAGTCGACGTCCACCTCGGCGCTGGTGACCGCGTACCGCAAACAGGGCAAGCGGGTCGGCGTCCTGGCCGTCGACCCGTCCTCCCCCTTCTCCGGGGGCGCCCTGCTCGGCGACCGCGTCCGGATGTCGGAGCACGCCTCCGACCCGGGCGTCTACATCCGCTCGATGGCGACGCGGGGTCACCTGGGCGGGCTCGCCTGGGCCGCCCCGCAGGCCATCCGCGTCCTGGACGCGGCCGGCTGCGACGTGATCCTGGTGGAGACGGTGGGCGTCGGCCAGTCGGAGGTGGAGATCGCCTCCCAGGCCGACACGTCGGTGGTGCTGCTGGCGCCGGGGATGGGCGACGGAATCCAGGCCGCCAAGGCCGGAATCCTGGAGATCGGCGACGTCTACGTCGTCAACAAGGCCGACCGCGACGGCGCGGACGCGACCGCCCGGGAGCTGAACCACATGCTGGGCCTGGGCGAGTCCCGCGGCCCCGGCGACTGGCGCCCCCCGATCGTCAAGACGGTCGCCGCCCGCCAGGAGGGCGTCGACGAGGTCGTCGAGGCGCTGGAGAAGCACCGGGCCTGGATGGAGGAGCGGGGGGTTCTCGCGGAGCGGCGCGGGGCGCGGGCGGCGCGGGAGGTCGAGACGATCGCGGTCACCGCGCTGCGGGAGCGTATCGGGGACCTCCACGGCGACCGGCGTCTGGACGCGTTGGCGGAACGCATCGTCGCCGGCGACCTGGACCCGTACCGGGCGGCGGACGAACTGGTGGCGGGGCTGACCCGGGGCGGCTCGTCCGGCAGCTGAGCGCGGGGTTTCTCGCCCCCGCCGCCCCTTCCCGTCCCGTCCCTGGGGGCTGCGCCCCCAGACCCCCCTGTCGGCCCTGGCGGGCCTCGTCCTCAAACGCCGGACGGGCTACAAGTAGCCCCTCCGGCGTTTGAGGAGCGGGGTCCGGGGCGGAGCCCCGGGGTCGGGAAGGGAAGGGGCGGCGGGGGCGAGGACACTCCTGGTCAATGGTCGTCGGGCAGGAGCCGGAAGGCGGGTTCTCCGGTGAGCGGCCGCATCATGCGGAAATGGCTGTCCGTGGTGAAGAGGGACGTCGTCCGGAAGGCCGCGGCCAGCGCCACGTTCATCGCGTCCGCCAGTCCCACTCCTGCTCCGCCGTCCGTGTCGGCGTATCCGCGCATCACCGCCATGGCCGCCCTCAGGTGTGGCGCGGTGTCGGGGATCTCGAACCGACGGGCCTCCGTCTGCCCTGCGACGAAGTCCAGCGCGTTCATGGCCGCACGGGCACCGATCCGCGACGTCAGCAGGTAGTCCAGCTCGGTGAGCACCATGGGCGACACCACGAGGTGACCCGTGCGAGCCAGCGCTTCCCGGTGAGCGGCGTGGCGGGGGTCCTTCGGGATGAACAACCGGTACAGCGCGTTGGTGTCGGCGATCGCCACCGGGATGTCAGCCATCGGTCCCCTCGGTCGTCGACCCGCCCATGGCGCGCAGCGTCGCCATGATCTCGTCGTCGTCGAGCACCGGACCGCCCAGGTCGGGGATGTCCAGGTCGCCCATGGGGTCGGTGCGGAACGGGTACGCGGGGCGGCCCGTGGGCGTGCCCCGGGGAACGATGTCCCCTATGGGCACGCCGTCCTTGGTGATGGTCACCGTCTCGCCGGCCGCCACACGGGCCAGAACGCGTGATGTCTGCTGATTGAGTTCCCGGAGCGGGATCTCGGCGCCGTCGCTCATAGCTCCAATGTACTACGCGTTCTACAGGGCGGCGCGGTGCTCAGTCGTCGTCCGAGTCGTCCTGCTGGCCGGCCGTGACCGAAGCGGTCGTCAGGCCGACGTTCCAGTCCCGTTCGTCCCCGCCGGAAGCGCGCGTCTCCGCCTCCCAGCCCTTGTTGTCGTCATGGTCCAGCTCCACCGACGTCACGGTCCCCTTGGCGGCAGCCGCCCGTGCGGCCTTCTCTGCCGTCACCGACGCCCCCTTCAGCGCGGCCCGCACCTCGGCGGCGTCGTCCTCGTCGTCCTCCGAGGACCCCAGGACCTTGCCGGTGCCCGGGTCGACACGCACGCCGTGCCAGGTGTCGCCCTTGCCGAGGACGTCCACCTCCCACGACCCGTCGTCGAGTTCGGCGGACACCGCCGTGCCCGGCGTGTGCTTCAGCGCGGCGGCGATGGCGTCGGCGGCGGTGACGTCACCGGGTGCGGCGGCACGGTCGCCGTCGTCGCCGGAACGGTCGTCCCGGTCGTCGCGGTCGTCGCGGTCGCCCCTGTCGTCGTCCGTCCGCGTCACCGACGTGGCGTCGTCGTCACCGTCCCCCGAGACCGCCAGAGCCGTCGCCGTGCCCCCTCCCACCAGGGCCGCGGCCGTGACGACGGCGATCACGATGTTGCGCTTCATGTGGGTTCCTCCCGAGTCGGCTCACTTTCGACGCCTTCAATCTCGCCCACCGACGCTGAGCCGAAGCTGAAGCAGCCTGAAGTGATCTTCAGCTTCCCTTTGCGACCCTGGGTGCCATGCGACTCCTGATCGTCGAGGACGAAAAGCGCCTCGCTCTCTCCCTCGCCAAGGGCCTCACCGCCGAGGGCTACGCCGTCGACGTCGTGCACGACGGCCGGGAGGGACTGGACCGGGCCACGGCGGAGCCGTACGACCTGGTGATCCTCGACATCATGCTGCCCGGCCTCAACGGCTACCGGGTGTGCGCCGCCCTGCGCGCCGCCGGGCACGACGTGCCGATCCTGATGCTCACCGCCAAGGACGGCGAGTACGACGAGGCCGAGGGCCTGGACACCGGCGCCGACGACTATCTGACCAAGCCCTTCTCCTACGTCGTGCTCGTCGCCCGGGTGAAGGCGCTGCTGCGCCGCCGGCGGGCCGCGGGCGCGTCCCCGGTCCATGTGCACGGCGACCTGAAGGTGGACACCGCCGCCCGCCGGGTCTGGCTCGGCGAGGACGAGGCCGAGCTGACGGCGAAGGAGTTCTCGGTGCTGGAGCACCTGGTGCTGCGGGCCGGCGAGGTGGTGTCCAAGGCGGACATCCTCGAGCACGTCTGGGACTTCGCCTACGACGGCGACCCCAACATCGTCGAGGTCTACGTCAGCGCCCTGCGCCGCAAACTGCGCGCCGACCTCATCCGCACCGTGCGCGGCGCCGGTTACCGGCTGGAGACGGCGCCGTGAGCCGGCTGTTCGGCTCGGTCCGCTCCCGGGCCACGCTCGGCGCCACCCTCGTCGTCGCCGTGGCCCTCGTCGCGGCCGGCGCGGCCGTCCTGCTGTCCCTGCGCGCCAACCTCACCGGCGAGGCGGGCACCCGGGCCGAGCGCTCCGCCCAGGCCGTCGCCTCCGAACTGGCCGCCCGTACGCCCCTCGACAAGCTCTCCGGGCTGGACGCCGACGACACCCCGGTGCAGATCGTCGACGAGGACGGCGTCCTCCTCGCCGCCTCGGAGGACCTGGAGCGGATCGACGGCACCGGCACCGCCGAGGTGACCCCCGCGCCGGCCCGCTCCGGCGGGGACGACGACGGTGACGACAGTGACGATCGCTCCGGCCGTTCGGACGACGACGACCGCGACGACGACCGTGACGACGACTCCCTCGCCCCCGGCGAGATCGCCCAGGGCGCGAGCTACACCAACGGCACCGCCACCGTCGACGGCGACACCGAGGACTACCGCTTCGCCGCCGTCGAGGTGGAGACCCCCGACCGGGGCCGCCTCACCGTCCACGCCGGCGCCCCGCTGGCCGCCGAGCACAGCGCCGTGGGCACCGCGCTGACCTCCATGCTCATCGGCTTCCCGCTGCTGCTCGGCGTCGTCGCCGCGGTGACCTGGCTGGTCACCGGCAGGGCCCTGCGCCCGGTCGAGGGCATCCGCCGCGAGATGGCCGCGATCACCGCCTCCGAGGACCTGCGCCGCCGCGTCCCCGAACCGGCGACGCACGACGAGATCGCCCGGCTGGCCCGCACCACCAACGCCACCCTCGCCGCCCTGGAGTCCTCCGTGGAGCGGCAGCGCGGGTTCGTCGCCGACGCCTCGCACGAGCTGCGCAGCCCCATCGCCTCGCTGCGCACCCAGCTCGAGGTCGCGGCCGCCCACCCCGAACTGCTCGACCTGGACGGCGCGGTGGAGGACACCGTACGGCTCCAGAACCTCGCCGCCGACCTGCTGCTGCTCGCCCGGCTGGACGCGGGGGAGCGGCCCGCCGGCACCCGGGTGGACCTGGCCGCGCTGGCCCGCGAGGAGGCCGCGGGGCGCGAGGGCGTGACGGTGGAGGCGGAGGCCGTGGAGGTCTCCGGGTCGCGCGGTCAGCTCGGGCGGGTGCTCGCCAACCTGCTCGACAACGCGCAGCGGCACGCCCGTGAGCGGATCACGGTGTCCGTGCGCCGGGAGGGTGACGAGGCCGTGGTGGGCGTCGCCGACGACGGCGAGGGCGTGGCCGGCGCCGACCGCGAGCGGATCTTCGAGCGGTTCGTACGGCTGGACGCGGCGCGCAGCCGGGACGACGGCGGCGCGGGGCTCGGCCTGGCCATCGCGCGGGACGTCGCCGTGCGGCACGGCGGCACGCTCACCGCGGGCGCGGCGCCGGCGGGCGGAGCCCTCTTCGAACTCCGCCTGCCGCTCGCCGGCGCGGACCGGGGGACGCCACCCACCTGAACGGCAGGGCGGAGGACGTCAGAGTCGTCCCCGCTGCCCCCGCAGATGCTCCGCGATGGGCTTGAGGGCCTTGTCGAGCTCGATCAGCGCCTCGGGGGAGAGCAGGTCGATGAAGTGCCGGCGCACCGACGCCACATGGTGCGGGGCGACCTTCTGCATCGTCTCCATGCCGTGGTCGGTGAGGACCGCGTACAGTCCCCGGCGGTCCGACTCGCAGTTCTCCCGGCGGACCAGGTGGGCGTTCTCCATCCGGGTGATCTGGTGGGAGAGCCGGCTCTTGGACTGCATCGTGGCGGAGGCGAGGTCGCTCATCCGCATCCGCCGGTCCTCCGACTCGGACAGGTTCACCAGGATCTCGTAGTCGTTCATTGTCAGGCCGAACGGCTGCAGATCCTTCTCGAGCTGGTAGGTCAGCAGCTTGTTGACCTCCAGGTGGGTGCGCCAGGCGCACTGCTCCGCATTGGTCAGCCAGCGGGTGGCCGTCTCGGTCTCCATGAATGAAGTCTACCTAAGGAAGTTGAAAGGCGAACTAATAGGGCTTCCGTGTGACACCACGTGCAGGCGTTCGATGTCACACCCCGCACACTACCGCTCACAGCCCGAAGCGACGCTGGAGGTCCCCCAGCTGTCCGGGAAGGCGCGGTCCGCCTGCGCCAGGTCCGGCCCCGCCCGGCACGCCCCCTCCGGGCACCCCGGGCTGCTGCGGGGGAGCCCCCGTGGCCTGCTCCGTCATCAGCGCCTCGGACGACTGGAGCAGCACCGTGCCCGCGCCGACGAACTCGAACTGGTGCTCCTCGCCGGAGACCCCGCCGAGGCCCGTCATCGCACGTAGACCGCCCAGTACGCCGGTCAGGTAGCCGTGGTCGTAGTGGTGGCACGGGGACGGGCAGTCCGCCCAGCCGACCAGCGCCTGCGGGTCGACCCTGATCGGCGGTTCCATGAACACCACCGGTCCGTTGGACGCCGCCACGAACTTTCCGGTTCCGATCAGGGTCAGGAAACCTGGCACGATCGATTGCTTCAGCGACAGACTTGGCTGAAAAGCGAGCAAGTTGCCCGAGCGAATGGTCAAATTGCCGTCATCGAGGTCGTACGAATTGACGTCGAAGGCCCGGTCGGCGAGCAGCATCTTGCCCGAGCCCTCCGCCACGACCCAGTCGCTCGCGTGCAGTGGCGAATGGAACGACGTGCGGACAAGTCGGTCGAGTCGCCCGTGCCCGATCCCGTTGAACTCGATGGCGCCGTAGTAGGCGATCATCTTCCCCTTCTGCATGAACCACTGGGTGCCCTTGAGCTCCACGCAGAAGGTGTAGGCGTTGACGTTGTCGTCGGACGGCAGCGTCATCGGGTCGAGGGCCGCGGCCCCGGCGCCCGGCGTTCCGTACGTGCTCACAGCTTCTCCTCCGAGGCCTGGACGTAGACCGCGCCGCTGCCGCTCAGCTCCAGCTGGAAGGCCTCGCCGGAGCCGCGTCCCACCATGTCCCGCCAGCCGAGCGCCGTCGACAGCTTGTTGCGCACGTCCCCGTGGTGGGCGACGTACGCCTGCGGGTCGACGTGCACCGGGCGCTGCGGGGTGATCGGCAGCTCGACGACCCCGCCGTGGGCCATCACGGCGACCGCCCCGTGCCCCTTGAGCGTGGTGGTGAACAGGCCCTGCCCGGAGACCTGGCCCCGGACCATCCCCATCACCCCGCCCTGCGAGCCGAGGAACACCGTGCCCTGCTCCAGCGTGCCCTCGAAGGCCAGCAGCCGGTCCGCCTCGACGTACAGGGTGTCCCCGGAGAGGTGGATCACCTGGACGTGGTGGCCGCCGTGCCCGAACAGCACCGTGCCGCTGCCCTCGACGGTCATCAGGGGCGTGTCCTCGTTCGCCACGCGCCGGCCGATCATCGACATCACCCCGCCCTGGCCGCCGCGCAGGTTCGGGGTGAAGCTGACCTCGCCCTGGTACGCGAGCATCGCGCCGCGCTGGCTGAACAGCCGCTGACCCGGCGCAACGGTCGCCTCGACCACCTTGGCGTTGATCTCCCGGAAGCCCATGTCAGACGTCCCCCGCGATCGTGTTGCGCTCACTGGGCTGGACGTAGACCACCCCGTCGCCCTCGAAGCGGATCTGGAAGGCCTCGCCGCCGCCCTCGCCCAGCAGCGTGCGGAAGGTCACGCCCGACTGGAACGACTGCCGCAGATTCCCCTGGTGCGCCACGTACGCGCCCGGGTCGACCGTCAGCGGGTACTGCGGGCCGACCCGCAGCAGCACGGCGGGGCCGTCCGACATGATCGCGGCCTGGCCGTGGCCCTCGACCGTGGTCGTGAACAGCCCGTTGCCCTGGGAGGCGCCGCGCAGGCCGGTGAACGTGGTGCCCGTGCGCAAACCGCCGTCGGTCGCCAGCAGGTTGCTCGACTCGACGTACAGCTTCTCCCCGTTCAGGGACACCAGGTTGATCTCCGAGGCGCGGTCGGCGAAGAAGCAGGTGCCGTGCCCCTTCACCTCCATCAGCGTCATCTGCTCGCCCGTGAGCCGCCGGGTCACCATCCCCCGCAGGCCCTCACCGCCACCCGTGAGCTTCTTGAAGGTCATCCGGCCGTCGTACGCGACCATGGAGCCGTTCTTCGCCTTCACGGCGTCCCCGGTCATGTCGACGGCGAGCACCTTGCTGCTCTGAAGTCGGAACATCGCCACGTGTGCGACGGTAGCGGCCCTTTTGCCCCGCGCCCAGAGCCCGAAGGAGGAGTCGCACCCTGACCCGGCCCTGACCCCACCCTGACCCCCTGCGGTGATCGCTCCCGTGGTTTGCCACAATGGACCCGCTTGTGCGCGCGTTCACAAGGCGCTCGCAGGCAGACAGCACCGTCGACGCCGACGTCTCTCCCTCCCGAAGGTGACCCGTGGACATCAAGACCGCCTCCGCACTCCGCCGCCTCCGCCTGGTCTCGGGCCCCGAAGCGATCTCGTTCCTGCTGCTGCTCGTCTGCTCGGTCCTCAAGCGGACCACGGACTTCGACGCCGTCCGGCCGATGGGCATGATCCACGGCTTCCTCTTCGTCATCTACGTGATCTTCTGGCTCGACGCCTGGAACCGTGCCAAGTGGCCGCTGAAGACCGCCGCCTTCTACTTCCTGATGTCGGTCCTCCCGACCGGCGGCTTCTTCGCCGACCGCCGCCTCAAGCGTGAGACCGAGGACGCGGTGATCGCCTCCCGCGCCCGCAAGGAAGGGGTCGTGAACGCGTGATCGTCGCCTTTTCCGTGACGCCGCTGGGCGTCGGCGAGGACGTGGGGGAGTACGTCGCCGACGCCGTGCGGGTGGTCCGCGAGTCCGGGCTGCCGAACCGCACCGACGCGATGTTCACGTCCGTGGAGGGGGAGTGGGACGAGGTCATGGACGTGGTGAAGCGCGCCGTGGCCGTCGTGGAGGCGCGTGCGCCGCGCGTCTCGCTCGTCCTCAAGGCGGACATCCGTCCGGGCGTGGAGGACGGTCTGACGTCCAAGGTCGAGACCGTCGAACGGCATCTGGCCGGCTGACGGACCCCGCCGTCCGTGCCCGCCGGCCCTGTCCCGCCGCCCGTCCGCGGACCGAAGTGCGAGACAGGGCTGACCGGCATCTGACCCGCCGGTAGGGTCTGGACCGTGCCCAAACCGCTCAGTCTCTCGTTCGATCCCATCGCCCGTGCCGACGAGCTCTGGAAGCAGCGCTGGGGAAACGTGCCGGCGATGGCCGCGATCACCTCGGTCATGCGGGCCCACCAGATCCTGCTGGCCGAGGTCGACGCGGTGGTCAAGCCCTACGGGCTGACCTTCGCGCGGTACGAGGCGCTGGTCCTGCTGACCTTCTCCCAGTCCGGCGAGCTGCCGATGTCGAAGATCGGCGAGCGGTTGATGGTGCATCCCACGTCGGTGACCAACACCGTGGACCGGCTGGTGAGATCGGGCCTCGTCTCCAAGCGCCCCAACCCCAACGACGGCCGCGGCACCCTCGCCTCCATCACCGACAAGGGCCGCGAGGTCGTCGAGTCCGCCACCCGCGACCTGATGGCGATGGACTTCGGCCTGAGCGCCTACGACGCGGAGGAGTGCGCGGAACTCTTCGCCATCCTCCGCCCCCTGCGACTGGCGGCGGGCGACTTCGAGGAGGGGTGACCCTGCCGAAGATCGCCCGGAACGTGCCGTTACGCTCGACGGCATGAAGAAGAGCGTGCTGACCCGCTACCGGGTGATGGCCTACGTCACCGCCGTCATGCTGCTGGTGCTGTGCACCTGCATGGTGTTCAAGTACGGGTTCGACAAGGGCGAGGACGTCACGCTGGTCGTCTCCCAGGTGCACGGCTTCCTGTACATCGTGTACCTGATCTTCGCGTTCGACCTCGGCTCCAAGGCCAAGTGGCCGTTCGGCAAGCTGCTGTGGGTGCTGCTCTCCGGGACGATCCCCTTCGCCGCCTTCTTCGTCGAGCGCAAGGTGACGCAGCAGGTGGAGCCCCTGGTCGAGGGCTCGGAGCCGGCCGTCGCCAAGGCCTGACGCCCCGCGTCCCACCGCCGTACGGACGAGCGTACGGCGGTCTCCCATCGACATTTACTTGGACGTCCTAGTAAATTCGACGGTATGGACGCTGACGCCATCGAGGAGGGCCGCCGTCGCTGGCAGGCCCGGTACGACGCCGCACGCAAGCGCGACGCGGATTTCACCACGCTCTCCGGCGACCCCGTGGAGCCGGTGTACGGTCCCCGGCCCGGGGACACCTACGAGGGGTTCGAGCGGATCGGCTGGCCGGGTGAGTACCCCTTCACCCGCGGCCTGTATCCGACCGGCTACCGCGGGCGGACGTGGACCATCCGGCAGTTCGCCGGGTTCGGGAACGCCGAGCAGACCAACGAGCGGTACAAAATGATCCTCGGCAACGGCGGAGGCGGCCTGTCCGTCGCCTTCGACATGCCGACGCTCATGGGCCGCGACTCCGACGACCCGCGCTCCCTGGGCGAGGTCGGCCACTGCGGGGTGGCCATCGACTCGGCGGCCGACATGGAGGTCCTGTTCAAGGACATCCCGCTCGGCGACGTCACCACCTCGATGACCATCAGCGGGCCCGCCGTGCCCGTCTTCTGCATGTACCTCGTCGCCGCCGAGCGGCAGGGCGTCGACCCGGCCGTGCTCAACGGCACGCTCCAGACGGACATCTTCAAGGAGTACATCGCGCAGAAGGAGTGGCTGTTCCAGCCGGAGCCCCACCTGCGCCTCATCGGCGACCTGATGGAGTACACCAGCGCGGGCATCCCCGCGTACAAGCCGCTGTCGGTCTCCGGCTACCACATCCGCGAGGCCGGGGCGACGGCCGCGCAGGAGCTGGCGTACACGCTCGCCGACGGCTTCGGCTACGTCGAGCTGGGCCTCAGCCGCGGCCTCGACGTGGACGTCTTCGCACCGGGGCTGTCCTTCTTCTTCGACGCGCACGTCGACTTCTTCGAGGAGATCGCCAAGTTCCGCGCCGCGCGCCGGATCTGGGCGCGCTGGATGCGGGACGTCTACGGCGCGCGGAGCGAGAAGGCGCAGTGGCTGCGGTTCCACACCCAGACCGCCGGCGTCTCGCTCACCGCGCAGCAGCCGTACAACAACGTCGTACGGACCGCCGTGGAGGCGCTGGCGGCGGTGCTCGGCGGGACGAACTCCCTCCACACCAACGCCCTCGACGAGACCCTCGCGCTGCCCAGCGAGCAGGCCGCCGAGATCGCCCTGCGCACCCAGCAGGTCCTCATGGAGGAGACCGGCGTCGCCAACGTCGCCGACCCGCTGGGCGGCGCCTGGTACGTCGAGCAGCTCACCGACCGCATCGAGGCGGACGCCGAGAAGATCTTCGAGCAGATCAAGGAGCGGGGCCTGCGCGCCCACCCGGACGGCAAGCACCCCATCGGTCCGATCACCTCCGGCATCCTGCGCGGCATCGAGGACGGCTGGTTCACCGGCGAGATCGCCGAGTCGGCGTTCCGCTACCAGCAGGCGCTGGAGAAGGGTGACAAGCGGGTCGTCGGCGTCAACGTCCACACCGGCTCCGTCACCGGCGACCTGGAGATCCTCCGGGTCAGCCACGAGGTGGAGCGCGAGCAGGTACGGCTGCTCGGCGAGCGCAAGGCGGCCCGCGACGACGCGACGGTGCGCGGCGCGCTGGACGCGATGGTCGAGGCGGCCCGCTCCGGCGCGAACATGATCGAGCCGATGCTCGACGCCGTCCGCGCGGAGGCCACGCTGGGCGAGATCTGCGACGCCCTGCGCGACGAATGGGGCGTCTACACGGAGCCCGCCGGGTTCTGAGCCCCGCCCCGCATCACCACACCCTCCCGCATCACCACACCCTCCCGCATCACCACACCCACCCCGGCAGGCCCCCGGCCCGCCGGGGCGCGGTGCGTTCACGGCTTGCGGGCCACCGCGCCGTACAGGGAGATCACGGCGCGCTCGTCGGTGGTCTCGCCGACCGCGAGTTCCGGGTGCCAGTCGGTCAGCTGGACCAGTCCCGGCTCGACCGGCGTCAGCCCTTCGAAGAAGCGGGCGATCTCCGCGCGGGAGCGGGGCGCCAGGGTGACGCCGCCCGCCCGGTACAGCTCCACCCCGCGGGCCACGGCCTCCGGGTCGAAGTCCGCGGTGAGCTGCGACAGCACCAGGTAGCTGCCGGACGGCAGGGCGTCCACGAGACCCTCCACCAGGGTGTGCGGGTCGTCCTCGTCGCCGAGGAAGTGCGTCAGCGCCACCAGGGACAGCGCCACCGGGCGCGTCAGGTCCAGCGTCTGCCGGGCCTCCTTCAGGATGCGGCCGGGCTCGCGCACGTCCGCCTGCACGTAGTCGGTGGCCCCCTCGGGCGTGCCGGACAGCAGCGCCTCGGCGTGCTTCAGCACGATGGGGTCGTTGTCCGTGTAGACCACCCGGGACTCCGGCGCGATGCCCTGCGCGATCTGGTGCAGGTTGGGCTCGGTCGGTATGCCGGTGCCGACGTCCAGGAACTGCCGTACGCCCCCGGGGCCGGCCAGCCAGCGGGTGGCGCGCTGCATGAACCAGCGGTTGGTGCGGGCGATGTGCCGGGCGGTGCCGTCCACGCTCATGATGCGGCGGCCCAGTTCCTCGTCGACGGGATAGTTGTCCTTGCCGCCGAGGAACCAGTCGTAGACCCGGGCCGGGTGCGGTGCGGACGTGTCGATGCGTGCGGCGCCGGTCATGCCTGTTCCCCCTGATGCTCATGTCCCGTGGCGGACACGATCATCGCAGCGGGTGACCGCGAGGTGACAGGCGAGTACCGGCCGACCGTGGCCGGTCTCCCCGCGACGCTCAGCGCGCGCCCGCCGCCAGCCCCGACAGCAGGACCCGGGTCAGCCCGTGCACCCACTCCTCGTCGGCCGGCTGGTTGCTGACCAGGGTGCGGTGCACCACCGAACCCGCCACCATGTCGAAGATCAGGTCGACCGCGCGGGCGGAGCGCGCCGCGTCGGACTCGGGCGGCAGCTCACCGCGCTCCTGGGCCCGCGCCCGGCCCGCCACCACCAGCCGCTTCTGGCGGTCCACGATCGAGGCGCGGACGCGCTCGCGCAGCGCCTCGTCGCGGGTGGCCTCGGCGACCACCGCCATCAGCCCGCTGCGCGCCTCCGGGCGGGCCAGGATCGCGGCGAACTGGAGCACCACGCCCTCGATGTCGGCGGCCAGCGACCCGCGGTCGGGCAGCGTCAGCTCGTCGAACAGCTCCGCGACGGCGTCCACGACGAGTTCGTTCTTGCCCGCCCAGCGCCGGTACAGCGTCGTCTTGGCCACCCCGGCGCGCACCGCGACGTCCGACAGCGTGAGCCCCGACCACCCCAGGTCCACCAGCGCCTGCCGGGTCGCGGCGAGGATCGCGGTGTCGGCCGCGGCGCTGCGGGGGCGCCCGGTGCGGCTGGCTGGATTGCGGCGCTGCATGGCACGACCATAACCGGCGGAATCCGTGCGGTGGTGAGGGAGATCACCGGGAAGTGCCGCCACGCACCGGCTCCCTGCCATTACGCTACGACTCGTAGCGAAAGCACGTGAGCACCTCACGTGCCCGAGCGACGACCACCGCGCCGGGTGGGGACCCGGTGCACCCGCACCACACGTAAGCCTGTGTTTCCCGGGCGCTTTTCACACTCACGCGGAGTACGGGGGAGGATAGACGCATGCAGCCACGGAACATGTCCATGAGCGGAGTCGTCGACCTCGCCGCGGTGAAGGCGGCCCAGGAGGCCAAGGCGAAGGCGGAGCAGGCGCGCGCCGAAGCGGCCCGCAAGGGCGGCACCGGCGCCGTCTCGCCCCCCGATCTCGTCATCGACGTCGACGAGGCCGCCTTCGAGCGCGACATCCTTCAGCGCTCCACCGAGGTCCCGGTCGTCATCGACTTCTGGGCCGAGTGGTGCGAGCCCTGCAAGCAGCTGAGCCCCGTCCTCGAGCGGCTCGCCGTCGAATACAACGGCCGTTTCCTCCTCGCCAAGATCGACGTCGACGCCAACCAGATGCTGATGCAGCAGTTCGGCATCCAGGGCATCCCCGCCGTCTTCGCGGTGGTGGCCGGCCAGGCCCTGCCGCTCTTCCAGGGCGCCGCGGGCGAGGCGCAGATCCGCCAGACCCTGGACCAGCTGGTGCAGGTCGCCGAGCAGCGCTTCGGCCTGACCGGCCTGACCGTCGACCCGGAGGCCGAGCCGGGCGGCGGCGCGGCGGCCGAAGAGATTCCCGTCGGCCCGTACGACTCCCTCCTGGAGGCGGCCGCCCGCGCGCTGGACGCCAACGACCTGGACGGCGCGGTGCAGGCGTACAAGAACGTGCTCGCCGAGGACCCGGCCCACCCCGAGGCCGTGTTGGGCCTCGCCCAGGCCGAACTGCTGCGCCGGGTGCGGGACATGGACCCGCAGCAGGTGCGCAAGGACGCCGCCGAGAAGCCGGGCGACGCGCAGGCGCAGATCGCCGCCGCCGACCTGGACCTGGCGGGCGGTCATGTCGAGGACGCCTTCGGCCGGCTCGTCGACACCGTGGCCCGCACGGCGGGCGACGACCGCGAGGCCGTACGCGTGCGACTGCTGGAGCTGTTCGACGTGGTCGGTGCCGACCACCCCGCCGTGGTGACCGCCCGCCGGGCCCTGGCCCGCGCGCTGTTCTGAACGAGCCGCACCCGGGCGCCCGTTCTGTCGCTTTCGCCGGTTACGGCGGCGGGCGGGGCTCGTGGTGCCGGTCGGCCGCCGGAGACCTGAGCGGCCGCGCTTTGCCAAATCTTGGTAATCGCGGCCGCTGTTACTGCGAGTAAGTCGCAGGCGTTGATCTGTCGGGTTCTGTCCAGCGATCAATAGTTTTGTACACCCCCATCGGTGCACCCAGCGTCGCCGCTCGGGTCCGGCGGGTCGCGTCATGGTTATCCGGCCGTTACTAGCCAGTAACGAACCCCCTTGTGCGGGCGGCGAGAATGCACCACGATCGGCGACGCTCGGTCCATTACCCGTACCCCGACAGCCGGTCGGGCCGCGGGAACTCCTGGGTCCCCACCGAGCAGGAGCGCCGGCAGTGACGTCGCTCCTTGGACAGGGGGGTCTTCGCCCGTCCGGCGAAGCCTGTCCAGCAGGGTTGTGCGTGATGCGTGTCAGGCGCGACCAGTGGTTGTCGCTCGGGGGTGATCGCCGGTGATTCAGGCGCGTACCTCGCGCCGCCGAACGCAGGCGCTCTCCTTCCCGAGGACGTAGCACTTCTCCCATCCCTGCCCCACTCGGCCGCCGGTCAAGGCGGCGAGCCGGAGCAGGAGATGTACGTCCGAGAAGGAGGAAATATGGAGTCCCAGGTGCGTGGCGGGACCAGATGGAAGCGGTTCGCTGTGGTCATGGTGCCCAGCGTGGCCGCCACGGCTTGCATAGGTGTCGCTCTCGCGCAGGGCGCCCTCGCGGCGTCGTTCAGCGTTTCCGGCCAGTCGTTCAAGGTCACCACGAAGGAGCTCGTCGGCGAGGGCTTCTCGCAGTACGGCGCTCTGGACGAGGGCTACACCCTCGACGGCAAGAAGACGGCTCACCCCGTCGCGGTCTCGGCGTTCAAGTCCGCGACCATCAAGAGCCTGTGCCAGTCGGTCGTGACCCCGAACATTCCGGTGCTCGGGAACGTCAGCCTGATCCTGCGCGCCGGTGACGGCGCGGAGCCGGTCGAGGCCAAGAACCTGTACATCGACGTCGCCGACCTGAACGCCGATGCGACGTTCACGAACATCGACATCGGTGTTGCCGCCAAGGACGCCAGCAAGGGTCCGGGCATGAAGGGCGGCGGCGAGCAGGCCAACCCCTTCGGGTTCGCGCAGCAGGCCGACAAGGCCGTGCTGAAGGACGTGAAGCAGACGGCGTGGGCGACCACCGCCGGAACCTTCAAGCTCAGCGGCCTGAAGATGTCGCTCTCGACGGGCGTCAAGGAGTGCTACTAAGCACTCGCTGACGGGCGGGGGAGCCGATGGCGCCCCCGCCCGTCCACCTTCCCGCCGCGGTTTCACACGCGGCGCACATCACCACCACAGCAACGCCATCCAGGGAGCTGTTTTCCATGAGCGCCGAGACTCCTGCCGCCTCCGGCCAGTTCACTCGCCGACGGCTGCAGTTCCGCGCCTGGCGTGGCCAGCGGCCCTTCTGGGCCGGTCTGTTCATCATCATCGGCGGACTCCCCATCGCCTACTTCCCGTACGCGAACCTGCAGATCGGTCACCTGACCCTGGCGATGGCGACCACCGCGGGCGCCGGGTCCCTGATCATCGGCGTGCTGCTCGTCGTCCTCGGCGTCAGCCTCTGGTTCCAGAAGCACATCCGTGTCTTCGCGGGCGTCGCGGCGATCCTGCTGGCGTTGGTGTCCATCCCCGTGTCCAACCTCGGCGGCTTCCTGATCGGCTTCCTGTTCGCCCTCGTGGGCGGCGCGATGGCCGTGTCGTGGGTGCCGGGCGAGCCGCCCGAGCAGGAGCCGCGGGCGGACGCGGGCGCACACGGCGGCGCTCCCGAGGGCGCCCTCCCCGGATCCACGGTCCCCGGCCCCGCAGCGGGCGCCGCGGCGACGGGCGAGCCGAACGATCTGTCAGGAACGAGCCCGGCGAACGGGGCGAACGGGAGGCACAGTGCCGGCTGACGAGGTGACCCACGGGGCTGAGGTGGAGGCGTCCCGTGTGAGAACCGGGCCGCGTCACGCGGCACCCAAGAAGCCGCTGTTCACCAGGTTCCACATGCCCGCGGGCAAGGCGATAGCCATCGCGGCGATGCCGACCGCGGTCCTGATGGGGATGGGTTTCACCCCGACGCTCGCCCAGGCCGACGACCAGCCGTCGTCGAGGAATCTCACGGCCGATGAGTTCAAGGAGTGCCTGGAGGCCATCGAGCAGGCGGAGAAGGGGGACGCGAGCGCGTCGCCCAGCCCGTCCGCGAGCGCGAGCGAGAGCGCCTCCGAGGACGGCGAGCAGCCCTCGCCGGACCCGAGCGCCTCGGCCCCCGCCGAGCAGGCCCCTGACGAGGACGCGGACCAGGACGCGGACAAGGGCTCGGACTCTTCGCCGGATTCAGGTTCCGACGACAAGTCCGACCCGGCCCCCGAGCCCTCCGCGACCGCGGGCGGACAGCAGGCGGAGACCGAGCCCGCCCCGTCTCCGTCGGAGACCGACCGCAATCTGCTGGAGCAGATCGGGGACACCATCAAGGACGTCCTCACGCCCGGCGAGAAGGCGGAGGAGACCCCGAGCCCCAGCCCGTCCGCCTCCGCGTCGTCGTCCGCCACCGCGGACGAGCCCGACGCCAAGGACGAGACGGACGAGAAGGCCGAGGAGGCCCCGCAGAAGCCCGCGGACAAGTCCGCCGGCGATGTCCTCGACACGGTCGGCGACGCGGCGCAGGACGCCACGGAGCAGGCCGAGGAGGCCGCGGAGGAGGAGACCGAGGAGCCCGAGGCCACCGCCTCGCCCAGCCCCTCCGAGTCGTCCGGGACGGACCTGGAGGACTGCCCGGTCGCCACCGACGCCGAGGGCGGGGTCGACAACAAGGTGCCCCTGCCCGACGACCCGTGGTTCCTGAACGCCAGCTCGCTGCTGCTGAAGGGCGCCGACTACAAGGGCATCGTCGAGGTGCGGACCGCCAACGGCACCAAGAAGAAGGTGCTGAAGTACGTGGTCTCCGACGGCACCGACATCGGCGACCTGCACCAGACGGTCAAGGACCCGCAGACCGGCAAGACGTACCACGTCCAGGCCGCCAAGGGCTCGACGTCGACCATCCGCGACGGCGACACCGTGATGTACACCGAGAGCATCTCCGGCAACCTGCTCGGCCTGATCCCGGTGACGTTCGACCCGGAGCACCCGCCGCCGCTGAACATCCCGCTGATCTACTTCACCAAGGTCACGGTCCAGCAGGCCGGCCAGTTCGGCGGCACCCTGCACGTGCCGGGACTCCACCAGTACGTCACCGGCTGACCGCTCACCCCGGGCCGCACACCAGGACCACTCCGGGAGCCGCAACACCGAGGGCGCCCCCCGCACGCGGGGGGCGCCCTCGGTCTCGTGCACCGGGTGCCGGGTCAGCTGGTGGCTTCGCCCAGGTGGTGGACGCGGACCATGTTCGTGGTGCCGGGGACGCCGGGCGGGGAGCCGGCGGTGATCACCACGATGTCGCCCTCGTTGAAGCGGCTGAGCCGGACCAGCTCCTGCTCCACCAGCGCGACCATCTCGTCCGTGCTGTTGACGAACGGCGCCACGTACGGCTCCACGCCCCAGCTCAGCGCGAGCTGGTTGCGGGTCGACTCGTCCGTGGTGAACGCGAGAATCGGCTGGGCGACGCGGTAGCGGCACAGCCGGCGGGCCGTGTCGCCGGACTGGGTGAAGGCCACCAGGCCCTTGCCGCCGAGGAAGTCGGCGATCTCGCAGGCCGCGCGGGCCACCGAACCGCCCTGGGTGCGCGGCTTCTTGCCCGGCACCAGCGGCTGGAGACCCTTGGACAGCAGCTCCTGCTCGGCCGCCTGGACGATCTTCGACATCGTCCGCACGGTCTCGATCGGGTACGCGCCCACGCTGGACTCGGCGGACAGCATCACCGCGTCCGCGCCGTCCAGGATCGCGTTGGCCACGTCGGAGGCCTCGGCGCGGGTCGGACGGGAGTTGGTGATCATCGACTCCATCATCTGGGTCGCCACGATCACCGGCTTGGCGTTGCGCCGGCACAGCTCGATCAGGCGCTTCTGCACCATGGGGACCTTCTCGAGCGGGTACTCGACGGCCAGGTCGCCACGCGCGACCATCACGCCGTCGAACGCCATCACGACGTCCTCCATGTTCTCCACCGCCTGCGGCTTCTCCACCTTGGCGATGACCGGGACGCGGCGGCCCTCCTCGTCCATCACACGGTGGACGTCGGCGACGTCCTTGGCGTCCCGGACGAAGGACAGGGCGACCAGGTCGCAGCCCATCCGCAGGGCGAACCGCAGGTCCTCGACGTCCTTCTCGGAGAGCGCGGGCACGTTCACGGCCGTACCGGGCAGGTTGATGCCCTTGTGGTCGGAGATGACGCCGCCCTCGATGACGATCGTCTTCACCCGGGTGCCCTCGACGTCCAGCACCTTCAGCTCGACGTTGCCGTCGTTGATGAGGATCTGGTCGCCGCGGGAGACGTCGCCCGGAAGGCCCTTGTAGGTGGTCCCGCAGATCGTCCTGTCACCGGGGACGTCCTCGGTGGTGATGGTGAACTCGTCACCGCGCACCAGCTCGACGGGGCCCTCGGCGAAGGTCTCCAGCCGGATCTTGGGGCCCTGGAGGTCGGCGAGGACGCCGACGGCCCTGCCCGTCTCCTTGGCGGCGGCCCGGACCCGGTCGTACCGGCCCTGGTGCTCGGCGTGCGAGCCGTGGCTGAAGTTGAAGCGGGCCACGTTCATGCCGGCTTCGATGAGAGCGACGAGCTGCTCATGGGAGTCGACCGCGGGGCCGAGAGTACAGACGATTTTCGAACGGCGCATGGGGCGATCCTATCGGTTTGTTTCGCTCCGGAATATTCCGTCTGGCGGAATGTACAAATGGGGTGGCCGCTGCTCAGTTGTTCTTTCCGACCAGTGCGTATGTCTGCTGTGCGATCTCCATTTCCTCGTCCGTGGGCACCACCGCGACCGCGACCCGCGCCCCCTCGGGCGAGATCAGCCGCGCCCCGCCGCCGCGGACGGCGTTGCGCCCGCCGTCCACCGCGAGACCCAGCCCCTCCAGGCCGGACACGGCGGCCGCGCGCACCTCGGCGGAGTTCTCGCCGACCCCGGCGGTGAAGACCACCGCGTCCACCCGTCCGAGAACGGCGTAATAGGCGCCGATGTACTTCTTCAGACGGTGAATGTAGATGTCGAACGCCAGCTCCGCCTCTTCGTCGCCCTCGTCGATCCGGCGCCGGATCTCCCGCATGTCGTTGTCCCCGCACAGTCCGACCAGACCGCTCTTCTTGTTGAGAAGAGTGTCGATCTCGTCGGCGGACATTTCGCCAACACGCATCAAATGGAAGATGACGGCCGGATCCATGTCTCCCGACCGCGTACCCATCACCAGCCCCTCCAAGGGCGTGAGCCCCATGGAGGTGTCCACGCAGCGGCCGCCCCGCACCGCCGAGGCGGACGCCCCGTTGCCGAGGTGCAGCACGATCACGTTCACCTCCTCGGGCGCCTTCCCCAGCAGCCGCGCCGCGGCCCGGGAGACGTACGCGTGCGAGGTGCCGTGGAAGCCGTAGCGGCGGATGCGGTGCGCGTCGGCGGTCTTCACGTCGATCGCGTACCGGGCGGCCGACTCCGGCATCGTGGTGTGGAAGGCGGTGTCGAAGACGGCGACCTGCGGCAGGTCGGGGCGCAGCGACATCGCCGTGCGGATGCCGGTCAGGTTGGCCGGGTTGTGCAGCGGCGCGACGGGGATCAGCCGCTCGATCTCGGCGAGCACCGGCTCGTCGATCACCGTCGGCTCGGTGAAGCGCTTCCCGCCGTGCACCACCCGATGGCCGATCGCGGCCAGCTCGGGGGAGTCCAGGCCCAGCCCGTCGGCGGCCAGCTCCTCGGCCATCGCCTTCAGCGCGGCGTCGTGGTCGGCGACCGGCCCGGTCCGCTCCCGGGGCTCCCCGCCGGACGCGAGCGGGGTGTGGCGCACCAGCGAGGTGCGCTCGCCGATCCGCTCGACGAGACCGGAGGCCAGCCGGCTGCTGTCGCTCATGTCCAGCAGCTGGTACTTCACCGACGAGGAGCCGGAGTTGAGGACGAGGACGCGGGACGGACTCACTGGGCGGCTGCCTTCTCGCTCGGGGAACTTGGGGCCGGGGACTGTGCCTGGATGGCGGTGATCGCGACGGTGTTGACGATGTCCTGGACCAGGGCGCCCCGGGACAGGTCGTTGACGGGCTTGCGCAGGCCCTGGAGGACCGGGCCGACGGCGATCGCGCCGGCCGAGCGCTGCACGGCCTTGTAGGTGTTGTTGCCGGTGTTCAGGTCGGGGAAGATCAGCACGGTCGCCTGCCCGGCCACCTCGGAGTCCGGCAGCTTGGTCGCCGCCACCGACGGCTCCACCGCCGCGTCGTACTGGATCGGCCCCTCGATGCGCAGGTCGGGACGGCGCTCGCGGACCAGCTCGGTCGCGCCGCGCACCTTGTCCACGTCGGCGCCCGAGCCGGAGGTGCCGGTCGAGTACGACAGCATCGCGATCCTCGGCTCCACCCCGAACCGCGCCGCCGTGACCGCCGACTGCACCGCGATGTCGGCGAGCTGCTCGGCGTCCGGGTCCGGGTTGACCGCGCAGTCGCCGTACACCAGCACCTTGTCGGCCAGGCACATGAAGAACACCGACGAGACGATGTCCGCGTCCGGCCGGGTCTTGATGATCTCGAAGGCCGGGCGGATGGTCGCCGCCGTGGAGTGCACCGAGCCGGACACCATGCCGTCGGCGAGGCCCTCCTGCACCATCAGCGTGCCGAAGTAGTTCACGTCGGACACCACGTCGTAGGCCAGCTCCACGGTGACGCCCCGGTGCGCGCGCAGCGCCGCGTACTTCTCGGCGAAGGAGTCGCGCAGCTCGGAGGTCGCCGGGTCGATCAGCTGGGTGTCGCCGAGGTCGATGCCCAGGTCGGCGGCCTTCTTGCGGATCTGGTCGACGTCGCCGAGCAGGGTCAGCTCGCACACGCCCCGGCGCAGCAGCACCTCCGCCGCGTGCAGCACCCGCTCCTCGGCGCCCTCCGGGAGCACCACCCGGCGCAGGTCGGAGCGGGCCTGTTCGAGCAGCTTGTGCTCGAACATCATCGGGGTGACCCGGTCGCTGCTGGGCGCGGACACCTGGCGGGTGAGCTCGGCGGTGTCGGCGTACCGCTCGAACAGGCCGAGCGCCCGCTCCGCCTTGCGCGGGGTGGCCGCGTTCAGCTTGCCCTCCAGGGAGAACAGCTGCTCGGCGGTGGGGAAGCTGTTGCTCGGCACCGACAGCACCGGCGTGCCGGGCGCCAGCCGGTCGGCGAGCGTGAGGATGCGCTCGCCGGGCACCTCGTCCAGGGTCAGCAGCACCCCGGCTATCGGCGGGGTGCCGGCGCTGTGCGCGGCCAGCGCGCCCACCACCAGGTCGGCCCGGTCGCCGGGGGTGATCACCAGACACCCCGGGGTGAGGGCGGCGAGCAGGTTCGGCAGCATGGCGCCGCCGAAGACGAAGTCCAGGGCGTCCCGGGCGAGCCCGGAGTCGTCGCCGAGCACCACCTTCGCGCCGAGGGTGTGGGCGATCTGGGACACCGTGGGCGCGGACAGCGCGGGCTCGTCGGGCAGCACGTAGCAGGGCACGGGCAGCCGGGTGGCGAGCCGCTCGGCGATCTCGTCGCGGTCCTCGCGCGCGACCCGGTTGACGACCATCGCGAGCACGTCGCAGCCGAGGGTGTCGTAGGCGCGGTAGGCGTTGCGGGTCTCCGCGCGCACCGACTCGGCGGTCTGCCTGCGGCCGCCCACGACCGGGATCACCGAGGCGCCGAACTCGTTGGCGAGGCGGGCGTTCAGGGACAGCTCGTCCGGGAACTGCGTGTCCGCGTAGTCGGTGCCCAGCACCAGCACCACGTCGTAGTCGCGGGCCACCAGATGGAACCGGTCGACCAGCGTGGACACCAGCTCGTCGGTGCCGCGCTCGGCCTGGAGCGCGGAGGCCTCGGCGTAGTCCATGCCGTAGACCGTCGTGGGGTCCTGGGCGAGCCGGTAGCGGGCGCGCAGCAGTTCGAAGAGCCGGTCGGGCCCGTCGTGCACCAGGGGGCGGAACACGCCCACCCGGTCGACCTGCCGGGTCAGCAGTTCCATGACCCCGAGTTCGACGACCTGCCGGCCGTCGCCGCGGTCGATACCGGTCACGTACACGCTGCGGGTCACGCGCGCTCTCCGTTTCGTCGGGGGCCGCCAGGGCAACGGCGGTGCCTCGAAACCGCCCACACAGGTGAGCGGATCCCTCTTGACAATACCTGCGGCGCTGGTTAAGGCGCCCGCGCATCGGGCTGTCGGCGGTGCTCCGGGGGACGTGAAAGAATCGGCAGTGGCTCACCGGTAACGACAGCGACCAGGAGACACAGCACGATGCGTATAGGAGTCCTCACCGCAGGCGGCGACTGCCCTGGACTGAACGCCGTGATCCGGTCGGTCGTGCACCGGGCGGTGGACAACTACGGCGACGAGGTCATCGGCTTCGAGGACGGCTACTCCGGCCTGCTGGACGGCCGTTACCGCACGCTGGACCTCAACGCGGTCAGCGGCATCCTGGCGCGCGGCGGGACGATACTGGGCTCCTCCCGGCTGGAGCGCGACCGGCTGCGCGAGGCCTGCGAGAACGCCTCCGACATGATCCACGAGTTCGGCATCGACGCGCTGATCCCGATCGGCGGCGAGGGCACGCTGACGGCGGCGCGCATGCTGTCCGACGCCGGTCTGCCGGTGGTCGGCGTCCCCAAGACGATCGACAACGACATCTCCTCCACGGACCGCACCTTCGGCTTCGACACCGCCGTCGGCGTCGCCACCGAGGCGATGGACCGCCTGAAGACCACCGCCGAGTCGCACCAGCGGGTGATGGTCGTCGAGGTCATGGGCCGGCACGCGGGCTGGATCGCCCTGGAGTCCGGCATGGCGGCCGGCGCCCACGGCATCTGCCTGCCCGAGCGGCCCTTCGACCCGGCCCAGCTGGTCAAGATGGTCGAGGAGCGCTTCGACCGGGGCAAGAAGTTCGCGGTGATCTGCGTCGCCGAGGGCGCCCACCCGGCCGAGGGCACCATGGACTACGGCAAGGGCGAGATCGACAAGTTCGGCCACGAGCGCTTCCAGGGCATCGGCACGGCGCTGGCGTACGAGCTGGAGCGGCGCCTCGGCAAGGAGTCCAAGCCGGTCATCCTCGGCCACGTCCAGCGCGGCGGCGTGCCCACGGCCTACGACCGCGTCCTCGCGACCCGCTTCGGCTGGCACGCGGTGGAGGCCGCCCACCGCGGCGACTTCGGCAGGATGACCGCCCTGCGCGGCACGGAGATCGTGATGGTCCCGCTCGCGGAGGCGGTCACGGAACTGAAGACGGTCCCGAAGGACCGGATGGACGAGGCGGAGTCGGTCTTCTAGCCGGTACGGCCCGAGGTCGCCCCCGCCCCGCCGAGCGGACGCTGCCGCCGAACCCGCCGGATGCCGCACCTCGAGCGATGTGAGAGCGGACAGCGCCACGTGGACATCATGACAGCCCGGACCATCAGCACCCGCCGACTGGACCTGCTGCCGCTGCGCGTCGAGCACGCCGAGGAGATGGCCGTGGTGCTGTCCGATCCCGCCCTGCACACCTTCATCGGCGGCACTCCGGAGACGGCGCAGGCCCTGCGGTCGCGTTACCAGCGTATGACCGCGGGTTCCCCCGACCCGGCCGTGACCTGGCTGAACTGGGTGATCCGGCTGCGGGACGAGTCCTGCCTGACGGGCACCGTCCAGGCGACGATCAGCCTCGACGGCCACGGCGGCATCGGCGCCGTCGCGGAGATCGCCTGGGTGGTGGGAACCCCGTGGCAGGGAAGAGGCATCGCCACCGAAGCGGCCCAAGGACTCGCCGGCTGGCTCAGCTGGCCCCCGGTGCACGCGATCATCGCGCACGTCCACCCCGAACACCGAGCCTCCGCTGCCGTCGCAGCAGCCGCCGGACTCACGCCCACTGACGCATGGCATGACGGCGAGATTCGATGGCATCGGAGCGTTCTTCCCGGCTGATGCCGGGTACGGCGGCTAGGACTTGTCCGGCCGATCATGTTGCTGGTTAGGGTGCGTGCGTGTCCAAGACGAGCGTGAGCAACGAGAGCAGCAGCATGGTCTGCCTGTGGGTCGAGCCGTGGGGAACTGATCACTGGATGCGTCCTGGTGAGGAGTTCACGGTGGTGACCGAGGCGGAGCCGGAGCAGTCGCCGTTCAACGTGGTCGTGCATGACCAGGGCATTACGGTGTGGGTGAACGCAGGTCATGACGCCGAGGTCTTCGACAAGAACGGTGGATTGGTGTCGTGCGGGCACCAGCGACCCGCCGAAGACGGCAGCTGAGCTGTGTCCGATCGTCAGGTTCGGAGCCAGATGACCAGGGCTGCGGCGGTGGCGGTGCCGAGGAAGACGTAGCCGCGCTTGTCGTAGCGAGTGGCCACCGCGCGGGACTGCTTCAAGCGGTTGATCGCCCGTTCGACGGTGTTGCGCTTCTTGTACCGCTCCGCGTCGAAGCCCGGTGGCCGTTCTCCGCGTGAGCCCTTACGGAGCCGGGCCGCCTGGCTGTCGGTCTTTTCGGGAATCGCGTGACGGATACTCCGACGCCGCAGATACTCCCGGCACGGACCGTTGCGGTATGCCTTGTCGGCGGCGAGATTGTCCGGCTTTTTGCGCGGCCGGCCCGGGCCAGGTCTGGGAACGCGGATCCTCTCCAGAACCGGCTTGAACTGGGTGCAGTCCGCTCGTTGGCCCGGAGTGAGGGTCAGGGACAACGAGCGGCAGCGGCCGTCGGCGCTCAGGTGGAGCTTGCTGGTGAACCCGCCGCGCGAGCGGCCCAGGCCCTCGCTTCCGGCACCACCTCCACCAGGCGGCCGACGAGACTCTCCCACGGTGTTTCGTCCTGGTGTTCCACCCCTTCGGCCCCTTTTGAAGCGAGTACCGGGGGCGGATCGGTGCGGGCACCGGCCGCATGCTGATGTGCGCGGACGATTGTGGAGTCCACCGAGATGTCCCAGTTGATCTCACCTGCCGCGTCCGCCGCGGCCTGGACCTGCTGGAGCAGTCGTTCCCAGGTGCCATCTGCAGACCACAGGCGATGGCGTTCATAGACGGTCCTCCATGGACCGAACCGTTCGGGCAGGTCACGCCACTGCACGCCGGTCCGTACCCCGGTGCAGGATCCCGTTGATCACCTGCCGGTGATCCCGCCACCGGCCACAACGACCGTCGCTGACCGGCAGGAACGGCCGTAGCCGTTCCCACTCGGCATCACTCAGATCACCCCGCCCCATGTCCACAACAACGACTCGGGCTCGGAGTAGTCACATGATCGGCCGGACAAGTCCTAGGCTCGGGGGCCTGTCGGCTCTCCCTTCGACCACAAGTCTTCGGCGTGTTCGGCGAACCGGGCGAACATGCCGGCACCGCCGAGCTTCCGCAGGTGCAGCAGTGGTGAGTCGTGTCCCACCAGTCGGGCCAGATGGGGCGTGACAAGCGCTTCGTCATCGAAGCGGAAGACCGACAGTGAGACGTGACTGGCCGCGTCGCCCGCCGCGGAGAAGCGTGCTTCCAGGCCCTCATGCGCACCGAGTTTGTCCAGGTGCTCGAGCGTGATCCGGATACGCGTGGAAACAGTGAGAGCCACGTCTTCGATCTGTTCGCGGTTGCGCGTTGTCTCGCCGTCGGGGTCGCCCAGCAGGAAACGCACACGGCACCCGCTGTCGAGCTTCCGGCGCAGGGTCGACACGAACGCGGGCTGGTCGATCCAAAGGAAATAGTTGGTGTACCCCGCGAAGAGGATGTCCGTCGTGGACTTCTCCACGAGTTCGGCCCAGACCGTCGATGGGCAGGAGGAACGGTAGGGGTAGGACTGGATGATCTCGCGGTCCCCGCCGGACTTGATCCGGTCCTTCACTGCTTTCGGCCACAGCATCTCTTCGTCAACTCCCAGCGCTTTGCAGGCGTCTTCCCGGTTCCTGGCGTGCGGGATCAGTTCGGCGTCCGCCACCCACCGTTCCACGGTCTTGCCGGAAACGCCTACCCGTACCGCCAACTGCCTGGGCGACAGATTGGCCGACTGCATAGCCGATCTCAGTGCGCTGTTCAAGAGTTCCCCCGAAGACGTTTGGGCGTTTTCCACGCTACCGAGGAAACGTCTCAAATGTCGCCGGAACGGCATCGAAAGCTCCTTGAGGGGGCGTCAGCATGGCGGGACGCAAGGACCCCGGCGACCGCGCGAACGGCCCCGGGGCATGGCCAACGCTTACGAGGAGCGTCGACATCCCATGCCTATCACGCAGTTGCTCGACTGGCTGAGAGCGGTCCTGTTCGGGCCGCGCACCCATGCCAGGCACAGCGGACACGTAGTGACTCCTGTGGCACCCCGGTGGGTGGAAATCCCCCTGTCACCATGTGTGTGGGGTGCCCGACTGGTCGCCGTGCGCCGGTTCCACATGAAAGGGCGCTCGACCCCACCGCAGACGCAGACGCTTCCCGACTGGGAGGCGGAGGAGGCCTGGGAGCCGACGGGTGTGCTTGTCCGGCCTTACGTGGCACACCTGAGCGTTTCGGCCGGAAACGACCGCGCGGACGCTCATCCATGGGCGGGGCCCTGGGCGCTCCCTTGGAGTGATGCCCTGTGACGATGACCATTGAGGTCTACCGGATCAATCCGAAGACAGGCGTCCGCACTCAGGTCCGGCCGTTGCGTACCGTCAAGCCTGCCGATGTACCGGAACTCTTCGACAGGTTCCCGCCCTGCGCCTGCCCACTTTGCCGGGCGAGGACGGATGCGGGGCTGCGCGCTCAACTGGCGGAAGTGAACAGGCGAAGCCGGGGGGAACTGTGATGCATTCAATCGTCAAAGCGGCTGAATGGGCGCAGGGTCCCGAAACCAGCGAGGGTGCCACGCAGGCCATCTACTCCGCTCTGTGCATGGTGTGCGGAACAGAGGCGCCGGCGTCGGACGATTCCCCTGAGCCTGTGGAGATCTGGGCGCTGAAACACACGGGTCTGAATCCGGCTCATCGGCAGTACAAGGCCATGGTCGAGACCTATTGGCGCGTGACGCCGGCGGAGGGCAACACTCACCGGGAGCGTGACGCCTGAGTACATTCGCAAGCGTGTGAAGCTGGGTTTGGGTGGGGAGCTATTGCGGTAGTTCGGCAGCCCAGGCGCGGGCTCGGGAGGCTTCGGTGGGGGCGTTGGCGCGAGTGTAGGCGTCGGCGGCCTGGAGGTAGGCGGCGTGGGCGTCAGCGGGGCGGCCAATGGTCTTGTAAGTGTGAGCCAGGTTGCGAAGGGTCTGTCCCGCGCCGTACCAGTCCTCGAATTCCCTGCAAATTTTGAGGCCCTTGCCATACGCCTCGATCGTCGCCTCCAATCGGCCCGCTGCTCGCAGGGCGTTGCCGAGGTTGTGCCAGGCCCGGCCCTCGCCGTGGCGGTCCCCGGCGGCCTGCAACAAGTCGCGGGCCCGGGTGTGGGCGTCGATCGCCTCCCCAGTTCGGCCCGCTTCTTGCAGGGCGTTGCCGAGGTTGTCCCACGCCATGGCTTCGCGGTGGCGGTCCCCAGCGGCCTGGTACAGATCCCGGGCCCGAGCGTGGGCGTCAATCGCGTCGTCCACCTGGCCCGCAGCTCGCAGGGCGTTGCCGAGGTTGCCCCACGCTACAGCCTCGTCGTGGCGTCCTCCGGCGGCTTGATATCGGTAGCGGGCCTGGCTGTGGGCCTCGATCGCCTCCCCCGGCCGGCCCGCCACCAGCAGGGCGTTGCCGAGGCTGTTCCATGCGTTGGCCTCGTTCAGTCGGTCCCCGGCAAGCCGCGCCGCACCGAGTGCAGCTTTCGCAACGGCGATCAGATCGTCGAAGTACCGCCGCCAGTCCAGGTACTCCCCCAAGCACTCGGCCAGCCGCGTCGCCGTGCCCGCGAACCGCTCCTCCCGCCCCCACCCCACCGCCGCAATCAGACCGGACCGCTCGCCGTCCAGCCACTCCAACGCGTGCCCCCGGTCCCCGAACCGCTCCGGCACCGGCTTCCCCGGCAACCACCGCAAGCGGTCATCGGCCGCCTTCGCCCACCGCCAATAGAACTCCAGCACCCGCTCCCGCGCCGCCTCCCCCTCCTCCCGCAACCCTGCATCCCCCGCTACCACGCCCGCCCCGAACGCCCGCACCAGGTCATGCAGGCGCCACCGCATGGCGGAAGGTGCCCCGTTGATGCGCCGAACCGGCGTGACGAGATGTCTGGCGGCCAAGTCTTCCAACAGCAGCACCACGGACTCCGGGGCGAGGTCGGCAAGAGCACCGATCGCCTCCGTACCGGTCTCCGCGCCTGGTGCGAGGCAGAGAAGGCGCAGCAGCCGGGCCTGGTCGGGCGGCAACCGGTGATAAGAGGTTTCCAGGACGGGCCGCAGGACGAGAGAGCGTCCATACAGGTCGGTTCCGGGACTGTTGTGGTCGAGGACGGTGGTCGCGTCCTCGGCTTCCCGGATCTCGGCCACCAGAGAGGCGATGTCCCGGTGGCGCCGCCGACGCAGCATCCCCGCCGCGATCTGGAGGGCCAGAGGTAAATGACCGCAGAGATCAGCCAGTTCGCGCACTGCTTCGGGCTCACGTGCCGGGCGTTCGTCCCGTTCGTCGGTGTCGTGCAGGGCACGGGTCAGAAGGGCGACGGAGTCGTCAGGGGCGAGCGTTTCCAGGTCGATCAGGCGTACCGGCAGGGCGTCGGGGCGGTCCCGGGAGGTGATGAGCACTCGGTGGTGGTCCGTGCCGGGCAGGAGGGGCAGGTACTGGGCGGGATCCGAGGCGTTGTCCAGGATCAGCAGCATCCTGTCCTGTCGGTCGGCGAGGAGCGCGCGGTACGCGTCGTACTGGCGGTCCGTCGTCGGTGGCAGATCCCCGTCCCGTACGCCGAGTGCGTCGAGCAGGGCCAGGACCGCCTGGTCAGCCGTGACCGGGTCCTCGTCGTAACCGCGCAGGTCCACGAAGAGTGTTCCCCCCGGGAACCAGCCCTGCGCACGGGCCCTGTGGGCCGTCTCCACGGCCAGTGCGGTCTTGCCGACGCCGCCCATCCCCGTGACGGCGAAAATGAGGAGCGGCAGCGCGGCCGTGTCGTCCTCGGCAGGGGAGAGGTGTGGGAGCAGGCGGTCCAGCTCGGCCGACCGACCGGTGAAGCCCGGCGGGCGGGGCGGGAGGGTGGCGGTCGCTCGCGGGACCGGGCCGTGGAGGGTGCCCCTAGCGTCGCCCGTCGCTCTTGCCGGTGACGGGGCCATGGAAGGTGCCGCCCCGGAAGTCGATGTGGTCTCCGCCGTACGTTGCTCCGCCGTCCCCTTGCCGATGGGGACGCTCCTCGGAGTCGGAGGAACCCTCACGCGGCCGGTGCTTGTGCAGCACCGCCACGGTCACCGCAGCGGCCTGCTCGGCGGCGCGCTTCTGCGAACCTGCGGCGTCGGACTTGTGCTTCTTGGCGTCGGCCCGGTCGCTGATGCCGCGGATCACCAGGGCGTTCAACTGGCCGTTCAGGTGCGCCGCCAGAAGCGCTCCGGAGCCCTCCATCTCGATCGCGCCCGCATCGTTGTAGTTCTTGCGAATGAACCGGGCAATCTCAGACTTGGCGTCCGCCAGGACCACGTCGCCCGTGGCGATCGGCAGGAAGTGCGTCCGTACGTCGGGCATGTCTCGTACGGCGGAGCGGGTCGCCTGTTCGAGTGCGAGCGAGCCCGGCAGGGCTTTCGGTCGGACCAGGAAGCCCTCCGGCGTCTGCTTGCCGCCGTGGATCTCGTACACCTGCGTGCCCACGACGACATCGCCGATCTCGATGTCGTCCTTGAGGCTGCCGGCGACACCGACGAAAAACACGGCCTCGGGGCGCAACCAGCTGACGAGCTGAGTGGTGAGAGCGGCGGCCCGGTCGGCCCCCACGCCCAGCTCGGCGAGGGCGACGTTCCAGGAGGTGCCGGGTAGTTTGCCCTTCTCGACCCGGGTCCCGTCACGGTGCACCAACTCCTCCCGCTCCTCGACGTGCGCGCGAACAGCGGCATATTCGGGGGGGAGTGCGGTCAGGACCAGAACAGTGGGCCGGGTCTCCTGCATAGTCATAAGTTACAACTGGGGGAAGGAAAACGAGTGGCGGAACAGGGCCTCACCGTCGGGCAGTTGCTGCTGGCCGAGTACCAGACCGTGAAGGACGAGCAGAGGGCGAGAATCGGGTTCCGGGACAACCTCCTCTATGTGACGCTGGCCGTCGTGGCCGCCGTCATCGCCGCCGCGGCCCAGGCGAAACAGCCCTCGATGCTTCTGGCGCTGCCACCGGTGTGTGTCGTCCTCGGATGGACCTACCTCGTCAATGACGAGAAGATTTCGGCCATCGGCCGCTACGTCCGGGACGATCTGGGACCCCGGCTGGCCGCCCTCGCGGCGCACGGGAGCGGCTTCACGACGTTCGGGTGGGAGGCGTACCACCGGACCGACACCCGACGTCGGTCCCGCAAGACGATCCAAACCGTGATCGATCTGACGGCGTTCTGCGCGGTCCCCCTGGCCGCCCTGGTCGTGTTCTGGGTGAACGGCGACAGCGGCGGGCTGATGGTCACGATGTCGGCACTGGAGGCGCTCGCCGTGGCGGGCCTTGGCTCGCAGGTCGTGCGGTACGCGAGGGCGGCATGAACGCCTTTCGGTTACCAGCTTAGTTCTGGCGGGGGGGGCGAGTACGGCGCATGCGAGTGGCACTACTGGCCGCTCTGGCCGAGGGGGCGGACCTGCACGGCTACGACAGGGAGCTCGTCACCGTCGACCGCGCCCTCCAAGCCCTGCTGCGCGCCACGTGCCGGAAGGGTCGGGCAGGGCCGCGGGGTGCCGTACGACCGGCGCGCCTGGGAGTTGGCGCGGCCGGAGGGGGCGGCCCCCTCTGAAAGTCACGCGGCTTCCGATGTGACCGCCGTCCAGAAGTGGTCCACCACGTGGGTGAGGAAGTCGCGGCCCGGGTCGGTCGCGTCGGTGGGGCCTCCGCCCCAGCTGAGGGTGGCGGCCATGTGGCCCTGGTAGTCCTGGTGGAGCCGGTGCAGCACCTCCTCCAGCAGCCGCCGTTCCAGCGGGGCGATCTTCGACACCGGCCGGACGTACGCCTGCCAGCGCGTGGTCACCGCGGCGCGCAGCAGTTCCGCGAGGCGTTCCTCGCGGCCGGTGACGGTGACGACGTCGGCCAGGGACAGGCCGAGCACCCGGGTCAGGGCGGCGGTCTGGCGGTCGGTGCCGCGCCACTGGCCCGTCTCCTCCATCCGCAGATACGCGTGGAGTTCGTGCCCGACGGTGCGGGCGACGTCCTCCGGGGCGAGGCCGCGGGCGATCCGGTGCTCGCGCAAGGTGCGCGGGCGGCCGATGAGTTCGCCGGGGGAGCACCACAGGACGCCCGCGAGGGCGCTGAGTTCGAGGTGGGACGGGGAGACACTGCCGCGCTCCCACGCGGCGACGAGGGCCGGTGTGACGTACGGCAGGTCGTAGGAGGCGCGCAGGGCGTGGGCCACGTGGTCCGGGTCGAGGCCCAGCGCGGCGCGCAGCCGGCGGGCGGCGGGGGCGTTGAACGGCGGGGGCGGATGGCGGTCGCTGCGAGGGGGTGGTCGGCGCACGGCCCACAAGCTAGGCCCGCCCGCCGGGGGTGACTACGGTCTGTTCGGCCAGGCTCACTGATTGTAGGAAGGTACGGCTACTCGGCGGTCGTGTTTCGGTGCGGGGGCCCGCTCACCCACGGGGTGACCTCCTCCGCATTGCGAATGGCACGCTCAGCAGGCATATGCGCCCCCGTGCCCCGACGGTCCCCGCGCGAGCCGGACGGAACGGACGCCCGTCACTCGCACCTCCGTACGAGCCCCGCGCCCCGCGCGCCCCTCCGCCGCCGTCCCCGCGCGCGGCGCGAATCCGCCGGTGAGCCGGTCACCCCTTCACCGCCCCGCCCAGCGCGAACCCCGCCCCCAGCCGCCGGGAGATCAGCACGTACAACAGGATCACCGGCGTCGAGTAGACGATCGAGAACGCGGCGAGCTGGCCGTACGCCACCATCCCGCGGTTGCCGAAGAAGTCGTTGATGCTCACCGACGCCGGCATCAAATCCGGGCTGAGTAGCAGCATGAACGGGACGAAGAAGTTCCCCCACATCATCACGAACGAGAAGACGGTCACCACCGCCACGCCCGGCCCCATCAGCGGCAGCACGATCCGCAGCAGCGACTGGAGCGAGGACGCCCCGTCGGTCCAGGCCGCCTCCTCCAGCTCCTTCGGTACGCCGTCCATGAAGTTCTTCATCAGCCAGATGCCGAACGGCAGTTGGGACGCGGCGAAGAAGAAGATCGTGCCCTGCATCGTGTCGATCAGGTTCACCCGCACGAACAGCGCGTACACCGGCACCATGATCGCGGTGATCGGCAGGCTGGTCGCGAACAGGATCGTCAGCAGGAACGGCCGGTTGAGCCGCGACCGGTAGCGGGACAGCGGATACGCGGCCAGCGCCGCGCACACCACGGTCAGCGCGGTCGCGCCCCCGCACAGCAGCAGGCTGTTGAGCAGCGGGGTGAAGGTGATCTCGTCGGTGAGGATCGCCTCGAAGTGCTCCAGGGTCACCCCGTCCGGCGCCTTCACCCGCAGACCGGCGTGCGGGTCGAACGCGGAGAGCAGCACCCACGCCAGCGGCAGCAGGAACGCGACGGCCACGACGAGCAGCCCGGCGTCGGCGGCCAGCCGCCGGGCGGCGCGGCGCGACGACAGGGAGCGCGAGGACAGGGACATGATGGTCAGACCTCCGTCCGCAGCAGACGCATGTACAGCAGCGAGAACAGCGAGCCGACCAGCAGAAGCAGCAGCGCCACCGCCGTGCCGTACCCGATCAGGCTGTTCTGGAAGGCCTGTTCGTACATGAACAGCGGCAGCGTCTGGCTCCTCCCGCCGGGGCCGCCCCGTGTCATCACCCAGATCAGCCCGAACACCGACAGCGTCTGGAGGGTGTTGAGCATCAGCGTGGTGCCGATGGAGCGGCGGATCATCGGCAGCGTGACGTGCCACATCCGGCGCCAGCCGCTCGCGCCGTCCACCTCGGCGGCCTCGGTGATCTCCTTCGGGATCTCGTTCAGCGCGGCGGAGTACACCAGCATCGAGAACGCCGTCCCGCGCCACACGTTGGCGAAGGACACCGCCAGGATGGGCAGGGTGAACAGCCAGTTCTGCGACGGCAGATGCAGCCAGTCCAGAACCGCGTTCAGCGTCCCCTCGCGGCGGAAGAACGCGTACAGCAGGAACCCCGCCACCACCTCAGGCAGCACCCACGCCGTGACGACGACACCGCCGGTCAGGGTGCGCACCGGCTTCGACGCCCGCTGCATCAGCGCGGCCAGCGCCAGCCCCAGCGTGTTCTGCCCGACCAGCGCCGACACCACCGTGAGCACCAGCGTCAGCCACACGGCGTTGAGGAACGCGTCGTCGCGGAACGCCCGCCGGAAGTTGTCCAGGCCGACGAACGACTCCTGCGCCTGACCGGTCAGCTGGAGATCGGTGAAGGCGATGAGGACGCAGTACGCGATCGGCCCCGCGAGGAACACCAGCAGCAGCGCCAGCGCGGGGGTCAGCGGCAGGAAGCGGGGCAGGAACCGGCGCAGGGTGGTGCGCCGGCCCGACGGGGACGGGGAGGCGGCGGGCGGGCCCGGGGTCTTCGCGAGGTCCGGGCCCGCGTGCGGTGCGGCGGCGGTCATCGGCGCGTCCCGTCGCCGCTCACCGCGAGGTGACCCGGCCGTCGGCGGCGTCGCGCAGCGCTTCGTCGTAACCCCGCGCGGCCTCCTCCACGGACAGGTCGCCCGTGGTCACACCCTCCATCGCCTCCTGCACGGCGGTCGACACCTTCGGGTACGCCGGGTACGCGGGCCGGTAGTGGGTGTGCTCCACCAGGTCGGTGAAGAACCGGATGCCGGGCTGCGCCGCCGTGTACGCCGGGTCCGCGGCGACGTCCTCGCGGACGGCGATGCCGGAGTTGGCGACGTACCACTTCTGCGCGTTGGCCTTGGTCTGCATCGTCTTCACGAACTCGAAGGCCAGGTCGGGGTTGGCCGCCTTGGCGGGGATCGCCCAGGTCCAGCCGCCCGACATGCTCACCTTGCCGGGCGCCTGCCCGTGCTGGGTGGGCATCGCCGCGAGCCCCAGTTCCTTCGACCACTCGGGCCACTCGTGCCCGCTGCCCTCCAGCCAGTCCTGCGGCAGCCAGGAACCGTCCAGCGCGATGGCGAGTTTGCCCTGCGGCAGCCACTCGCCGCGCACCCTGGTGCCCACGTTGGGGTCGAGGGCGTCGGCGACGTCCGGCCCGAGCTTCTCCTGGTAGACGGTCTCGACGAAGGTCAGGGCGTCCCGGAAGCCCTGGCCGGCCGTGAGCCACTTCTTGGTGGTCTTGTCGTACAGCGGGTCGGACGTGCCGTCGCCGGTGCCGTACAGCAGCATCTCGAAGGTCTGCATGGTGGCCGCCTCGCCGACCGGCTTGCCGGTGTAGACGTTCAGCGGGATGACACCGGGCACCTTCTCCTTGACGGTGCGGGCGGCGTCGAGGACGTCCCCCCAGGTCCGCGGCTGCCAGTTCGCGGGCAGCCCGGCCTTCGCGAAGATGTCCTTGCTGAACCACAGCCCCCGCGTGTCGGTGCCGTCCGGGACGCCGTACGTCTTCCCGTCCTCGCCCTTCGCCGCGGCCTTGGCGGTGTCGATGAACCGGTCCCAGTCCTTCCACCCGGCGAGATAGGGGTCGAGCGGCTTCAAGTACCCGCTGATGATGTCGGAGTTGATGAGGAAGGTGTCCTCGTACACCAGGTCGGGCGCGGTCCTGGGGGAGCGGAGCATCTGCTGGAGCTTGGTGTAGTACTCGGCGTCCGGCGCCTTGATGGGGACGAGCTCCACCTTCTTGCCGGGGTTGGCCTTCTCGAACTGCTTCTTGATGTCCGCGAGATAGGTGTCCATCACCTTCACGGAGTTGTCCGTGGACTGTTTGAACGACACCTTCAGCGTGTCCGGGTCTCCGCCGGATCCGCCGCCGCAGGCGGTCAGCAGCAGCGGGGCGGCGGCGCAGAGGGCGACGAACGCGGTCGGACGGACGGTGGTGCGGGGGCGAGCGGCGGTGGGGCGCACGGGCACGACCTCCTACGGGCACACGACACTGTGGCCTGGACGGCTGCCTGGCGAACGTAAGTTGACTGGTCTAGTCAGGTCAATGCGTGTGCGCAGGGGGAACCGCCGGGGGCGGTGAAGGCTTGGTGAGCCTCAGGAGCCGGACACCCACCGGTACTGGAGTTCCGGCCGCCCCACCGTGCCGTACTGGGGGCGGCGGGCCGCGCAGCCGGAGTCGACGAGGTGCTCCAGGTAGCGGCGGGCCGTGATGCGGGAGATGCCGACCGCCTCCGCGACACCCGTCGCGGTCAGGCCCTCGGGGGCGTCGCGCAGGGCCGTGGAGACGCGTTCCAGGGTGGGGCCGCTGAGGCCCTTCGGGAGGGCGGCCGGGCCGGGGGCGCGCAGGGCCGCCAGGGCGCGGTCGACCTCGTCCTGCCCGCTCGCCTCGCCGGCCGCCGCACGGAACTCGGCGTACCGCACCAGCCGGTCGCGCAGCGTCGCGAACGTGAACGGCTTCAGCACGTACTGGACGACGCCCAGGGACACCCCCTCGCGCACCACCGCGAGGTCACGGGCCGAGGTCACCGCGATCACGTCGGCGTGATGGCCGGCCGCCCGCAGCGAGCGGGCCAGCTGGAGCCCGTGCACGTCCGGCAGGTGCAGGTCGAGGAGCAGCAGGTCGACGGGGGTGCGGTCGAGCACCCGGCGGGCCTGGGCCCCGGTGTGCGCCTTGCCGACGGCGACGAAGCCGGGCACCCGCCCGACGTACATCACGTGCGCGTCGGCGGCTACCGGGTCGTCCTCGACGACCAGCACCCTGATCGGCTGCCCGGGCCGCCCGCTCATCGGGCGCCGCCCACGCCGTTCGCGGCAGCATCGCCCATGCCGTCCGCGCCCGCAGCCGCGCTGCCCGTGCCGTCCGCGCCGCCCGGACCGTCCGCGCCTGCGCCGCCTGCGCCGCCTGCGCCGCCTGCGCCGCCTGCGCCGCCCGCACCGCTCACGCCGTTCGTGGTCGTGCCGCCCGCAGCCGCACCGCCCGTGCCGTCCGTAGCCGTGCTGCCCTTGCCGTCCGCGCCTGCACCGCCTGCACCGCCTGCGCCGTCCACGCCATTCGCGGCCGTGCCGCCCGCAGCCGCACCGCCCGTGCCGTCCGTAGCCGTGCTGCTCGTACCGCCCACGGCGCCCGCAGCCGCACCGCCCGTGCCGTCCGTAGCCGTGCTGCTCGTACCGCCCACGGCGCCCGCAGCCGCACCGGCCGTGCCCTCCGCAGCCGTGCTGCTCGTACCGCCCGCGCCGCCCGCACCCGCATCGCCCGCGCCGCCGTTCACCACCGCGCCCGCCGCCCCCCGCAGCGGAACCCGCACGTCGAACACGGCGCCGCCGTCCTCGCCGGAGGTCACCGCGAGGGTGCCGCCGTGCCGGGACACCGCCTGCCGGACCAGTGCGAGGCCGAGCCCTCGGCCGCCCGGGCCGGACGGCTTGGTGGAGTAGCCGAGCCGGAACAGCTCCTCGGCGCGGTCCGGGTCGACGCCGGGACCGGTGTCGCCGACCCGCAGGACCAGCTCCGAGCCGCCCCTCTCGGTCAGCTCCGTCAGCTCGGTCCGCGCGGTTACCGTCACCCGCGGCCGCACCCCGCCCTGCGCCGCGTCCACCGCGTTGTCGATCAGGTTGCCGAGGATGGTCACCAGGTCACGGGAGGGCAGCACGTCCGGCAGCAGGCCGTCGTCCAGCCGGCTGTCCGCGGACACCACCAGCTCCACGCCCCGCTCGTTGGCCTGCGCGGTCTTGCCCAGCAGCAGCGCCGCCAGCACCGGCTCGCTCACCGCCGCCACCACCTGGTCGGTGAGCGCCTGCGCCAGCTCCAGCTCGGCGGTGGCGAACTCCACGGCCTCCTCGGCGCGGCCCAGCTCGATCAGCGACACCACGGTGTGCAGCCGGTTGGCCGCCTCGTGCGCCTGGGACCGCAGCGCCTGCGTGAAGCCGCGCTCGGAGTCCAGCTCGCCCATCAGCGACTGGAGCTCGGTCACGTCCCGCAGCGTCACCACGGAGCCGCGCCGCTGGCCGCCGGTGACCGGGGAGGTGTTCACCACCAGCACCCGGTCGGCCGTCAGGTGCACCTCGTCGACCCGGGGCTCGGAGGCGAGCAGCGCGCCCGTCAGCGGGGCGGGCAGACCCAGCTCCGCGACCGACCGGCCCACCACGTCCTCCTCCTGGTCCACCCCGAGCAGCTCACGGCCGCCGTCGTTGATCAGCGCCACCCTGTACTGCCCGTCCAGCATCAGCAGGCCCTCGCGCACGGCGTGCAGCGCGGCCTGATGGTAGTCGTGCATGTGGCTGAGCTCGGCCGCGTTCATCCCGTGCGTGTGCCGGCGCAGCCGCGCGTTGATCACGTACGTGCCGATCGCGCCGAGCCCGAGCGCGCCGCCCGCGACCGCCAGCAGCGCGGCGAGCTGCTCCTGCACGCGCCGGCCGATCTCCTCGACCCGTATGCCCGCGCTGACCAGGCCGACGATCCGGTCGCCGTCCCGCACCGGGGTCACGGCGCGCACGGACGGGCCGAGCGTGCCGGTGTAGGTCTCGGTGAAGGTGCGCCCCTTCAGCGCCGGTTCCGTGTGCCCCTGGAAGGGCAGGCCGATCTGGTCCGGGTCGGGGTGGGTCCAGCGGATGCCCCGCGGATCCATGATCGTGACGAAGTCGACGTCGGTGTCGCGCACCACGGCCACCGCGTACGGCTGGAGCCGCGCCGACGGGTCGGACGAGCGGATCGCCTCCCGCACCGACGGCGAGTCGGCCACCGAGCGGGCCACCGAGGTGGCCTGCCGTCCCGCGGCCTGTTCGGCCTCGGAGCGGTTGCTCAGGTACGTGGCCAGCGCGTATCCGGCCACGACGACCGTGAGCAGCACGGCCTGCATGGCGAACAGCTGCCCCGCGAGGCTGCGGGGGCCGGGGAGGGGGATACGCATCCAGCCAGTCTGCCTCGCGCCCCGGCGGTGAACTAAATGAACGGAAGGGTGACCGCGCTCACAAGGCGCGACATAGTCACCGCGTTCCCCCGAACCATCCCCCGGACGTGAGCCGCACGCCGGTGATGCCGACGACGACGTCAAGGAGGGCCGCCGTGACCAGCACCGCCGATACGGCACCTGCCGCACCCGAGGCCAAGCGGGACCGCACGCACTATCTCTACATCGCGGTGATCATCGCGGTCGCCCTCGGCATCGCCGTCGGCCTGATCGCGCCGGACTTCGCGGTCGAGCTGAAGCCGATCGGCACCGGCTTCGTGAACCTGATCAAGATGATGATCTCGCCGATCATCTTCTGCACCATCGTGCTGGGCATCGGGTCCGTGCGGAAGGCCGCCAAGGTCGGCGCGGTGGGCGGCATCGCGCTCGGCTACTTCATGGTCATGTCGGTCGTGGCGCTCGCCATCGGCCTGGTCGTCGGCAACATCCTGGAGCCGGGTTCCGGCCTCGCGATCACCGACGCGGTCAAGGAGACCGGCCACGCGCAGATCGACGCGGAGGCCAAGGACACCACCGAGTTCCTGCTCGGCATCATCCCGACCACCATCGTGTCCGCCTTCACCCAGGGCGAGGTGCTCCAGACCCTGCTGATCGCCCTGCTGGCCGGCTTCGCCCTCCAGGCCATGGGCAACGCGGGCCGGCCGGTCCTGCGCGGCATCGAGCACATCCAGCGGCTGGTCTTCCGCATCCTCGCCATGATCATGTGGGCGGCCCCGGTCGGCGCGTTCGGCGCGATGGCCGCGGTCACCGGCTCGGCCGGCGTGGACGCGCTGAAGAGCCTCGCGGTGCTGATGCTCGGCTTCTACATCACCTGTGTGCTGTTCATCTTCGTGGTGCTCGGCACGATGCTGCGGATCGTCGCGGGTCTGAACGTGTGGACCCTCTTCAAGTACCTGGGCCGTGAGTTCCTGCTGATCCTGTCCACCTCCTCCTCCGAGTCCGCGCTGCCGCGGCTCATCGCGAAGATGGAGCACCTGGGCGTCAGCAAGCCGGTGGTCGGCATCACCGTCCCGACCGGCTACTCCTTCAACCTCGACGGCACCATGATCTACATGACCATGGCCTCGCTGTTCATCGCCGACGCCATGGGCACGCCGATGTCGATCGGCGAGCAGATCCCGCTGCTGCTGTTCCTGCTGGTCGCCTCGAAGGGCGCCGCCGGCGTCACCGGCGCCGGTCTCGCGACCCTGGCCGGCGGTCTCCAGTCGCACAAGCCCGCCCTGGTGGACGGCATCGGCCTGATCGTCGGCATCGACCGCTTCATGAGCGAGGCCCGCGCGCTGACCAACTTCGCCGGCAACGCCATCGCCACGGTGCTGATCGGCACCTGGACGAAGGAGATCGACAAGGAGCGGGTCGCCGAGGTGCTGGCCGGACGGGCCCCCTTCGACGAGCGCACGCTGCTGGACGACCACGGCGACGGCGCCGGCCGGGACGACGACGCCCAGGCGTCCGAGCCGGGCGGCGAGAAGGAACTCGCCAAGGCCTGACGCGGGCAGGCTCCCCCCCCCGCTCCGGCCGGCCGGGTCGCACCCCCGTCGCCCCGGCCGGCCGGTCCCGGAGGCCCACCCCCCTGACAGGGCCTCCCGCCGGACGGCCGGACTCCTCCCCCGTGAGTCCGGCCGCCCGGCCATGCCCGTTCCCGTCAGCTGTGACGCGCTTGCCTTGACGCCGAGGTCAAGGCTTACGTTCGTCCGTATGCGAATCGGCGAGCTGGCCGCACGCGCCGGAACCACGACGCGGACGCTGCGGTACTACGAGTCCCGCGGGCTGCTGCCCGCACGGCGGTCCGGGAACGGCTACCGGACCTACGACGAGTCCGACCTGAAGCTGCTGCGGCAGATCCGCACGCTCCAGGACTTCGGGTTCGGCCTGGAGGAGACCCGGCCGTTCGTGGAGTGCCTGCGGGCCGGGCACCCCGAGGGCGACTCCTGCCCCGCCTCGCTCCAGGTCTACCGGCGCAAGCTCGACGAGCTCGACACGCTCATCGCCGAGCTGGGCGCGGTGCGGGAGACGGTGGGGCGGCAGCTGGCGCGGGCGGAGGCGGCCCGAGCGGCGCTGGCAGCCGACGCGGCGGTCCCGGGAGGTCCGGAGCCGGAGTGCGAACTGGGAGGGGGACCGCGATGAGCGGCGTGCCCGAGGTGACGGACGCGGATTTCGCGGAGGAGGTGCTCGGCGCCGGACTTCCGGTGCTGGTGGAGTTCACCGCCGACTGGTGCCCGCCGTGCCGGCAGATGGCGCCGGTGCTGCGTGAGCTGGCCGCGGAGCAGGAGGGCCGGCTGAAGGTCGTCCAGCTGAACGTGGACCGCAATGCGGCCACGACCAACGCGTACAAGGTGCTGTCGATGCCGACGTTCATCGTGTTCCGCGACGGGGAGCCGCTGCGGTCGATGGTCGGCGCGCGGCCGGGGCGGCGACTGCGGGAGGAACTGCGCGACGTGCTCTGAGCCGCCTCCACGGAGACGAGAAAAACCCCCGGGCAATTGCGCCCGGGGGTTTTCCTTGCGTATATTCGTTCATTCACGCCTTCGTTGTGAGAAGTCGCGAAGAAGTCCAGTGAGCACAGTATATGCGGGCGGGAGTGGAATTGTCAAACACCGAATTTCCGGACGATGAATTGCGGCACGAACAGCAATTCATCGACGGACTGTACGCACGGGTGGACGTCCTGCGGGGCGACGCCGAGACCGGTGTGGCGGACGCCCTCGCCCAGGGCCACACCCCCCGGCAGGCCCGGCTGGAGCGGGACATCCTGGTCGCCGAGCGCTCCGGGCTGCTCGCCGCGCTCAACGCGGTGGACGGCTCCCTCTGCTTCGGCCGCATCGACCTCGCCTCCGGGCAGACCCACCACATCGGACGCATCGGCCTGCGCGCCGACGACGAGGAGCGCACCCCGGTCCTCATCGACTGGCGGGCCGGAGTGGCGCGCCCGTTCTACCTGGCCACCGGCCACACCCCGATGGGGCTGCGCCGCCGCCGGCACATCGCCACCGAGGGCCGCCGGGTCACCCATCTGCACGACGAGATCCTCGACCTCGGCGACGAGACCCGCACCGGCCACGAGGACCCCACCGGCGACGCCGTGCTGCTGGCCGCGCTCAACTCCGCGCGCACCGGCCGCATGGGCGACATCGTCCGCACCATCCAGGCCGACCAGGACCGCGTCATCCGCGCCCCGCACCGGGGCGTCATGGTGGTCGAGGGCGGCCCCGGCACCGGCAAGACCGCCGTCGCCCTGCACCGCGCCGCGTTCCTGCTCTACGAGCACCGCGAGCTGCTGGCCCGCCGCGCCGTCCTGATCGTCGGCCCCAACCCGGCGTTCCTCGGCTACATCGGCGAGGTGCTGCCGAGCCTCGGCGAGACCGGCGTGCTCCTCGCGACCGTCGGCGAGCTGTTCCCGGGCGTGCGGACGACCCGTACGGACACCCCGGGGGCCGCGGCCGTCAAGGGGCGGGCGGACATGGCCGACGTGCTCGCCGAGTACGTCCGCGACCGGCAGGCGCTGCCCGACCCGGTCATCACGATCGAGCACGACCGCGAGGTCCTGATGCTCGACGACGGCCTGGTGAACGTCGCCCGGGAGCGCACCCGCGCCACGAAGCTGCCGCACAACGTGGCCCGCGAACACTTCGAGGGGCACATCCTCAACACGCTCACCGACATGCTCGCCGAACGCATCGGCACCGACCCCTTCGACGGGTCCAACCTGCTCGACCCGAGCGACATCACCCAGATCCGCGACGAGCTCGCCGAGAACCCCGAGGTGTGGTCCGCGATCGACCGGCTGTGGCCGCGGATCACCCCGCAGCGGCTGGTCGCGGACTTCCTCGCCGCCCCGGAGGGCTACCTCTCCGACGAGGACGCCGCCGCGGTCCGCCGCCCGGTCACCCGGCACTGGACCGTCTCCGACGTGCCGCTGCTGGACGAGGCCGCGGAACTCCTCGGCGAGGACGACCGGCTCGCGCGGGAACGCGCCGACCGCGAGCGCCGGCGGCAGATCGCCTACGCGCAGGGCGTGCTGGACGTCTCCTACGCCTCGCGCACCTTCGAGTTCGAGGACAAGGAGGAGGACGACCCGGAGTCCTCCGAGGTGCTCTCCGCGCACGACATCATCGACGCCGAGCGGTTCGCCGAGCGGCACGAGGAGGAGGACCACCGCAGCGCCGCCGAACGCGCCGCCGCCGACCGCACCTGGGCGTTCGGCCACATCATCGTGGACGAGGCGCAGGAGCTGTCCCCGATGGCGTGGCGGCTGCTGATGCGGCGCAGCCCCACCCGCTCGATGACCCTGGTCGGCGACCCGGCGCAGACCTCGGAGGCGGGCGGCGTCGGCTCCTGGGAAGGCATCCTCGCCCCCTACGTCGAGGACCGCTGGGAGCACCACCGGCTCGGCGTCAACTACCGCACCCCGGCGGAGATCATGGAGGTCGCCGCCGAGGTGGTGCGGGCCGCGCACCCCGGCTTCGAGCCGCCCAGCTCGGTGCGTGCCACCGGGGTGAAGCCGTGGGCCCGCGCCACCGCGGACCTGCCCGCCGCCACCGCCGACGCGGTCGCGGAACTCACCCCCGAGGAGGGCCGCCTCGCCGTCATCGCCCCACGCGAGCTGCACCGCGCCCTGGCCGCCCGCCTGGACGGGGTGACGGCCGGCGCCGAACCGGACCTCACCCACCAGGTGGTGCTGCTCGACCCGCGCCAGGCCAAGGGCCTGGAGTTCGACTCGGTCCTGGTGGTCGAGCCGGGCCGCTACGGCACCAGCGACCTGTACGTGGCGCTCACCCGCGCCACCCAACGGCTCGGCGTGCTGCACACCGAGCCGCTCCCGGAGCCGCTGGCCAAGGCGCTCGCGTAACCGGCGCGCCCGCCGTCAGGCCGGGCGCAGCCACAGCGTCGCCAGGGGCGGCAGGGTCAGCCGGATGCTCGCCGGCCGGCCGTGCCGGCCCTGCGGCTCCGGCTTCACCGGGCCGGGGTTGACCACGCCGCCGCCGCCGTAGCGGGCCGCGTCGGTGTTCAGGACCTCGTGCCAGGCGGGCACGTCGTCCGGGACGCCGATGCGGTAGTCGTGCCGGACCACGGGCGCGAAGTGGGACACCGCGAGCAGCGGCGAGCCGTCGGCGTCGTACCGCAGGAACGCCAGCACGTTGTCGTCGGCGGCGTCCCCGGTCACCCAGCGGAAACCGGCGGGCTCGGTGTCGTACTGCCACAGCGCCGGGGTGGCGCGGTACACGGTGTTGAGGTCGCGCACCAGGTCCCGCACACCCCGGTGGTCGGCCTCCGCGCCGTAGTGCGGGTCGAGCAGCCACCAGTCCGGGCCGTGCGCCTCCGACCACTCCGCGCCCTGCGCGAACTCCTGCCCCATGAACAGCAGCTGCTTGCCGGGGTGGGCCCACATGAAGCCCAGGTAGGCACGCAGATCGGCGCGCTGCCGCCACCAGTCGCCTGGCATCTTCGACACCAGGGACCGCTTGCCGTGCACCACCTCGTCGTGGGAGATCGGCAGCACGTAGTTCTCGCTGTACGCGTACACCATCGAGAAGGTCATCTCGCCGTGGTGGTACTTGCGGTGGACGGGCTCGTGGCTCATGTACTCCAGCGAGTCGTGCATCCAGCCCATGTTCCACTTCAGCCCGAAGCCCAGCCCGCCGAAGCCGCTCGGGCCGCGATGGTGCGTGGCCCGGGTGACGCCGTCCCAGGCGGTGGACTCCTCGGCGATCGTCACCACCCCCGGCACCCTGCGGTACACGGTCGCGTTCATCTCCTGGAGGAACGCCACCGCGTCCAGGTTCTCCCGGCCGCCGTGCTCGTTCGGCGTCCACTGGCCCGGCTCCCGCGAGTAGTCCAGGTAGAGCATGGAGGCGACCGCGTCCACCCGCAGCCCGTCGATGTGGAACTCCTCGCACCAGTACAGGGCGTTGGCCACCAGGAAGTTGCGCACCTCGCGCCGCCCGAAGTCGAACTCCAGGGTGCCCCAGTCGGGGTGCGCGGCGCGCAGCGGATCGGAGTGCTCGTACAGCGGGCGGCCGTCGAACTCGGCCAGCGCCCACTCGTCGCGCGGGAAGTGCGCGGGCACCCAGTCCATGATCACGCCGATGCCGGCCCGGTGCAGGGCGTCCACCAGGTACTTGAAGTCGTCCGGGGTGCCCAGCCGGGCGGTCGGCGCGTAGAAGCCGGTGACCTGGTAGCCCCAGGAGCCGCCGAAGGGATGCTCGGCGACCGGCATCAGCTCGACATGCGTGAACCCCAGGTCCTTCACGTACGCGGGGAGCTGCTCGGCGAGCTGCCGGTAGGTGAGCCCCGGCCGCCACGACGGCAGATGCACCTCGTACACGGACAGCGGCGCCCGGTGCGCGGGCACCTCCGCCCGCCGCTCCAGCCACTCGGCGTCGCCCCACTCGTACGCCGACGACGTGACGATCGACGACGTGGCCGGCGGCACCTCGGTGCGGCGGGCCATCGGGTCGGCGCGCAGCGTCTTGGAGCCGTCGGGGCGGGTGATCTCGAACTTGTACAGCTCGCCCTCGCCGATCCCCGGCACGAACAGCTCCCACACCCCGGTCGCGCCCAGCGAGCGCATGGGGAAGCCGGTGCCGTCCCAGAAGTTGAACGAGCCCGCGACCCGCACGCCCTGCGCGTTCGGCGCCCACACCGAGAAGCGGGTGCCGGTGACGCCCTGGTGGGTCGTCGGGTGCGCGCCCAGCACCGTCCACAGCTGCTCGTGCCGGCCCTCGCCGATCAGATGCAGGTCCAGCTCGCCCAGCGTGGGCAGGAAGCGGTACGCGTCCTCCGTCTCCAGCTCCGTCCCCTCGTACGCGACGCGCAGCCGGTACGCCGGGACCTCGTTCAGCGGCAGCAGGCCCGAGAAGAAGCCGTCGCCGTCGTCGTGCAGGGCGACGGTCACGCCGCCGGACACCACGGTCACCGCCCGGGCGTACGGGCGGAACGCGCGGAAGGCCACGCCGCCGGGGACGGGGTGCGCGCCCAGCACGGAGTGGGGGGCGTGGTGCGTGCCGTGCAGCAGGCGGTCGCGGTCGTCGGAGTCGACGGCGGGGGAGACGGCGAGCTCCGCCTCCGGCGGGGTGAGCTGGGGGGAGTTTTCCGGCACCGGTGCCGAGGTCGCCTCCGATGCTGCACGCGCGGCGCCTCGCGTCGTGCCGCCTGCGCCCACCCGTGCCGCCCCAGCGGCACGACTGCCCGCAGGCTGCGTAGCCTTGCGCGCAGGCTTCTTCTTGCGCGCCGGCGTTGGTGGTTCGGTGCGTTGCCGGTTGGGTGGTTGCTCCGGGAAGGGGCCGCTGGACTCGGGGCGGGGGGTCACGGGGGAGCCTCCTGGACGCGGGTCGGGTGGGTCAGGTCGGGTCGGCCGAGGCGAGCCGGCGCAGGGCCGCCAGCGGCACGGGCAGCCAGTCGGGGCGGTGCCGGGCCTCGTAGACCGCTTCGTACACCGCCTTGTCGGTCTCGTACGCGCGTAGCAGCACCGGCTCGGTGCGCGGGTCGCGCCCTGCGGCCTCCGCGTACCCGGCGCAGTACGCCGCGCGGCAGTGGACGGCCCAGTCCGGCTGCGGCGGGTCCGCCGTGCGCGCCGCGTAGTCGAAGGAACGCAGCATGCCCGCCACGTCCCGCACGGCCGGCTGGGGCATCCGGCGCTCGGCCAGCGGCCGGGCCGGCTCGCCCTCGAAGTCGATCAGCGACCAGGTGCCGGCCGGGGAGCGCAGGCACTGCCCGAGGTGCAGGTCGCCGTGGACCCGCTGGGCGGTCCAGGTGCGGCCCTCGGACGCCAGGTCGTCCAGCGCGGTGTACGCCGAGCGCAGATCCTCCGCGTACGGCCGCAGCGCGGGCACCGCGTGCACGGCCGCCTCCAGCCGCTCGGTCATGCCGTCGACCAGGCCGCGCATCTGCACATGGCCCAGGGTGACCGTGGGCAGCGCACGCGCCAGCGCGGTGTGCACCTCGGCCGTGGCCCGTCCGATGGCCCGCGCCTCGGCGACGAAGTCCTCCCCCTTGGCCAGCTCCCGCAGCGCCAGCTCCCAGCCGTCGGTGGCGCCCTGCACGAACGGCTGGAGCACCCCCAGGACGTACGGCTCGGCCGTGTGCGACGGCCCGGCGGTGTCCTCGGCGTCGGTGACCAGCCACGCCGTCGGCGGGGGCACCCGGGGGCAGCCCTCGCGGGCCAGCGCCAGCGGCAGCTCCAGGTCGGGGTTGATGCCGGGCACCATCCGGCGCATCAGCTTCAGGATGAAGGTGTCGCCGTAGACGACCGACGAGTTCGACTGCTCGGCGGTCATCAGGCGCGGCACCAGGCCGGGCCGTATCTCCTGCCGCGGATCGCGCTCGAAACGAAGCCCGCCGATCCGGGCCCGGGTGCGCAGGGCCTCCAGGAGCAGGTCGGCGGGCCGGGTGTCGTGCAGGGCCTCGTAGACCGTCCGTCCGGCCAGGGGGCCCCGCGACACATGACCGATCAGCGCGGGCGCCAGCCGGGGCGGCAGCGCCTCGCGCACGCCTATGAACAGCTGGTAGCAGTCGCCCGGCTGCTCGTGGCCCGCGTGGCCGGGCTGAAGCGGCTGGTGGGCGCGCACGAGCAGGTGGTAGAGGCCCAGCTTGGCGGTGGGCGGCAGCAGCTCGGTCGCCGCGACCAGGTCGAACCCGGTGACCGGGCGGCCCTTCCCGGCGAACCAGCGCTGTCTCGGCAGCCATTCCCGCAACAGTGGATCCAGTGACGCAAGGAGGCCGGGCGGGGTCGTGACGGTGCGTGTGACGGCTTCCGACATGGCGTCGCGTCCTTTCCCCTCTGTCGGCGCGCCACGGGGGGCGCCGCCGGTGGGCGGGGTGTTACTCATGCGTGCCCCGGGCGGAGCGGGGGAAACCGCCCGCCCCGCCCCGGGTTCTACGCGGCGTCCTTGCGGAGCCGGAACCAGTAGAAGCCGTGCCCCCCGAGCGTCATCAGGTACGGCAGTTCGCCGACGGCCGGGAACCGCACCCCGCCGAACAGCTCCACCGGGTGCCGCCCCTCGAAGGCGCTGAGATCCAGCTCCGTGGGCTGCGCGAAACGGGAGAAGTTGTTGACGCAGAGGACGAGGTCGTCCTCGTATTCGCGGAGGAAGGCGAGGACGGCGGGGTTGGAGGAGGGCAGTTCGGTGTAGGAGCCGAGGCCGAACGCCGGGTTCTGCTTGCGGATCTCGATCATGCGCCGGGTCCAGTGGAGCAGCGACGACGGCGATGCCATGGACGCCTCGACGTTGCTGACCTGGTAGCCGTAGACCGGGTCCATGATCGTGGGCAGGTAGAGGCGGCCGGGGTCGGAGGAGGAGAAGCCGGCGTTGCGGTCCGGCGTCCACTGCATCGGGGTGCGGACGGCGTCGCGGTCGCCGAGCCAGATGTTGTCGCCCATGCCGATCTCGTCGCCGTAGTAGATGATCGGCGATCCGGGCAGGGACAGCAGCAGCGCGTTGAACAGCTCGATCTGGTTGCGGTCGTTGTCGAGGAGGGGGGCGAGGCGGCGGCGGATGCCGATGTTGGCGCGCATGCGGGGGTCCTTGGCGTATTCGGCCCACATGTAGTCGCGTTCCTCGTCGGTGACCATCTCCAGGGTCAGCTCGTCGTGGTTGCGCAGGAAGATGCCCCACTGGCAGCCGGAGGGGATGGCGGGGGTCTTGGCCAGGATCTCCGAGACGGGGTAGCGGGACTCCCTTCGCACGGCCATGAAGATGCGGGGCATGACCGGGAAGTGGAAGGCCATGTGGCATTCGTCGCCGCCGGCGCTGTAGTCGCCGAAGTAGTCGACGACGTCCTCGGGCCACTGGTTGGCCTCGGCGAGCAGGACGGTGTCGGGGTACTGGGTGTCGATCTCCTTGCGGACCCGCTTGAGGAACGCGTGCGTCGCCGGCAGGTTCTCGCAGTTCGTCCCCTCCTGCTGGTACAGGTAGGGCACCGCGTCCAGCCGGAAGCCGTCGATCCCGAGGTCCAGCCAGAACTTGAGCGCGGAGATCATCTCCTCCTGCACGGCCGGGTTCTCGTAGTTGAGGTCCGGCTGGTGGGAGAAGAAGCGGTGCCAGTAGTACTGCTTGCGCACCGGGTCGTAGGTCCAGTTGGACGCCTCGGTGTCGACGAAGATGATCCGGGCGTCCTGGAACTGCTTGTCGTCGTCGGCCCACACGTAGTAGTCGCCGTACGGCCCGTCCGGGTCCTTGCGCGACTCCTGGAACCACGGGTGCTGGTCGCTGGTGTGGTTCATGACGAAGTCGATGATCACGCGCATGCCGCGCTGATGGGCGGAGTCGACGAACTCCACGAAGTCGGCGAGGTCGCCGAACTCCGGCAGCACCGAGGTGTAGTCGGCCACGTCGTAACCGCCGTCGCGCAGCGGCGACTTGAAGAAGGGCGGCAGCCACAGGCAGTCGACGCCCAGCCACTGGAGGTAGTCGAGCTTGGCGGTCAGACCTTTCAGGTCACCGATGCCGTCCCCGTTGCTGTCCTGGAAGGAGCGGACGAGGACCTCGTAGAAGACGGCGCGTTTGAACCAGTCGGGGTCCCGGTCCTTTGCGGGGGTGTCTTCGAAGGTGTCCGGGACGGGTTCGTTGACGCTCATGTGGCGGATGACCCTCCGATCTGCGGGGTGGACGGTCGCAGAACCGTGCTGTGTGTCCCGGAAGGCCCGTCCTCGGACCTCCCGCCGACGACGAGTACATGTGCCCCGCCCGGACCGAGACGCACATAGTTGGCGCTGCCCCATTGATAGGTCTCGCCGGTGAGCTCGTCGCGCACCGGCACCGACTCGTGCCAGTCCAGGCCGAGTTGCGGCATGTCCAACGAGACCGTCGCCTCCTGGGTGTGCCGGGTGTCGAGATTGGCGACCACCAGCACCGTGTTGCCGTCCCGTCGCTTCGAGTAGGCGATGATTTCGTCCTTGTCCGCCTGGTGGAAGTGGAGATCGCGCAGCTGCCGAAGGGCCGGGTTCTCCCGCCGGATGGTGTTGAGGCGGGTGATGAGGGGGGCGATGGTGCGTCCCTCGCGTGCGGCGGCG
>NZ_JBHRWL010000003.1:0-55442 GCF_042647945.1 Streptomyces lusitanus
GGGCTCGTGGCTGACCACCGGCAAGGAGGTCGGGCAGCTGTCCCTGCACTACGGCGCGGACGACCTCGGCTCGGTCATGCTGGAGGAGAACGTCGTCTCCTCCGCCGGCGCCAAGCACCGCTCCAACCTGATGGAGCTGATCACCCTCATCCGCACCGCCGGCCGGGTCCCGGCGCAGCGCTCGACGACGTACGAGCACCTCCTCGTGCACGACGACCCGGCGAACGACCCCGTCGACGAGCGGATCGTCTCGCACGTGTCCTCCACCGCCATCGAGGGCGGCACCGCCCATCCGGAGCTGAAGCTGATCGCCGCCACCTGAGCCCCGGGCTTCCCCCACCCCATCCCTGCGTACAAGGACGGAGAAGCCCATGGCGGGCGCCCTTCACGCCACCGGTCTGGTGAAGACCTTCGGCCGGGTCCGGGCCGTCGACGGCATCGACCTGGACATACCGGAAGGCGGCGTGCTGGGGCTTCTGGGCCCCAACGGAGCGGGCAAGACCACCGTGGTGCGTCTGCTCACCACCCTGCTGCGCCCCGACGCGGGCACCGCGGTCGTGGCCGGTCACGACGTGGTCCGCGACCCGGACGCGGTGCGGCTGTCGATCGGCCTGTCGGGCCAGTTCGCAGCCGTCGACGACCGGCTCACCGGCCGCGAGAACCTGCGCATGACCGGCGCGCTGTACGGGCTGCGCTCCCGCGCGGCCCGGCGGCGCGCCGACGAGCTGCTCGACCGGTTCGGCCTGACCGACGCCGCCGACCGGAGGTCGGGCACGTACTCCGGCGGTATGCGGCGCCGCCTCGACCTGGCCTGCGCGCTGGTGGCACAGCCCCCGGTGCTGTTCCTGGACGAGCCGTCGGTCGGGCTGGACCCGACCAGCCGGCTGCTGCTGTGGGACGCCGTCGAGGACCTCGTGCGCGAAGGCACCACCGTGCTGCTCACCACGCAGTACCTGGAGGAGGCCGACCGGCTGGCCCACTACCTCGCGGTCGTGGACCACGGGCGGGTCATCGCGCGCGGCACCTCGCACGACCTCAAGGCCTGGGCGGGCGGCGGGCGGATCGAGCTGATCGTGTCCTGGCCCGAGCAGCTCGACGCCGCGGCCTGGTTGGTGGCCCGGCTCGTCGGCCGGCCCCCGGACGTCGACCGGGCCCGGTCCACGGTGTCCGCGCCGGCCGACGGCGGGGTGCGGCTGCTGGCGCAGGTCGTCGCCGCGCTGGAGCACGAAGGCGTCGAGATCAGCGACATCGGGCTGCGCCGGCCCACCCTGGACGAGGTGTTCCTGGCCCTGACCGGGGACGGACCCCGGAGCGACGGGCGCGTCGTGGTGGGCGCCGGCGGGCCGAGCGAGAAGGAGTGGTGAACGTGTCGGCAGCGGAACCGGTCGTGCCCGAGCTGAAGCCGGGCACGGCCGCGAAGGCCGTGCGCGACGTGCTGGTGGTGACGCGGCGCAACGTGGTCCGCATGGTGCGGATCCCCGAGGTGCTGATCCTCGGCCTGGTGCAGCCCGTGGTGTTCGTGCTGCTGTTCGCCTACCTCTTCGCGGGCTCCTTCGGGCTGCCCGGCGCTGAGGGTCCGGAGGCGTACCGGGAGTTCATGATGCCGGGGTTCTTCGCCCAGACCATCGCGTTCGCCACGGCCAGCAACAGCAGTGTCGGCATGGCCACGGACGTGCAGAGCGGCATGGTGGACCGGTTCCGGTCGCTGCCGGTGGCGCGCGGCGCGCTGCTGACCGGGCGCACGGTCGCGGACCTGGTGCAGAACTCGGCGGTGGTCATGGTGATGGTGCTGTGCGGGCTGCTGGTCGGCTGGCGCGTCCACAACGGGCTGCTGCGGGCGCTCGCGGCGTTCGCGCTGCTGCTGCTCATGGGGTACGCGCTGTCCTGGGTGGGCGTCCTCGTCGGGCTGTCGGTGCGTGCGCCGGAGGCCGCGGCGACCGGCAACTTCCTGTGGCTGTTCCCGCTGACGTTCCTGTCCAACGCGTTCGTGGCGCCGTCCACGCTGCCGACGGTGCTGCGCTGGGCCGCCGAGTGGAATCCGCTGAGCGCGACGGTGCAGGCGGCGCGGCAACTGTTCGGCAATCCGGGGCTTTCCGCCACCGGGGCGTGGCCGGCGCAGCATCCGGTGCTGGTCTCGGTGGTCTGGTCGGTGGTCATCGCCGTGGTGTGCCGGGCGCTCGCGGTGCGCCGCTACCGTACGGCCGGTTCGTGAAGGGGAGAACCTGATGACGGACGCCGCGTTCCGGGCGGATCTGATCCGGCCGGTGCACGAACTGCTCGCCGGGCACGCGGCCCGGCGGCCGGACCGTGTCGCCTTCGCCGACGGCCGCCGCGCGGTCACCTGGGCCGAACTGGACCGGCGTACGGCACGGGTGGCGGGGCATCTGGCGGACCTGGGGCTCGGCCGGGGCGAGTCGGCGGTGATCTATCTGCCCAACCGGCTGGAGACGGTGGAAAGTTACCTCGCCGTCACCCGTGCCGCCGCGGTGGGCGTGCCGTTGAACCCGCAGTCGACCGATCCGGAACTGGTCCTGCTGCTGGACGACTGCGCGGCCCGCGTGGTGATCACGGGGGCGGCGCAGCTGCCGCAGGTGCGCCGGGTCCTCGCGGACCGGCCGGACGTCGTGGTGGTGCTGGTCGGGGACGAGAGCGAGCCGGGCTTCGCCGAGGCGGCCGGCGCGACGCTGCCGCTCTGGGAGGTCCTGGCGTCGACCTGGTCGCTGCGCTGTCCGCCCCGCGACGACCTGGGTCTGGACGAGCCGGCGTGGATGCTCTACACCTCCGGCACGACCGGTCGTCCCAAGGGCGTCGTGTCCACCCAGCGCGGTTCGCTGTGGGCGACGGCGGCGTGCAACGCCCCGCTGCTCGGGCTGTCGCCTCAGGACCGTGTCCTGTGGCCGATGCCCCTGTTCCACGCGGTGGCGCACAACATCTGTGTGCTCGGCGTGGTCGCCGTGGGCGCGAGCGCCCGCATCACGGACGGTCTGGCGGCCGAGGAGGTGCTGCGCCGGGCGCGGGAGGAGGACGCCACCTTCCTGGTGGGCGTGCCCACGCTGTTCCACCACATGGTGGAGCTGGCCCGCTCCGGCGCCGTGGAGGCGCCGCCGCTGCGGGTGTGCATGGTGGCGGGCTCGTCCTGCCCTCAGTCCCTGCACGAGGAGTTCCGGGCCGTGTTCGGCATCAAGCTGCTGGACAGCTACGGCTCCACGGAGACCGGCGGCGCGATCACCACCAACCTGCCGGACGGCCCGCACGTGCCGGGTTCGTGCGGTGTCCCGCTGCCGGGGCTGACGCTGCGGCTGACCGATCCGCGGACCCGGGCGGAGGTGGAACCGGGCGCCGAGGGCGAGATCTGGGTGTCCAGCCCCGCGCTGATGCTGGGCTACCACCAGCAGCCGGAGGAGACGGCCGCCGTCCTGTCGGACGGCTGGTACCGCACCGGGGACCTGGCCCGGCAGGACGCCGACGGCTATGTGACGATCACCGGCCGGCTCAAGGAACTCATCATCCGCGGCGGGGAGAACATCCATCCGCGCGAGGTGGAGCAGGCGCTCCTCGCCGCTCCCGGGGTGGCCGACGCGGCCGTGGCGGGCGTCCCGCACGCGTCGCTCGGCGAGGTCCCGGCCGCGTATCTGGTGCCGGGCCCGGACGGGGTCGACGTCGAGGACGTGCTGGCCGTGTGCCGGGAGCGGCTGTCGGCGTTCAAGCTGCCGGAGGAGATCCACGAGGTCGCCGAGGTCCCGCGCAATCCGGCCGGGAAGATCGTGCGCAAGGAACTGGCCGGTCTGCAGGGGCGGTTGCTGTGGCGGCGCAGCCGGCAGGAGCCGCAGTCGGCCCCGCGGTACTCGGGCGCCGCCGACCTGGGACTGGACGACACCGGTCACCCGCTGCTGACCGCGTGCGTCGAACTGCCCGGCCCGGAGGGGCCCGGCCGGTGGATGACCGTGCACACCGGCCGTCTCACCGCGGCCGGCACCGACCCCTCGCTGCTGCGGCGGACCGACGGCGGCCGGGTCCTGGCCGGGTCCGCGCTGCTGGACCTGGTGCTCTACGCGGCCGGCCGGGCCGGCTGCGCCCGCGTGGTGGAACTGTCCGCCCCGGACCCGCTGGTGGTACCGCTCGAGGGCGGTGTGCAGCTGCGGGTGACCGTGGGCGCGGCGGACGCCGACGGCGTCCGGCGTGTGGAGGTGCACGGGCGGTGGGACGCGCACGGCGCGGCGGGCCGCCCGTGGACCCGGCACGCCACGGGCTCGGTGGCGCCCGCCGCCGTGCCGGAGCCGGACGAGCCGGCGGCCGTGTGGCCGCCTTCGGGCGCGCGCCGCGAGGACGCCGGGGACGCGGCGCCGGACGGCCGGGCGCCGGACGGCCGGGCGCCGGACGGGGTGTGGCGGCGGGACGGCGAGGTGTTCGCCGAGGTGTCGCTGCCCGACCGGGCCACCGCGCGGGACGGCTTCGAGGTGCATCCGGCGCTGCTGGAGGCGGCGTTCGCGGCGGCGACCGGGCAGCCGGCGGAGCGGGTGGCCGCGGTGTCCTGGCGCGAGGTGTCCCTGTACGCGGTGGACGCGTCGGTGCTGCGGACACGGATGCGGGCCGCGGCGGACGGGACCTGGGCGGTCGACGCCTTCGACGGCGCCGGGGACCCGGTGCTCACGGCGCGTGAGGTGGCGTTCGCGCCGCCGGAGCGCCGTACGGTCCTGGCGGCGTCCGCGGCCCAGCAGGACGGCCTGTTCGAAGAGGTGTGGGAGGTCCGTGAGCTGCCGCGCGCGGCGTCACGGCAGGAACGCTGGGCGGTCGTCGGCGCGGACGCGCTGCGGGCCCGCGCGGGACTGATGTCGGCCGGCCGCTACTGCGAGACCCACCCCGGCCTGCCGGCGCTGCTCGCCTCGGTGGAGGAGGGCGCGCCGGCGCCGGACGTGGTGGTCGTGTCGCCCACCGGGACACCCGGGGGCGCGCCGGCCGCCGACGGGGTCCGCGCGGCCGTCGGCGAGGCCCTGGACTGGGTACGGCACTGGGCCGACGCCCGTTTCGCGCGCAGCCGCCTGGTGGTGCTGACCCGGGGCGCGGTCGCCGTACGGGAGGACGCGGCGCCGCCGGATCCGGCCGCCGCCACGGTGTGGGGTCTGATGGGCGCGGCCCAGGACCGGGCACCGGGCCGCTTCACGCTGATCGAGACCGATGGCGTCAAGCGGTCCTGGCGGCGGGTCGAGGACGCGGTCGCCTCCGGCGAGCCGCGGCTCGCGCTGCACGGCGGCGAGGTGCGCCGGCCCCGGGCCGCCCGGCTGTCCGCGCGGGCCCTGGCCGATGTGCCCGTGGCCGGGCGGGTCGCGCTGTTCGCGGCGGGCGAGGCGGCCGGGCCCGCGGCGTTCCTGTCCGCCGTCCGGCCCGAGGGAGGGCAACGGCCGCTGCTGGCGGGCCCGTTCGCGAAGAACGCGGCCGACCGGCTGCCGGTGTCCGCCGGGCCCGGCGACGCGCTGCCGTGGGAGCCGGAGGACCCGGCCGGATCGGTGCGGGCCCTGCTCGACGGCGGTCCCGCGACAGTGGTGTTCGCCGCCTCCGTGCCGGACGAGCGGGACGCCGACGTGGACGTGGCGCTGCGGCCCGTCGTGGACCCCGCTCTGGAGCTGGCCCGTTCGGCGCCCGGGCGTGGGGTGACGTCCGTGGTGTTCGTCACGCCCGGCCCGCGCGCGGCGGGTCCCGCGGACGCGGCCCTCGCGGCGCTGTTCGAGGCGTGCGCGCGCCGGCTGCGGGAGGCGGGCGTGACGGCCGTGGCGCTGCGCGGTCCGGACGGGCCGCCGGAGGAGGCCGCCGGGCTGTTCGCCGCGGCGGTCGCCGCCGGCCGTCCGGCGGTCACCGCCGAGCGCCCCGAGATCCCCCGCTCGCGTACCGTCGCGCCGCTCACGGCGAGCGCCGCGCTGCTGCGCGGCCTGTCGTCCGGCACCGTGCGGCGGGCCGCGCGGGACGCGGTGGACGACCCGGGCGGGCTGCGGCACCGGCTGGCCGCGCTCACGGGCGCCGAGCAGGAGGAGGTCCTGCTTCGTCTGGTGTGCGCGCACCTCGCCACGGCGCTGGGCCGCGCGGGCGCGGGGCAGGTGCCCGCCGACCGGGAGATCCGCGATCTGGGCTTCGACTCGCTGACCGCGCTGACCGCGCGCGACGCACTGGAGTCGGCGACCGGCCTCTCGCTGCCGGCGTCGGTGGTGTTCGACTTCGCGACGCCGGCGGGTCTGGCCCGTCATCTGCGCGGGGAACTGCTCGCCGGCTGAGGCGGGTTGGTGGGCCGGGCGGCGGGGCGCCGAGTTGGCGTCCTGCCGCCCGGCGTCGTTTTCGTTGCCACCCACGGACGCCGGCCCGCGGGCCGGCCAGGAGGAGGAAGACATGCGTGTCGAGAACGTCCACATCGAGTCGCTGGGCGTGGTGCTGCCCGACTGGGCCAGCGCCGAACAGGCGGTGGCCGAAGGCCGCCTCGACGCCGAGATCCAGGCCGCGAACGGCCTGACCGGGGCCCATGTCGCGGGTGACGTGCCGGCGATGGACCTGGCGGTGTCGGCGGCGCGGATCGCGCTGGACCGCTCCAAGATCGACCCCGAGGACCTGGGGGCGCACATCCACAGCGCGGTCCACTACCAGGCCCCCGAGGGCGCCTACCCGCCCGGCTACATCCTGCGTGAACTGGGCCTCGGCCGGCTGCCCGCGCTGTTCCTCCAGCAGGGCTGCGACGGCATGCTCAGCGCGCTCGAGGTGGCGATCGGCAAGCTGACCGGCGCCGCCGAGGCGGGGTCGGTGCTGCTGACGACGGGTGAGAACTTCTCCTCCCCCACCATGGACCGCTGGCGGGGCTTCGGGCAGGCGTACATCCTCGGTGACGGCGCGGCGGCGGCGCTGGTCAGCGACGAGGGCGGGTTCGCCGAGGTGCGGTCGCTGAACTCCGGGGTGCTGCACGAGCTGGAGAAGTGGCACCGCGGCGACGGTCCGCTGATCCTGCGCGAGGACGCCGGATCGATGTCCGACATGGCCGAGCGGGCGCAGCGGTTCACCGACAGCGAGATGCCGCTGTCGGAGACGATGGAGAAGCTGACCCTGTTCGATCTGGAGATCATCCAGCGGTCCCTGGTGGACGCCGGCATCAACGCGTCGGACCTGGCGATGGTCGTCCCCATCAACATGGACGGCCGGATGATCGAGTACTCGATCATGATGCCGCTGGGGCTGACGATGGAGCGGTGCAGCTGGGACTTCGGGCGGGCGGTGGGGCACGTGGGCGGCGCGGACGTGTTCATCACCCTGGAGCATCTGGTGCGCACCCGGGCGGTGTCCCCCGGCGACCATGTGCTGCTGGTGTCGCAGGGGCCGGGCTGGCTGTGCAGCGCGGCCGTGGTCACCGTCACGGAGGTGCCGCACTGGGCGGAGTGACCGCGCCGCGTGCGCGGGGGCCCGCCTCCCTCACATACCGGACACGTCAAGGCCCGCCGCCCCTCCTGGTGAGGGCGGCGGGCCTTGACGTGCGGGCCGGGCGCCCGCGACGGCCGCTGCTGCCGGGTCCGCGTCCGCCCGGTTGGGGCGGGGGCCGCGATCGCGGGGGCCTCGCCGCGTCGAATGCCGGACCACGAGGCCCGCCACCCTCCTGGTGGGAGTGGCGGGCCTCGCCGTGCCGGCCGGGCGCCCGCGACGGACCCTCCTGCCGGGTCCGCGTCCGCCCCGGCCGGGGCGGGCGCGGAGCTCCGGGGCGTGTCAGGCGCCGAGGCCGGTCAGCCAGTCGTCTGTGGCGTCGGCGGTGGAGCGGGCGTAGGCCTCCATCATGGTGAAGTGGTTGCCGGGGACGTCGAGCACCGTGTGGGCCCGTTCCCAGGTGGTCTGCCACTCCTGCGGGGGCAGTTCCTCGCCGGGGGCGGGGGGCACCGGCGGCTCGCTGGAGCGCACCAGCAGCACCGGGCAGTCCAGCGGCCCCGGCTCCCATTCGCCGATGAGCGCCACGTACCAGCTCATGGCGGTCAGCCGGTCGGTGTCCATGTGCGCGAACATCGACTCCCGTTCGAACATGCCGCCCAGCATCTGCTGGGAGAACCGCAGGAACGGCGAGTCGGCCCGCGGCATGTAGGTGTCGAGGAGGACGACGGCGGCCGGCGGCGCGCCCCGCTCCTGGAGGCGCCGGGCCGCGGACAGGGCGAGGATGCCGCCGGAGGAGGAGCCGAGCAGGACCGCCGGCGTGTCGCCCACGGTGCGGTGCACCGCGTCGGCGTGCAGGTCGGCCACCGCGTCGAAGGTGGCGGGCAGCAGCTCCCCTGCGCCGAATCCCTGGGTGGGCAGGGCCCACACGTCGCGCCGGCCGCGGAAGCGGGAGGCGAACCGGGCGTACTGGTGCACGCCGGCGAGGGCGACGTAGGAGCTGAAGCAGACCAGCGGCGAGGCGGCGTCGCCGGTCGAGAGGCGGATCGCCTCCGGGAGGGACGGCAGCTCGGCCGGGGCGCTGAAGGTGGGGCGCAGTCCGGCCGCCGCCTGGAGCAGGGCGAAGCCGTCGTCCACCCGGCCGTCCAGGCAGGCCGCCTTGAACAGGCCTCCGATGGTGTCCTCGGCGCGGACCGGCGGGCCGTCCTGCGCCGTGCCGTCGGCGGGTGCGGCGGCCGGGTGGGGCTCCGCGTCCAGGCGCTGGTGCAGGTGGGCGGCGAGCGCCTCGGGGGTGGCGTGGTCGAACAGCAGGGTGGGGGCCAGCCTGAGGCCGGTCGCCGAGGCGAGGTGGTTGCGCAGTTCCACCACGGTCAGGGAGTCGAAGCCCTGTTCGGTGAAGAGGCGGTCGGGTTCGATCGCGTCGGACGAGGGATGGCCCAGCACGGTGGCCGCCAGGTCGCGGACCAGGCCGAGCAGGCGGGCGCGGCCCTCTTCGGGCGTGGCGCCGGCGAGCAGCGTCGAGGTGACGGGGCCGGCGGGTCCGGCCTCGACGGTGCGGCGGGCGGGCGCGGCGGGCGCCGGGCGGAGCAGGGCGCGCACTCCGGCGCTGCCCGAGCCGGTGCTGACGGCGATCACCGCGGGGTCCGTGCCGGTCAGCGCCTCGTCCAGCAGGGCGAGGGCCTCGTCGGCGGCCAGCGGGCGCAGTCCGCCGCGGGCGAGCCGGCCGCGGTCGGTGTCGGACAGGCGGGAGGTCATGCCGCCGTCGTCGGCCCAGGGTCCCCAGGCGACGGAGACGGCGGGCAGGCCCAGCGCGTGCCGGTGGGCGGCGAGTCCGTCCAGGAAGGCGTTGGCGGCGGCGTAGTTGGCCTGGCCGGGTGCCCCGAAGGCGCCGGCCGCGGAGGAGAACAGCACGAACGCGGCCGGGTCGTGGGGGGCGGTGGCGCGGTGCAGGTGCCAGGCGCCGTCGGCCTTGGGGCGCAGCACGGTGTCCAGCCGGCCGGGGTCGAGGGCGGTGAGCACGGCGTCGTCGGTGACGCCGGCCGCGTGGACGACGCCGGTCAGCGGGGCGTCCTCGGGCAGCAGCGTCAGCAGCCGGGTCACGTCGGCACGGTCGGATACGTCGCAGGCCTCCAGGCGCACCCGCGCTCCCAGCGCGGTCAGCTCGGCGACCAGGGTGTCCGCGCCCTCGGCGGCGGGGCCGCGGCGGCCGGCGAGCAGCAGGGAGCGTACGCCGTGCCGGGTGACCAGATGGCGGGCGACGGCCCGGCCGAGGGCGCCGGTGGCGCCGGTGACCAGGACGGTGCCGGCGGCCAGGCCGGGGGCGGTGACGTCGACGGCGGCGGGGGCGACGTCCGGGTGCAGGACCCGGCCGTCGCGGACGGCGCCGTGCGGCTGTCCCGCGGCCACCGCGGCGAGCAGCGCGCGGTCGTCGGCGTCGGCGGGGTCGCCGGGCAGGTCCAGGAGCTGGAACCGGCCGGGGTGCTCGGCCTGGGCGGCGCGTACAAGGCCCCACAGTGCGGCCCCGGCCACGTCGGGCAGGACCACACCGGCCCGGGCGCCGGCCGGGCCCGCGGTGACGGCGGCGCGGGTGACGAACACCAGCCGGGAGTCGGCGAAGCGCTCGTCGGCCAGCCAGCCGCACATCAGCTCGTGCGTCCGGGTCAGCAGGCCCCGTACCGCGTCGGGCACGGCCTGCCCGTCGGGGCGGCGGGGTTCGGGGGCCACCAGGACCACGTCGGGCATGGTCATGCCGGTGTCGACCGCCTTGGCGAGGGCCTCCAGGTCGGCGTAGGTCTCCAGGTGCACGCCGGCCCCGTCCAGGGCCGCGGCGACGCGGTCGTCGCCGGTGCCGAGGACGATCCAGCGCACCGTCTCCGCCGCCGGCACGGCCGGGGCCGGGAGGGTCTCCCGCCAGTCGAAGCGCAGCAGTTCGGGCCGGTCCTGGGCGGGGGCGGGGGCCGCCGCGCGCAGGGTGACGGCGTCGGCGGTGGCGACCGGCCTGCCGGCCGTGTCGGTGACGAGGACGGAGTATCCGTGGTCGTGACCGGCGGGGGCCAGCCGTACCCGCAGCGCGGTGGCGCCGGTGGCGTGCAGGGTCAGTCCGGTCCAGGCGAACGGCAGCATCGGCGCGGCGGTTTCGTCGTCGGCCCGCACGCCGGGGCGGCGCACCAGGAGCGCGTGGGTGGCGGCGTCCAGGAGGGCGGGGTGCAGACCGTGGCGTGCCGCGTCCCCGCGGTACGGCTCGGGCAGTTCGACCTCGGCGAACACCTCGTCACCGCGCTCCCACACCGTGCGCAGTCCGCGGAAGCCGGGACCGTACGCGAACCCGGCCTCGGCGAAGGCGGCGTAGGGGTCCTCGCCGGAGACGACGACGGCGCCGGGCGGCGGCCAGGCGGCCAGGTCGCCGGCCGGCAGGGAGGGCGCCTGCGGGGCGAGGACGCCCTGGGCGTGCAGACGCCACTCGGCGCCGTCGCCGCCGGGACGCGACCAGATCCCGAAGGCACGGCGGCCGGCCTCGTCGGGGGCGTCGACGGTGACCTGGACGGGAACGGCGTCCCGTTCGGGTATGACGAGCGGGCTGAGGAGGGTGAGTTCGCTCAGGTGACCGCAGCCGGCCCGGTCGCCGGCGTGCACGGCGAGGTCGAGGTGGCCGGTGGCGGGCAGGATGACCTGGCCGAGGACGGCGTGGTCGGCGAGCCAGGGGTGCGTGCGCGTCGACAGCCGCCCGGTGAACAGCAGTTCCTGCGAGCCCGCCCGGGTGATCTCGGCGTCGAGGAACGGGTGGCCGGCCGGGTCCGTCCCGGCGGCCGTGGCGAGCGGCACGGTGGGGAGCCAGTAGCGCTGCCGCTGGAAGGCGTAGGTGGGCAGCGGCACAGGACGGGCGCCGGGCAGCAGCGCCGTCCAGTCGGGGTCGACGCCGTGGGCGAAGAGGGTGGCGACGGCGGTGAGGAGCCGGTGCCGTTCGGGCCGGTCGCGCAGGACGGCGGCGGTGAACACCGGTTCCTGCGCGGTCGACGGCGCCGTCGCGGCCGTGGTCCCGCTCTCGGTCCCGGTGGGGGCCGTCCCCGTCAGGGGCGTCCCGGTCAGGGCCGTCTCGGCGAGGGCGGTGAGCCGGCTGTCGGGGCCGACCTCGAGGAAGCGACGCGCTCCGAGGGCGCGCAGGCGCAGCAGGGCGTCGTGGAAGCGGACCGACTGCCGGACGTGGCGGACCCAGTACTCGGGGTCGGTGAGCTGGCCCGGTTCGGCGGCCTGTCCGGTGACGGTGGAGACGACGGCCATGGTCGGCTCGGCGTAGGTGAGGCCCGCGGCGACCTCGCGGAACGCGTCGAGCATCGGGTCCATGAGCGGCGAGTGGAAGGCGTGGCTCACGCGCAGGCGGGTCGTGCGCCGTCCGGCGGCGGCGAGTTCGGCCGCCACCTCGGCCACCGCGCCCTCCGCACCCGAAACGACCACGGAACGCGGGCCGTTGACCGCGGCGATCCCCGCGTCGGCGCGCCCGTCGAGCAACGGGAGTACCTCGTCCTCGGCCGCCTCCACCGCGAACATCGCACCACCGGCGGGCAGTTCCTGCATCAGCCGGCCACGCGCGGCCACCAGCGCACACGCGTCCCCGAGGGAGAACACCCCGGCCACATGGGCCGCGGCGATCTCACCGATCGAGTGCCCGGCCAGGAAGTCCGGCCGCACGCCCCAGGACTCGAGCAGCCGGAACAGCGCGACCTCGAACGCGAACAGCGCGGGCTGGGCGTACTCGGTGCGGTGCACGAGCTCGGCGTCGTCACCGAACACGGCCTCGCGCAGCCCGGGGACGCGTGCGCACACGGCGTCGAAGGCGTCGGCGAACACCGGGAAGGCGTCGTGCAGTTCACGGCCCATGCCGGGACGCTGGGCGCCCTGACCGGTGAACAGGAAGGCGGTACGTCCGCCGGTGCGGGCGGTGCCGGTGACGGTGGGCGGCAGCGGGGCTCCGTCGGCGAGGGCGCGGAGCTGGGCGGTCAGTTCGTCGTGGCCGGCGCCGACGAGCACCGCGCGGTGCGGGAAGGCGGTCCGGGTCGTGGCCAGGGCCAGGGCGGTGTCGGCGGGCGCCACGCCGGGGTGCGCCCGCACATGGTCGAGCAGGCGGCGGGCCTGGTCGCGCAGGGCCTGCGGGTCACGGCCGCTGACGACCCAGGGCACGTCCCCGGAGGGCTCCTGTCGCGCGGGCGTCTCGGGAACGGGCTGTTCGGGGGCGGCTTCGAGGACGACGTGGGCGTTGGTGCCGCTGATCCCGAAGGACGACACGCCCGCCCGCCGCGGACGGTCCCCGGTCGTGGGCCACTCGCGTGCCTCGCTCAGCAGTTCCACCGCACCGGCCGACCAGTCCACGTGCGAGGACGGCGCGTCCACATGCAGCGTCGCCGGGAGCACCCCGTGCTCCATCGCCAGCACCATCTTCATCACACCGGCCACACCGGCACCCGCCTGCGTGTGACCCACATTCGACTTCACCGACCCCAGATACAGGGGCCGTTCGGCGGGCCGGTCCTGCCCGTAGGTGGCCAGCAGCGCCTGCGCCTCGATCGGGTCACCCAGCCGGGTGCCCGTGCCGTGCGCCTCCACCGCGTCCACGTCGGCCGCAGTGAGCCCCGCGTCCGCCAGCGCGGCACGGATCACCCGCTGCTGCGAGGGGCCGTTGGGCGCGCTCAAGCCGTTGGACGCACCGTCCTGGTTGACCGCGCTGCCCTTCACCACCGCGAGCACCGGATGCCCGTTCGCCCGCGCGTCCGACAGCCGCTCCACCAGCAGCAGACCGCCGCCCTCGGAGAACCCGGTGCCGTCCGCCGCGTCCGCGAACGCCTTGCAGCGCCCGTCCGCCGCCAGACCCTGCTGACGGCTGAAGTCCACGAACAGGCCGGGCGTCGACATCACGGTGACACCGCCGGCGAGGGCCAGGTCGCACTCCCCCGCGTACAGCGACCGCACGGCCAGGTGCAAGGCGACCAGGGAGGACGAGCAGGCGGTGTCGACGGTGACGGCCGGGCCTTCGAGGCCGAAGGTGTACGACAGGCGGCCCGACATGACAGCGGCGGAGGTGCCGTTGCTCAGGTGGGCCCCGACCTCGTCGCCGGGTGCGATGGGACGGGAGGTGTAGTCCTGGTAGTTGGTGCCGGCGAAGACGCCGGTGCGGCTGCCGCGCAGGCTGCGCGGATCGATCCCGGCCCGCTCGAAGGTCTCCCACGCCATCTCCAGCAGCAGCCGCTGCTGCGGATCCATCGCGAGGGCCTCACGCGGCGAGATGGCGAACACGCTCGGATCGAAGTCGGCGAAGCCGGCGAGGAAACCGCCGGTGAGGGTCGAGGTGTGGCCGGCCCGTCCAGGCTCGGGGTCGTGCAGTGTCTCCAAGTCCCAGTCCCGGTCCTCGGGGAAGGGGCCCATCACGTCGGCGCCGTCGGCGAGGAGCCGCCAGAACTCCTCGGGCGTGTCGGCGTCGCCGGGGAAGCGGCAGGCCATGCCGACGATCACGACGGGGTCCTCCGCGGTGTCCGCGCGGGACACCGTGGTGGCCGCGGGGGCGGAGGCGGACGGGCGCTGCCTCGGGGCGAGTTGTTCGTCGAGGTGCTCGGCGAGCGCGGCCGGGGTCGGGTAGTCGTAGACGAGGGTGGCGGGCAGCCGCATGCCGGTCGCCTCGCCGAGGGCGTTGCGCAGTTCGACGGAGGTGAGGGAGTCGAAGCCGAGTTCGCGGAAGGCGCGGGCCGGCTCGACGTCGTCGGGGCTCGGGTGGTTGAGGACGTAGGCGATGTGGGCGCGGACGAGGTGCAGCAGCGCGTGCCTGCGGTCCGCGTCGGAGAGGGCGGCCAGCTGGGCGAGGAGTCCTTCGCCGGTCTCCCCCGGCTCGGCGCCGTCGCCGACGCCGCCGGGCGCGGGCCGGTTGGCGCGCAGCCGCACGAGGTCGGGCAGGGCGGCGTACAGGCGGCGGGGGCGGCCCTTGTCGAGTTCGGCGCCGAAGACCTCCCAGTCGATGTCGCTGACGACGAGCGCCGTGTCGTCGTGGTCCAGGGCGTCCTGGAGGGCGGTGACGGCGACGGCGGGGTCCATCAGGCGTACGCCGTGCCGTTCGAGGCGTTCGCCGACGTTGCCGGAGGCCATGCCGCCGTCGGCCCAGCCGCTCCAGGCCACGGCGGTGGCGGGGAGTCCGCGGGCGCGCCGGTCCTCGGCGAGGGCGTCGAGGAAGGCGTTGCCGGGGGCGTAGTTGCCGTGTCCGGGGCTGCCGAAGACGCCTGACGAGGAGGAGAACAGGACGAACGCGGACAGGTCGAGGCCGGCGGTGGCGGCGTCGAGGTTGAGGGCGCCGCCCACCTTGACCCGCAGGACGTCGGCGAGCCGGTCGGGGGTGAGGGAGCCGATGACGCCGTCGTCGAGGACGGCCGCGGTGTGGAAGACGGCGGTCAGGGGCCGGTCGGCGGGGATGCCGGCCAGGAGCGAGTCGAGGGCGTCCCGGTCGGCGATGTCGCAGGCGGCCAGTTCGGCGTGGGCGCCGAGGGAGGCGAGCTCCTCCCGCAGGGCGGCGGCGCCTTCCGCGTCGGGTCCGGAGCGGCTGACCAGCAGCAGGTGGGCGGCGCCGGAGCGGGCGAGCCAGCGGGCGACGTGCCGGCCGAGGGCGCCGGTGCCGCCGGTGACGAGGACGGTGCCGTCCGGTTTCCAGGTGCGGCGGCCGGGCAGTCCGCCGGTGGCGGCGCGTTCCAGGCGGCGGCCGAGGACGCCGGTGGGGCGGACGGCGATCTGGTCCTCGTGGTCGGCGCCGGCGAGGACCGCGATCAGGCGGTCGGCCGCGCGGTCGTCGAGGTCGGCGGGCAGGTCGGCGAGCCCGCCCCAGCAGTCGGCCTGTTCCAGCGCGACGACCCTGCCGAAGCCCCAGATCAGGGCCTGCGACGGGCGGTCGGGGGCTGTTCCGGGCGCGGTGGCGACGGCGCCTCGGGTCAGGAACCACACCGGCAGCCGGGTGTCGAGGCCGTCCATCGCCTGGACGAGGGCGACGGTGGCCGCGAACCCGTTCGGCAGCAGCGGGTGGCCGGGGTGCGGGGTGTCGTCGAGGGCGAGGAGGGACAGGACGGCCTGTGCTCCGTCGGCCGCGCCGGACAGGGCGGCGGTGAGGGCGTCCCGGCCGGCGGCGGTGTCGACGACGACGGGGACGCAGTCGGCTCCGGCCCGGGTGAGAGCGGCGTGGATCGCGGTGGCCTCGGGGCCGTTCTCGTGGCCGCGGGGCACCAGCAGCAGCCGGCGTCCGGTCAGGGCGGGGGCGGGGCGGTCGGCGAGGGGGTGCCAGGTGATGCGGTACCGCCAGGCGTCGGCGGTGGCCCGGTCGGTGCTGCGTCTGCGGTAGCCGGCCAGGGCGGGGGCTACGGAGGACACGGTGTCCTGGTCCAGGCCGAGGGCGGCGGCCAGGGTGTCGAGGTCGCCGGTCTCGACGGCCTGCCAGAACGGGGCGTCGGCGGTGCCGGCTGCCGTGTCCCCCGTCCGCGCTCCGGTGAACGCGGGCCAGTAGCGGCGCCGTTGGAAGGCGTAGACGGGCAGGTCGACGCGGTGGGCGGGCTCGTCGTGGACGGCGGCCCAGTCGACGCGGCCGCCGCGTACCGCGAGGGCGGCGACGGAGGCGAGGAAGCGTTCGGGTCCGCCCTCCGAGCGGCGCAGGGTGCCCAGGACGGCGCCGTCGGTGATGCCGAGGTCCTCCAGGGTGTCCCCGACGGGGGTGGTGACCACCGGGTGCGGTCCGGTCTCGACGAAGACACGGTGGCCGGCGTCGGCGAGGCCCCGCACGGCGGTCTCGAAGAGGACCGGGCGGCGGACGTTGTCGTACCAGTAGGCGGCGTCGAGGGTGGTGGTGTCCTCGACGCGCTCCCCGGTGACGGTGGAGTGGAAGGGGATCTCGGCGGGGCGCGGGCGGACGGGGGCGAACCCGGCGAGCAGTTCGTCGCGCACCTCCTCGACGTGCGCGGAGTGGGAGGCGTACTCCATGGGGACGCGGCGGGCGCGGACCCCGGCCTCGTTGAGGGAGGCGAGGAGCTCGGCGAGCGGTTCGGCGTCCCCGGAGACGCTGACGGAGCGGGGTCCGGTGATCGAGCCCACCGAGAGCCGGCCCTCGTAGGGAGCCAGGAGGCGTTCCACTTCGGCGAGCGGCAGGGGCACGGCCACCATGCCGCCGCGGCCGGCGACGGCGGTCAGTGCGCGGGCACGGGTGACGACGACGCGGGCGGCGTCCTCCAGGGTGAGGATCCCGGCGATGTGGGCGGCGGCGATCTCGCCCTGGCTCTGTCCGGCCACCGCGGCGGGGCGCACCCCGCAGGCCATCCACAGCCGGGCCAGGGCGACGCACACCACGAACATGGCGGACTGGACCACGTCGAGGCGCTCCAGCGGCGGGGCTCCGGGGGCGCGGCGCAGCACGTCGAGAACCGAATAGTCGGTGAGCGCCTCGACCGCGGCGGCGGCCTCGTCGAAGAAGCGGCGGAACCGCGGTTCGGCCGCGTGGAGTTCGACGGCCATGCCGTCCCACTGCGGGCCGTGCCCGGGGAAGAGGAAGACCGGGTCGCCGTCGGTGTCGGCGACGCCGCGCACGACGGCCGGGTCGGGTGTGCCCTCGGCGAGGGAGGTCAGGCCGCGCAGGAGCCGGTCCAGGTCGTCGGCGACGACGACGGCCCGGTGTTCCAGGGCGGGCCGGGTGGCGGCCAGGGACCAGGCCAGGTCGGCGGGGCGGGGCGTGCCGTCCGGGGCGGACCGGAGATGGGCGGCGAGGCGGGCGGCCTGCGCGCGCAGGGCGGCGGTGGTGCGGCCGGAGACGGGGAAGGCGCGGGCGCGGGGGGTGTCGTCGGTGGACGCGGCCGGCTCGGAAGTCGGTTCCTCGGGGGCCTGTTCGAGGATGACGTGGGCGTTGGTGCCGCTGACGCCGAAGGAGGAGACGGCGGCCCGGCGCGGCCGGTCGCCGGCGGCGGGCCAGTCGCGGGCCTCGGTGAGCAGTTCGACGTGTCCGGCGCTCCAGTCGACGTGCCGGCTGGGCCGGCCGACGTGGAGGGTGGCCGGCAGCCGTCCCGCGCGCAGGGCGAGGATCGTCTTGATGACGCCGGCGACGCCGGCGGCGGCCTGGGTGTGGCCGAGGTTGGACTTCACCGAGCCGAGCAGCAGCGGCCGGTCGGCGGGCCGGTCCTGCCCGTACGTGGCGAGGAGGGCCTGCGCCTCGATGGGGTCGCCGAGGGTGGTGCCGGTGCCGTGCGCCTCGACGGCGTCCACGTCGGCCGGGGCGAGCCCGGCGGAGCGCAGGGCCTGCCAGATGACGCGTTCCTGGGACGGGCCGTTGGGCGCCGTCAGCCCGTTGGAGGCGCCGTCCTGGTTGACGGCGGAGCCGCGCAGCACGGCGAGCACGGGGTGGCCGTTGCGGCGGGCGTCCGACAGCCGTTCGACGACGAGGACGCCGGCGCCCTCGCCCCAGGCGGTGCCGTCGGCGTCGTCGGAGAACGCCTTGCAGCGCCCGTCCGGGGCCAGTCCGCGCTGGCGGCTGAACTCCAGGAAGACCGTGGGCGTCGACATGACGGTGACGCCGCCGGCCAGGGCCAGGTCGCACTCCCCCGCGCGCAGTGCCTGCGCGGCCAGGTGCAGGGTGACCAGGGAGGAGGAGCAGGCGGTGTCGACGGAGACGGCCGGGCCTTCCAGGCCGAGGGTGTAGGAGATGCGGCCGGACAGGACGCTGGGCGAGTTGCCGACGCCGTCGTCGCCGGCGTTGTCGGAGTGCGCCAGCAGCGTGGGGTAGTCCTGGAGGTTGGTGCCGGCGAACACGCCGGTGCGGCTGCCGCGCAGGGAGAGCGGGTCGACGCCGGCGCGTTCCAGGGCCTCCCAGCAGATCTCCAGGAGCAGCCGCTGCTGGGGGTCGGTGCCGACGGCCTCGCGCGGGGAGATGCCGAAGAAGGAGGCGTCGAAGTCGGCAACGCGGTCGATGAACCCGCCGGTGCGGGTGTAGCTGCGTCCCGGTGTGCCCGGTTCCGGGTCGTAGAGGGCCTCGGTGTCCCAGCCGCGGTCGCGCGGCCAGTCGGTCATCGCGTCGGTGCCGTCCTCCAGCAGCCGCCACAGGTCGTCGGGGCCGGACACGCCGCCGGGGAAGCGGCAGCCCATCGCGACGATCGCGACCGGTTCGTGTCCGCGGGCCTCGGCCGCCGCCAGGCGCTGTCGCGTCTGGTGGAGATCGGCCGTGACCTTCTTCAGGTAGCCGAGGAGCTTGTCCTCATCGCTCATGCGTTCCTCACCCGTTTCGCAGGTCCCGTGGCCGTCTCCGTCAGGAGATGCCGAGGTCGTTCTCGATGAAGTCGAAGAGTTCGTCCGCCGCGGCGGACTCCAGGCGGTCGGCGATGTCGCCGTCGCCGGTCGCGGCGGCCGGCGCGGCGCCGGCCGCGCCACCGCCGCCGCCGAGGCGTCCGAGCAGCGACTGGAGGCGCGCGCCGATGCGGTCGCGCCGGGCGTCGTCGGCCGCCAGTTGGGACAGGGCCGCCTCCAGGCGGTCGAGTTCGGCGAGGACGGCGCCGCCCCCGTCGGTGTCCTCGGTGAGCCGCCCGCGCAGGTAGCCGGCGAGGGTGGTGGCGTCGGGGTGGTCGAACAGGAGCGTGGCCGGCAGGGCGAGGCCGGTGGCCGCGCCGATGCGGTTGCGCAGTTCGACCGCCGTCAGCGAGTCGAAGCCGAGGGCGTTGAACGCCTGGGCGGCGCCGACGCGGTCGGTGGAGGCGTGGCCGAGGACGGCGGCGGCCTCGGTGCGCACCAGTGTGATCAGGGTGCGGTCCCGTTCGGCGGGGGTCTGTCCGGCCAGCCGGGCGCGCAGGGCCTGTCCGGCGTCGGCGGCCGCGCCGCGCTGTCCGGTGCCCGACAGCTCGCGCACCTCGGGCAGTTCGGCGAGGAGCGGGCTGGGCCGTGAGGTGGTGAAGCCGGGGGCGAACCGGGCCCAGTCGATGTCGGCGACGGTGAGCACGGCGTCGGTGCGTGCGGTGGCCCGGCCGAGCGCCTCCACGGCCCGGTCGGGGTCGAGGGGCTGGATGCCGCCGCGGCGCATCCGGTTCTCGGTGCCTGCGTCGCGGGTCGCCATGCCGCCGCCGGCCCAGGGGCCCCAGGCCAGGGAGGTGGCCGGCAGTCCGGCGGCGCGGCGCTGTTCGGCGAGGGCGTCGAGGTAGGCGTTGGCGGCGGCGTAGTTGGCCTGGCCGATGGTGCCGAGGGTGCCGGAGACGGACGAGTACAGGACGAACGCGGTCAGGTCGCGGTCGCGGGTGAGGTCGTGGAGGTTGCGGGCGGCGGCGAGCTTGGGCCGCAGCACGGTCTCCAGGGCGTCGGTGTCCATGGCGTCGAGGAGCCGGTCGTCCAGGACGCCGGCGGTGTGCACGACGGCGTCGACGGGGTGCTCGGCCAGCAGGGCGGCGAGCGCGTCCCGGTCGGCGGCGTCGCAGGCGGCGAGGACGAGTTCCGCGCCGGTGCCGGCCAGGGCCTCCTTGAGGCGGGCGGCGCCGGGCGATCCGGCGCCGGAGCGGCTGACGGCGACGATCCTGGTGGCGCCGCGTTCGGCGAGCCAGGCGGCGGTGCGCAGGCCGAGCGCCCCGGTCGCGCCGGTGAGCAGGACGGTGCCCGTCCAGTCGGCCGGCGTCCCGGCGGGCGCGTCGGCGGGCGCGTGTTCGAGGCGGCGCAGGAAGGTGCCGTCGGGGCGGACGGCGGTCTGGTCCTCGCCGGTGCCGCCGGCCAGGACCGCGCACAGCCGGCGGGCCACGTCGGGGGCGACGGCGGCGAAGGTGCCGGCGGGCAGGTCGATCAGGCCGCCCCACAGCTGCGGGTGTTCGAGGGCCGCGGTGCGGCCCAGGCCCCAGACGGCGGCCTGTTCAGGTGCGGCGGGCGCCTCGTGGCCGAGGACGCCGGCCGCGCCGGCGGTGACGGCCCACAGGCGGGTGGTGTCCGGGCCGGTGCCGCGGTCGGCGAGGGCCTGGACGAGGGCGGTGGTCGCGGCGAGCCCGGCCGGGACGGCTCGGTGGCCGGGCAGCGGCCGGGTGTCGGCGGCCAGCAGGGAGAGCACGCCGGCGGGGGCCGGGCCGTCCTCGCGGGCGGTGTCGTAGGCGGCGGCGAGGCCGGGGCGGTCGGCGCGGGCGCAGTCCACGGGCAGCACGCGGACGTGCGCGCCGTGCGCGGTGAGGGCCTCGGCGACCGAGGACGCCCAGGGGCCGCCGTCCAGGTCCTCGGGGACGGCGAGCAGCCAGGTGCCGGTGAGGGCGGCGGTGGCGCCGTCGGCGGCGGGCCGCCAGGTCACGCGGTGGTCCCAGCGCTGCTCCTCGCGCTGCCTGCGGTCCGTGCCGCGCCAGGCGGCGAGGGCGGGCAGGACGGTGCTGAGCGGGGCGTCCGCGTCGACGTCGAGCCGCTCGGCCAGGGCCGCCGGGTCGGCGGCCTCGACCAGCTCCCAGAAGGCGCCGTCCGCGGTGGGCGCGGCGGGCCGCGCCGAGGTCTGAAGCCAGTAGCGCTCGCGCTGGAAGGCGTACGTCGGCAGGGCGACGGGCCGGGCGTCGGCGGGGGCGGGGGGCAGGTCCGCGCGGCCGTACGTGTGCAGGGCGGCGGCGGCCAGCAGGGCGGCGCGCGTCTCGGGCAGGTCGCGGTGGAGCAGGGACACGGCGGTGACGGCGTCGGGGTCGCCTGCGGAGTCCCGGACGAGGGGGGTGAGGGTGGCGTCGGGGCCGAGTTCCAGGCAGAGGGTGACGCCCTCGTCCCGCAGGGTGCGCACCCCGTCGGCGAAGCGCACGGCCTCGCGGACGTGGCGCACCCAGTAGCCGGGGGTGCACAGGTCCTCACCGGTGCCCAGGGCGCCGGTCAGGTTGGACACCACGGGGACGGCGGGCGGGGCGTAGCGCACGCGCTCGGCCACCTGCCGGAAGTCCTCCAGCATGGCGTCCATCAGCGGCGAGTGGAAGGCGTGGGAGACGCGGAGGCGCCGGGTGCGTCGGCCGCGCGCGGCGAACTCCCCGGCGACCGCGGCCACGTCGTCCTCGGCGCCGGAGACGACGACGGAGGCGGGGCCGTTGACGGCGGCGACGGCGATCCGGTCGGCGCGGTCCTCGAGGTACGGCAGCACCTCCGCCTCGGTGGCCTCGATCGCGGTCATGGCGCCGCCCTCGGGCAGGGCCTGCATGAGCCGGCCGCGGGCGGCGACCAGGGCGCAGGCGTCGGCGAGGTCGAGGACGCCGGCGGCGTGCGCGGCGGTGAGTTCGCCGATGGAGTGCCCGGCCAGCACGTCGGGCCGGACGCCCCAGGACGCGGTGAGGGCGTGGGCGGCCGTGCCGAAGGCGAACAGGGCGGCCTGGGTCCAGGCGGTGCGGTCCAGGAGCTCCGCGTGGGCGCTGCCCTCGGCGGCGAACATCACCTCGCGCAGGGGCGGTCCGTCGAGGTGCCGGTCGAGTTCGGCGCAGACGGCGTCGAGGGTGTCGGCGAACACCGGGTGGGCGGCGTACAGGTCGCGTCCCATGCCGGGGTGCTGGGCGCCCTGGCCGCTGAACAGAAGGGCGAGACGGCCGCCGTCGGCGCTGCCGGTGACGACGTGGCCGGCCTGGTCGCCGGTGGCGAGGGCGGTGAGCCCGGCGAGGAGTTCCTCGTGGTCCTCGGCCACGACGACGGCGCGGTGGGCGAGCGCGGGGCGGGCGGTGGCCAGGGTGTGCGCGAGGTCGCGCGGGTCGTGGCCGGCGGTGAGGAGGTGGGTGCGCAGCCGGGCCGCCTGGGCGCGCAGGGCGTCGGGGGTGTGCCCGGAGACGGGGTACGCGCGCGGGGCGCCGGCCGGCGCCTCCCGCTCGGGCGCGGGGGCGGGCGCGGGGGGTTCCTCCAGGACGACGTGGGCGTTGCTGCCGCTGATGCCGAAGGAGGAGACGCCGGCCCGGCGGGGGCGTCCGTCCGGGGCGGACCACGGGCGGGACTCGGTGAGCAGCCGCACGGCACCGGCGGACCAGTCGATGTGCGGGGACGGCTCGTCCACGTGCAGGGTGCGGGGCAGTTCGCCGTGGTGCATCGCCATCACCATCTTGATGACACCCGCGGCGCCCGCGGCGGCCTGCGTGTGGCCGAAGTTGGACTTGGCGGAGCCGAGCCACAGCGGGCGGTCGTCGGGCCGGTCCTGCCCGTAGGTGGCGATGAGGGCCTGCGCCTCGATGGGGTCGCCGAGGGTGGTGCCGGTGCCGTGCGCCTCGACGGCGTCCACGTCGGCCGGGGCGAGCCCGGCGGAGGCCAGGGCGGCGCGGATGACGCGCTGCTGCGAGGGCCCGCTGGGCGCGGTCAGGCCGTTGGAGGCGCCGTCCTGGTTGGTGGCGGAGCCGCGGACCACGGCGAGCACCGGGTGTCCGTTGCGCCGGGCGTCCGAGAGGCGTTCCAGCAGGAGCATGCCGACGCCCTCGGAGAAGCTGGTGCCGTCGGCGGAGGCGGCGAACGCCTTGCAGCGTCCGTCGGCGGCGAGGCCGTTCTGCGCGGTGAACTCGGTGTAGGTGCCGGGGGTGGCCATGACGGTGACGCCGCCGGCCAGCGCCATCGCGCACTCGCCCTGCCGGAGCGCGTGGGCCGCGAGGTGCAGGGCGACCAGGGCGGAGGAGCAGGCGGTGTCGACGGTCATCGTCGGCCCTTCCAGGCCGAAGGTGTAGGCGACGCGGCCCGAGATGACGCTGCCGGACACGCCGAGGCCGATGTAGCCCTCCATGCCCTCGGGGATGTCGGCGAGGCCCGAGGCGTAGCCGGAGCCCATCGCGCCGACGTACACGCCGGTGCGGCCGCCGCGCTGGGCCAGCGGGTCGAGCCCGGCGCGTTCGAAGACCTCCCAGGAGGTCTCCAGGAGGAGCCGCTGCTGCGGGTCCATGGCGAGGGCCTCGCGCGGGGAGATGCCGAACAGGGCGGCGTCGAAGTGGGTGGCGTCGTGCAGGAATCCGGCCTGGAGGCCGGGCAGCCGGTCCAGGTCCCAGCCGCGGTCGGCGGGGAAGGCGCCGATGGCGTCGCCGCCCTCGGAGACGAACCGCCACAGCTCCTCGGGGGAGGTGACCCCGCCGGGGTACCGGCAGGCCATGGAGACGATGACGACGGGGTCGTCGTCGTCCGCGGCGACGGCGGCGGTCCGGGCCGTCTCGGTGCCGCCGGCGAGTTCGTCGCGCAGGTGGCGGGCGAGGGCGCTGGGCCGGGGGTGGTCGAAGACCAGGGTGGCGGGGAGCCTGAGCCCGGTCTCGGCGTTCAGCCGGTTGCGCAGGTCGACGGAGGTGAGGGAGTCGAACCCGAGGTCTTTGAAGGACTGTTCGCCGTCCACGGCGCCGGCCGAGCCGTGGCCGAGGGCGACGGCGGCGTGGCGGCGCACCACGTCGAGCAGCAGGCGTTCCTGCTCGGGCTCGGTGAGGGCGGCCAGGCGCCGGCCGAGTTCGGACGAGCCGGCGTCCGCGGCGCGGGCGGTGCGCCGGGCCGGCGCGGGAACGAGTCCGTGCAGCAGGGCGGGCAGCCGGCCTGCGGCGGCCGCGGCGCGCAGCGCGGCCGGCTCGGTGCGCAGCGGGGCGAGGACGGCCTCGTCCGCGGTGAGCGCCTCGTCCAGCAGCCGCAGGGCCTGTGCGGGGTCCAGGGCGGGCAGTCCGGAGGCGGCGATGCGGCGTACGGCGTCGGCGTCGAGGCCGCCGGTCATGCCGCCGTCGTGGTCCCACAGGGTCCAGGCGAGTGAGACGGCGGGCAGCCCCTGGGCGCGGCGGTGGTGGGCCAGGGCGTCCAGGACGGTGTTGGCGGCGGCGTAGTTGGCCTGTCCGGCGCCGCCGAGGAGGCCGGCGGCGGAGGAGAACAGCACGAAGGCGGTGAGGTCGGCGTCGCGGGTGGCGTGGTGCAGGGCGAGCGCGGAGTCGGCCTTGGCGCGCAGGACGGTGGCGAAGCGGTCGGGGGTGAGGGAGCTCAGGACGCCGTCGTCGAGGACGCCGGCGGTGTGCACGACGGCGCGCAGCGGGTGCTCGGCGGGGACGGCGGCCAGGACGGCGGCGAGGGCTTCGGGGTCGGCCGCGTCGCAGGCCTCGACGCGTACGGCGGCGCCGTAAGCGGTGAGTTCGGCGGTGAGCTCCGCGGCGCCGGGGGCGTCGGGACCGCTGCGGGAGAGCAGCAGCAGGGAGCGCACGCCGTGCGTGGTGACCAGGTGGCGGGCGACGAGCGCGCCGAGCGCGCCGGTGCCGCCGGTGATCAGGACGGTGCCGTCGGGGTCCCAGGCGGCGGACCGGTCGGTGTCGTCGGCGGTTTGCGTCACGGCGGCGCGCGTCAGTGACGGGACGAGCAGCCGGCCCTCGCGCAGGGCGAGTTGTGGGGCGCCGGACGCGACCGCGGCGGAGAGGGCGGCGCGGGAGGCGTCGGTGTCGTCGAGGTCGGCGAGGACGATCCGGCCGGGGTTCTCGGTCTGGGCGGAGCGCACCAGGCCCCACACGGCCGCGGCGGACAGGTCCGGTACGTCCTCCTCGCCGCCGGTGGCGACGGCGCCGCGGGTGACGACGACCACGGGGGTCTCCCGGGTGCGGTCGTCGGCGAGCGCTGTCCGCAGGGCGTCCAGGGCGCGGGCGGCGACCGAGGCGGGGTTCTCCCCGGGCTCGGAGGTGAAGGACAGGACGGCGGGGGTGCTCCCGTCGTCCTCGGACGAGCCGGCGGCCCGGGTGTCGGCGGCGGGCGTCCGCGGCAGGTCGGCGGGCGTCCAGCGCACCGCGTACAGGGCGCCGTCGGCCGCGCGGGCGGGGCGCGGGGCGCCGTCGGACAGCGGGCGGCTGACGAGGGAGTCGACGGTGGCGACGGGCTGTCCCGTGCCGTCCGCGACGTGCAGGGTGACCGCGCCGCCGGCGTTCCGTTCGAGCCGGACGCGCAGGGTGGTGGCGCCCACGGCGTGCAGGGTGACGCCGCCGAAGGCGAAGGGCAGGCCCACTCCCCCGCCCCGGCCGTCCTCGCCGCCGTCCTCGTCGGTGCCGGTGAGCTGGGCGTGCAGGGCGGCGTCGAGGAGGGCGGGGTGCAGTCCGTAGCGGGCCGCGTCGCGGTGCTCGTCCTCGGGCAGGGAGATCTCGGCGTAGCGGACGTCGCCGTCGCGCCAGGCGGCGCGCAGTCCCTGGAAGACGGGGCCGTACTGGTAGCCCTGGTCGGCGAGGGCGTCGTAGAAGCCGTCCAGCGGGACGGGGGTGGCGCCGGCGGGCGGCCAGGCGGTGAGGGCGTCACCGGGGCGGGCGGCGGCCGCCGGGGCGAGGACGGCGGTGGCGTGCCGGGTCCAGGGGGTGTCGTCGTCGGCGTCCGGGCGGGCGTGGACGGTGACGGTCCGGCGGCCCGTGTCGTCGGGGGCGCCGAGCACGATCTGGAGCTGCACGCCGTGGCCGTCGGGCAGGACCAGCGGGGCTTCCAGGGTGAGTTCGTCGAGCAGGCCGCAGCCCACCTCGTCGCCGGCCCGCAGGACGAGTTCGACGAAGGCCGTGCCGGGCAGCAGGACGGTCCCGGCGACGGTGTGGTCGGCGAGCCAGGCCTGGGCGCGGGTGGACAGCCGTCCGGTGAGCAGGACCCGGTCCTCGTCGGCGACGCGGACCACGGCGCCGAGCAGGGGGTGTCCGGTGCCGGCGAGCCCGGCGCCGGTGACGTCACCGGTGCTGTCGGCGGGCCGCAGCCAGTACCGCTCGCGGGTGAACGCGTAGGTGGGCAGCTCGATCCGGGGGGCGCCCTGAGCGGGTGCGCCGAGGAGGCGGTCGTGGTCGACGGGGACGCCGTGGGCGTGGGCGCCCGCGACGGCGGCGAGCAGGGTGGCCGGCTCGGGGCGGTCCTTGCGCTGGAGGGGCAGGCAGATCCGCTCGGTGGTGTCCTCGGGCAGGCAGGTGCGGGCGAGCGCGGTGAGGGTGGCGTCGGGGCCGAGTTCGAGGAAGCGGGTGACGCCCCGTTCGACGAGCCCCTCGATGCCGTCGGCGAAGCGGACCGTGTGGCGCACGTGCCGTACCCAGTAGTCGGCGGTGGCCAGTTCGTCGGCGGTGGCGGGGCGGCCGGTGAGGTCGGAGACGACGGTGATCCGCGGCGGGCGGGCGGTGACGCCGGCGGCGACGCGCCGGAAGTCCTCGAGGGCGCCGTCCATATGGGCGGAGTGGAAGGCGTGCGACACGCGCAGCCGGCGGGTGGTGCGGCCGCGGGCGCCGAGTTCGGCGGCGACGGCCTCGACGGCCGCGGTGTCGCCGGAGATGACGGTGGCGCGGGGCCCGTTGACGGCGGCGACGGAGACGGCGTCGCCGTGCTCGGCGAGGAGCGGGGCGACCTCGTCCTCGGCCGCCTCGACGGAGATCATGGCGCCGCCCTCGGGCAGGGCCTGGAGGAGCCGGCCGCGGGCGGCGACCAGGCGGCAGGCGTCGGCGAGCGACCAGACGCCCGCGACGTGGGCGGCGGTCAGCTCGCCCAGGGAGTGGCCCAGGAGGTACTTCGGGGTGATGCCCCAGGATTCGAGCAGGCGGAACAGGGCGACCTGGAAGGCGAACAGGGCCGGCTGGGCGAGGCCGGTGGCGCGCAGGGCCTCCTCGTCGCCGGAGTGCAGGACGGTGTCCTTGAGGGACAGGCCGAGTTCGGGGTCGAGGTGGGCGCAGACCTCGTCGTAGGCGCGGGCGAAGGCGGGGAAGGCGGCGTACAGGTCGCGGCCCATGCCGGGGCGCTGGGCGCCCTGTCCGGGGAAGAGGAACGCGGTGGCGCCGCGCAGGGTGCGGCCGGTGACGAGCGCCGGGTGCTCCTCGCCGTCGGCGAGGGCGCGCAGCGCGTCGCGCGCGGCGGCGGTGTCCGGGGCGAGGACGGCGGCCCGGTGTTCGAAGGTCTGCCGGGTGGTGACGAGGGCGCGGGCGGTGTCGTGCGGGTCGTCGTCGGGGTGGTCGGCGACGTGCTTCAGGAGCCGTGCGGCCTGGCCGCGCAGGGCCTCGGCGCTGCGCGCGGACACGAACCAGGGGGCCAGGGGCAGCGGTCGGGCCGGTGCGGCCGTCGCGCCGGCCGCGGGAACGCCGGCCGCGGTGGTCTCGGTGGCCGGGGTGTCGGCGGCCTCGGACTCCGGCTCGGGTTCCGGTTCGGGCGCGGCCTCAAGGATCACGTGGGCGTTGGTGCCGCTGATGCCGAAGGAGGAGACGGCGGCCCGGCGCGGGCGGTCGCCGGTGGCGGGCCAGTCGGCGGGCTCGGTGAGCAGGCGGACGTGCCCGGCGTCCCAGTCGACGTGGGTGGAGGGCCGGTCGACGTGCAGGGTGCGCGGCAGCCGGCCGTGCTGAAGCGCCATCACGGTCTTGATGACGCCGGCGACTCCGGCGGCGGCCTGGGTGTGGCCGAGGTTGGACTTCAGGGAGCCGAGCAGCAGCGGCCGGTCGGCGGGCCGGTCCTGGCCGTAGGTGGCGAGGAGGGCCTGCGCCTCGATGGGGTCGCCGAGGGTGGTGCCGGTGCCGTGCGCCTCGACGGCGTCGACGTCGGCGGTGGTGAGGCCGGCACTGGCGAGGGCCTGTTCGATGACGCGCTGCTGGGCGGGGCCGTTGGGGGCGGTGAGGCCGTTGGAGGCGCCGTCGGAGTTGACGGCGGAGCCGCGGACCACGGCGAGCACGGGGTGGCCGTTGCGGCGGGCGTCGGAGAGGCGTTCCACCAGGAGCAGGCCGACGCCCTCGGACCAGCCGGTGCCGTCGGCGCCGTCGGCGAACGCCTTGCAGCGTCCGTCGGGGGCGAGGCCGCGCTGCCGGCTGAACTCGAACAGCAGGCCGGGGGTGGCCATGACGGCGACACCGCCGGCCAGCGCGAGGTCGCACTCGCCGTTGCGCAGGGCCTGCACCGCCCAGTGCAGGGCGACCAGGGAGGAGGAGCAGGCGGTGTCGACGGTGACGGTGGGGCCTTCGAGGCCGAGGACGTAGGAGATGCGGCCGGAGGCGACGGAGGTGGCGTTGCCGGCCAGCATCAGGCCGTGGACGTCCTCGGGCACCTCGACGGGGCCCTGTCCGTAGCCGGAGGTGGCCGCGCCGACGAACACGCCGGTGGCGCTGCCGCGCAGGGTCTGTGGGCGGATCCCGGCCCGCTCCAGCAGTTCCCAGGAGGCTTCCAGGAGCAGGCGCTGCTGGGGGTCGGTGGCGAGGGCCTCGCGGGGGCTCATGCCGAAGAAGGCCGCGTCGAAGGAGGCGGCGTCGCCGAGGAAGCCGCCCTCGCGGGTGGAGAAGGTGCCGGGGTTGTCGGGGTCGGGGTCGTAGCGGTCCTCGATGTCCCAGCCGCGGTCCGCGGGCAGCGCGCCGATGGCGTCGCCGCCCTCGTCGACGAGTCGCCACAGGTCCTCGGGGCCGCGGACGTCGCCGGGGAAGCGGCAGCTCATCGCGACGACGGCGATCGGCTCGCGGGCCCGGTCCTCGACCTCGCGCAGCCGGCGGCGGGTCTGCCGCAGTTCGCCCGTGACCCGCTTGAGGTATTCCACGTACTTGTCGTCGTCAGCCACGTGTGTCACTTCCTTGAACCCGGTGGGGCCGGGGCGTCGGGTGCGGTCGGGAGGGCGGCGGGGTGCTCATGCGTCTCCCAGCTCGCGGTCGATCAGGTCGAAGAGGTCGTCCGGCGTCTCGACCCCGGCGAGTTCCTCGTCCGCCTCCGCCGGCGCGGTGGCGGTGGCGGCGGGGACCGGCGCGTCCTGCCAGCGGGCCAGCAGGTCCCGCAGCCGGGCGGTGACCCGTTCGCGGTCCTCGCCGTCCACGGCCGCGTCGTGCAGGGCGCTCTCCAGGCGGTCCATCTCGCCGAGCAGGGCCTGCGCGGTGCCGGGCGGCTCGGGCAGGTCGAGCCGGCTCATCAGGTGCCGTACCTGGGCGAGCGGCGTCGGGTGGTCGAAGACCAGCGTGGCGGGCAGCCGCAGGCCGGTGACCGCGCCGAGCCGGTTGCGCAGCTCGACCGCGGTGAGGGAGTCGAAGCCGAGTTCCTTGAACGTCTGGTCGGGTTCCATCGTGTCGGCCGAGCCGTGTCCGAGGACGGCGGCGGCCTGTTCGGCCAGGACGTCGAGGAGCAGCTGCTCGCGGTCGGCGGCGGACAGCGCGGCGAGCCGTTCGGCCAGGCTCTGCTCGGCCGCCGCGGTGGCGGCGGCCGCCGGGGCGGCGTCGGCGCGGCGGCGTACGGGGGTGCGCACCAGGCCGCGCAGCAGGACCGGCAGCACGTCGTGGTGGGCGCGCAGGGCTGCAGCGTCGAGGTCCATCGGCAGCAGGGCGGCCCGGTCCGAGACGGACGCGGCGTCCAGCAGGCGCATGCCCCGTGCCGGGTCCAGCGGGACCATGCCGGTGCGGGCGTGCCGTTCCCGGTCGGCGTCGGTGAGCTCGCCGGTCATGCCCGCGTCCGGCAGCCAGGTCCCCCAGGCGAGCGAGACGGCCGGGAGGCCGAGGGCGCGCCGGTGCTGGGCGAAGGCGTCCAGGAAGGCGTTGGCGGCGGAGTAGTTGGCCTGTCCTGCGCCGCCGAAGGTGCCGGCGACGGAGGAGAAGACCACGAACCGGGCCAGGTCCAGGTCGCGGGTGAGCTCGTGCAGGGCGACGACCGCGTCGGCCTTGGGGCGCAGCGCCTCGGCGAGCCGCTCGGGCGTCATCGAGGTGAGCACCCCGTCGGCGAGGACGCCGGCGGTGTGCACGACCGCGGTGAGCGGCCGGTCGGCGGGGATGCCGGCGAGGAGCGTGGCGAGCGCGCTGCGGTCGGCGACGTCGCAGGCGGCGACGGTCACCTCGGCGCCGAGGGCGGCGAGTTCGTCGCGCAGCTCGGCCGCGCCGGGGGTGCCGGGGCCGCGCCGCCCGGCGATCAGCAGGTGCTTGACGCCGTGCTCGGCGACCAGGTGGCGGGCGGTGGTCCGGCCGATGCCGCCGAGGCCGCCGGTGAGCAGCACGGTGCCCTCCGGGTCCGGGGCGACCGGCAGGGTCAGGACGACCTTGCCGATGTGCGCGGCCTGGCTGAGGTGGCGGAACGCCTCGGGGGCGCGGCGTACGTCCCACACGGTCGTCGGCAGCGGCCCGAGCACCCCGCGGTCGAAGAGCTCCACGAGTTCGTGCAGCATCTCGCCGATCCGGTCGGGTCCTGCCTCGATCAGGTCGAAGGCGCGGTAGTCGACGCCGGGGTGGTCGGCCGCGACCGTGTCCGGGTCTCGGACGTCGGTCTTGCCCATCTCCAGGAAGCGTCCGCCGCGCGGCAGCAGCCGCAGTGAGGCGTCCACGAACTCCCGGGCCAGGGAGTCCAGGACCACGTCGACGCCGCGGCCGCCGGTGGCGGTGCGCAGCCGCTCCTCGAAGCCGAGGTCGCGGGAGGAGGCGAGGTGGGCGTCGTCGAGTCCGGCGGCGCGCAGCGCGTCCCACTTGGCCGGGGACGCGGTGCCGTAGACCTCGGCGCCGAGGTGGCGGGCGAGCCGTACGGCGGCGGAGCCGACGCCGCCGGCCGCGGCGTGGACGAGGACGCTCTCGCCGGGCTTCAGCGCGGCGAGGTCGACGAGCCCGTAGTAGGCGGTGAGGTAGGTGATCGGGACGGTGGCGGCCTCGGCGAAGCTCCAGCCCTTGGGGATCGGCGCGACCATGCGCTCGTCGGCGACGGCGACCGGTCCGAACGCCCCTGCGAACATGCCCATCACGCGGTCGCCGGGGGCGACGGAGGTCACCTCGGCGCCGGTCTCGGTGACCACGCCGGCGCCTTCAAGACCGATGGCGGTGGCGTCGCCCGGGTACATGCCGAGCGCGGTGAGGACGTCACGGAAGTTGACGCCGGCGGCGCGCATCGAGATCCGTACCTCGCGCGGGCCGAGCGGTCCGGTGACCTCGGGGCAGGGCACGAGCCGCAGGCCGTCCAGGGTGCCCTGGCGCTCGACGCCGAGCCGCCACGCCTCGGTGCCGGCCGGCGGGACCAGGGCCCGGTCGGCGGCCAGCGGCACCACGCGCGGCGCGGTCACGACGCCCTCGCGCACGGACAGTTCGAACGCGGTGTCGCCGAGCGCGGCGGGCAGCGCGGCGGCGGAGGCGGCGGTGCCGTCGGTGTCGACGAGGACCAGGCGGCCGGGGTTCTCCGTGCGGGCGGAGCGCACCAGGCCCCAGACGGCGGCCTGGGCCGGGTCGGCGGGCCGGGGGCCGGCGGGCACGGCGTCGCGGGTCACGACGGCGAGCCGGGCCGCGGCGAACGCCGGGTCGTCCAGCCACCGCTTCAGGAACGCCAGGACCTCGCTCGTGGTCTCCCGTGCCCGCTCGGCCGGGTCGCCGTCGGTGACGGGCACGGCGTACAGGACGGTGTCCGGCACGCGCCCGGCGGCGAGGGCGTCCGCGTCGGGAGCGGCGGTGACGGTGTGCCCGGCACCGCGCAGGGCCGCGGCCAGCTCCTGGGCCTCGGCGGCGCCGGTGACCGCCCAGTCGGCCGGGGCCACTGCGGCGGAAGGCGCCGGGGAGCCGACCGGCTGCCAGTCCAGTTCGTACAGGCCCTGACGTTCGGGGCTGCCGACGGTGGCCCCGTCGAGGTCGCCGGTCAGTTCGCGCAGGGTGAGCGAGCCGACGAAGGCGACCGGCCGGCCGGCCGGGTCGGCGAGTTCGAGGGCGACGGACTCCGGGCCCCGCAGGGTCATGCGCACCCGCAGGGCGGAGGCGCCGACGGCGTCGAGCCGGACGTCGTTCCAGGAGAACGGGAGCCGTCCCGCGTCCTCCATCGGCACGAACATCACGGCGTGCAGCGCGGCGTCGAGCAGGGCCGGGTGCAGGTCGAAGGCGTCGGCGGCGGGGTCGGCGTCGGCGGGCAGACCGACCTCGGCGAAGACCTCCTCGCCGCGCGTCCACACCCGGGTCAGTCCCTGGAAGAGCGGGCCGTAGAGGTGGCCGCGGTCGGCGAACGCCTCGTAGAAGCCGTCGAGGGACACCTCTTCGCCGTCCTTCGGCGGCCAGGCGGTGAAGTCGTACGCGGCAACGTCCGAGGAGTCGGCGGCGGACGTGAGCAGGCCGCTGACGTGGAGGGTCCACGGGTCGTCGGGGCCGGCGTCGTCGCGGCGGCCGTGCACGGTCAGCGGGCGGGCGCCGGTGGCGTCCGGCGCCTCCACACGCACCTGCACCTGAACTCCGCCGCGCTCCGGCAGGGTGAGCGGGGTCAGGATGGTCAGCTCGGCGACGTTCTCGCAGCCCGCCTGCGCCCCGGCGTGCAGCGCGAGGTCGAGGAAGCCAGTGGCCGGGAACAGGGCGGTGCTGGTGAGGGCGTGGTCCTTCAGCCAGGGGCTGGAGTGCAGGGAGAGCCGCCCGGTGAGGAGGTGGGTGTCACCGTCGGCGAGGGTGACGGCCGCGCCCAGCAGCGGGTGCGTGCTGGCGCCGAGGCCGGCGGCGGTGACGTCCCCGAGCAGGGCGGGCGGCCGGGGCCAGAACCGGCGGCGCTGGAAGGGGTACGTGGGCAGCTGTACGACACGGGCGCCGGCGCCGTCGAAGAGGCGGGGCCAGTCCACGTCCACGCCCTTGGCGAAGGCGCGGGCGGCGGTGTCGAGCAGGGCGCCGGTCTCCTCGCGGTCCTTGCGCAGCGACGGGACGAAGAGGACGTTCCCGCTGTTCTCCCCCAGGCAGGTCTGGGCGAGGGCGGTCAGGGTGCCGTCCGGGCCGATCTCCCAGAACCGGTCGGCCCCGTGCTCGGCCAGCCAGGACACGCCGTCGTGGAAGCGGACGGGCTGCCGGACGTGGCGGACCCAGTACTCGGGGTCGGTGAGGAGACCGGGTTCGGCGGCCTGTCCGGTGACGGTGGAGACGACGGCCATGGTCGGCTCGGCGTAGGTGAGGCCCGCGGCGACCTCGCGGAACGCGTCGAGCATCGGGTCCATGAGCGGCGAGTGGAAGGCGTGGCTCACGCGCAGGCGGGTCGTGCGCCGTCCGGCGGCGGCGAGTTCGGCGGCCACCTCGGCCACCGCGTCCTCCGCACCCGAAACGACCACGGAGCGCGGGCCGTTGACCGCGGCGATCCCGGCGTCGGTCCGGCCGTCGAGCAACGGGAGTACCTCGTCCTCGGCCGCCTCCACCGCGAACATCGCACCGCCTGCGGGCAGTTCCTGCATCAGCCGGCCACGCGCGGCCACCAGGGCGCACGCGTCGTCGAGGGAGAACACCCCGGCCACGTGCGCCGCGGCGATCTCGCCGATGGAGTGACCGGCCAGGAAGTCCGGCCGCACGCCCCAGGACTCGAGCAGCCGGAACAGCGCGACCTCGATGGCGAACAGCGCGGGCTGGGTCCAGGCGGTCATGTTGAGCCGCTCGGCGTCGTCACCGAGGACGATGTCGCGCAGCTCCTCGCCGATGTGCGCGCACACGGCGTCGAAGGCGTCGGCGAACACCGGGAAGGCGTCGTACAGTTCACGGCCCATGCCGGGACGCTGGGCGCCCTGCCCGGAGAAGAGGAAGGCGGTCCTGCCCTGGCCGCGATGGACGCCCGTGACGGTGTGCGGTCCGGTCTCCCCGTCGGCGAGCAGCCGCAGTCCGTCGGTGAGGGCGGCGCGGTCGACGCCGAGCACGACGGCCCGGTGCTCGAAGACGGTGCGGGTCGCGGTCAGGGAGAGGCCGATGTCCGCGGGGGTGAGATCGGGGTTCTGCCCGGTGTGGGCGAGGAGCTGGGCGGCCTGGGCGCGCAGCGCGTCGCGGCTGCGAGCGCTGAGGACCCAGGGCAGGAGGCCGTGGGTGACGGCCGGGCTCTTCGGTTCCTCGACCTCGTGTTCCTCGTCGGTGGCGTCCTCGACGGCTTCGAGGACGACGTGGGCGTTGGTGCCGCTGATCCCGAAGGACGACACACCCGCCCGCCGCGGACGGTCCCCGGCCGTGGACCACTCGCGCGCCTCGGTCAGCAGCTCCACCGCGCCCTGATCCCAGTCCACGTGCGAGGACGGCGCGTCCACGTGCAGCGTCGCCGGGAGCACCCCGTGCGCCATCGCCAGCACCATCTTCATCACACCGGCCACACCGGCACCCGCCTGCGTGTGACCCACATTCGACTTCACCGACCCCAGATACAGGGGCCGTTCGGCGGGACGGTCCTGCCCGTAGGTGGCCAGCAGCGCCTGCGCCTCGATCGGGTCACCCAGCCGGGTGCCCGTGCCGTGCGCCTCCACCGCGTCCACGTCGGCCGCAGTCAGCCCCGCGTCCGCCAGCGCGGCACGGATCACCCGCTGCTGCGAGGGGCCGTTGGGCGCGCTCAAGCCGTTGGACGCACCGTCCTGGTTGACCGCGCTGCCCTTCACCACCGCGAGCACCGGATGCCCGTTCGCCCGCGCGTCCGACAGCCGCTCCACCAGCAGCAGACCGCCGCCCTCGGAGAACCCGGTGCCGTCCGCCGCGTCCGCGAACGCCTTGCAGCGCCCGTCCGCCGCCAGACCCTGCTGACGGCTGAAGTCCACGAACAGACCCGGTGAGGCCATGACCGTGATGCCGCCGGCGAGCGCGAGGTCGCACTCCCCCGCGCGCAGGGACTGCACGGCGAGGTGCAGGGCGACGAGGGACGCGGAGCAGGCGGTGTCGACGGTGACGGCCGGGCCTTCGAGGCCGTAGGTGTAGGACAGCCGGCCGGAGACGACGCTGGCGGCGGTGCCGGTCAGCATGTAGCCCTCGAAGTCCTCGCCGGAGGCGGCGAGCATGCCGGTGTAGTCCTGGCCGTTGGTGCCGGCGAAGACGCCGGTGCGGCTGCCGCGCAGGCTGCGCGGATCGATCCCGGCCCGCTCGAAGGTCTCCCACGCCATCTCCAGCAGCAGCCGCTGCTGCGGGTCCATCGCGAGGGCCTCACGCGGCGAGATGTTGAAGAAGGCCGGGTCGAAGTGGCCCGCGTCGTCGAGGAAGCCGCCGGTGCGGGTGGCGACCGTGCCCGTGGTGCCGGACTCGGAGTCGAAGAGGGCGTTCAGGTCCCAGCCGCGGTCCTCCGGGAAGGGCACCAGGCCCTCCTCGCCGGCCAGCAGCATGGTCCAGAGCTGCTCGGGGGTGTCGACCCCGCCGGGGAAGCGGCAGCCCATGGCCACGATGGCGATCGGGTCCTCGTCGGCGGGGGCCCGCCGTACGGGCTCGGCCGTGGCCTGCTCGGCGGCGGCGCCGGTGTCCACGGCGATCTCCGCGAGCAGGAAGTCGGCCAGGGCCCGGCAGGTGGGGTGGTCGAAGACGAGCGTGCTGGGCAGGCGCAGGCCGGTGACGCGGTTCATGCCGTTGCGCAGTTCGACCGCGGTGAGCGAGTCGATGCCCAGGTCGGTGAAGGGGCGGGCGGGGTCGACGTCGTCGGCGGAGGCGTGGCCGAGGACGCCGGCGACGTGCCGGCGCACGATGTCCAGGACGGCGTCCGCCCTCTCGTACGCGGGCAGGGCGGCGACGTGGGCGGACAGCGACGAGATCTCGGTGGCCGCGTCGGCCGCCGCGCCGGTGCGGGCGGCGTCCAGGGCCCGCCGCGCGGCGGGCAGTTCGTCGAGCAGGGTGCTGGGGCGGGGCGCGGTGAACGAGGGCGCGTAGGTGTCCCAGCGCAGGTCGGTGACGACGACGTGGGTGTCGCCGAGGTCGAGGGCGCGGCCGAGGGCCTGGCAGGCGGTGGCGGTGTCCATGGGGTGGACGCCGTGGCGGCGCATGCGCTCGCCCGCGGCGTCGCCGACCATGCCGCCGTCGGCCCACAGGCCCCAGGAGACGGCGGTGGCGGGCAGGCCCGCGGCGCGGCGCTCGGCGGCGAGGGCGTCGAGGTAGGCGTTGCCGGGGGCGTAGTTGCCGAGGCCGGCGCCGCCGAGGACGCCGGCGGTGGAGGAGAACAGGACGAAGGCGGAGAGGTCCAGGTCGCGGGTGAGGTCGTGCAGGACACGGGCCGCGGTGGCCTTGCCGCGCAGGACGCCGGTCATGCGCTCGGGGGTGAGGGAGTCGATCACTCCGTCGTCGAGGGAGCCGGCGGCGTGGAAGACGGCGTCCAGCGGCTGGCCGGCGGGCAGGCCGGCGATCAGTGCGGTGAGGGCGTCCCGGTCGGCGGCGTCGCAGGCGGCGAGGGTGACGTCGACGCCGCGGGCGGCGAGTTCGTCGCGCAGGTCGGTGGCGCCGGGCGCGTCGGCGCCGCGGCGTCCGGCGAGCACCAGCCGGGTGGCGCCGCGGTCGGCCAGCCAGCGGGCGACGTGCCGGCCGAGGGCGCCGGTGCCGCCGGTGACCAGGACGGTGCCGCGGGGGCGCCACGGTTCGGCGGGTTCGTCGGCGCCGGGGGCGTGGACCAGGCGGCGGCCGAAGGCGCCGGAGGCGCGCAGCGCGATCTGGTCCTCCTGGCCGGGGTCGGCGAGGAGGGCGGCCAGGCGGGTGCCGGTCCGGGTGTCGAGGTCGGCCGGCAGGTCGATCAGGCCGCCCCAGCGCTCGGAGTGCTCCAGCGCGGCGACCCGGCCGAAGCCCCAGATCATGGCCTGGGCGGCGACGGGCGCGGGGTCGGCGGTGCCGACCGCGACGGCGCCGCGGGTGGCGCACCACAGGGGGGCGTCGACGCCGTGGTCGCCGAGGGCCTGGACGAGGGCGAGGGTGGTGGCCAGGCCGACGGTGACGTCCGGCACGGCGGGGTGGTCGCGGGTGTCGAGGGCGAGCAGGGAGAGCACGCCGGCGGGCCGGTCGGTGTCGGCGGTGCCCGCCGCGAGCAGGGCGGCGAGTCCGTCGCGGTCCGGCGCGCCGTCGGGGAGGACGATCCGCCGTACGGTGCGGGCGCCGCCCGCGGTGAGGGCGTCGGCGACCCGGTCGGCGGTGGCGGTGTGCCCGGCCGTGGCGGCGGGGGCGACGAGCAGCCAGGTGCCGGTGAGGGTGGCGGCGCCGGGCGTGAGGGGGCTGAAGGTGACGGCGTAGCGGAGGGCGTCGGCGGTGGCGCGTTCGCGTCCGGACTGCCGCCACTGCGACAGCGCGGGCAGCAGGTCGGACAGCGGGGCGTCGGCGGGCAGGGCGAGGGCCTCGGTGAGGCCGCGCAGGTCCTCCTGCTCGACGGTCTCCCAGAAGCGGGCCTCGACGGAGTCGGCCGCCAGGTCGTTCCCGGTGCCGGCCGGGGCGGTCTCGCGCACGGCGGGCCAGTAGCGGCGGCGCTCGAAGGGGTAGGTGGGCAGGTCGGTGCGGACGGCGCCGGTGCCGGCGAACACGGTCTCGAAGTCGACGTCCACGCCGTGCAGATGGGCCTCGGTGAGCGCGGTGAGGAACTGCCGCAGCCCGCCCTGGTCCCGGCGCAGGGAGCCGAGGACGGCGCCGTCGACGCCGGCCGCGTCGAGGCTGTCGCGCAGTCCGACGGCGAGCACCGGGTGCGGGCCGACCTCGACGAAGGTGCGGTGTCCGGCGGCGATCAGGCCGCGGACGGCCTCCTCGAAGCGGACGGTCTCCCGCAGGTTGGTGTACCAGTAGCGGGCGTCCAGGGTGGTGGTGTCCAGCCAGTCGCCGGTCAGGGAGGAGCGGAAGGGGATCTCGCCGTCGCGCGGCTCGAGACCGGCCAGGGCGTCCAGGACGGCGTCCTCGATCTGCTCGACCTGCGGGGAGTGGGAGCCGTAGTCGACGTTGACCTTGCGGGCGCGTACGCCGTCGGCGACGAGTGCGGCGTGCATCTCGTCCAGCGCCTCGGCCTCGCCGGAGACGACGCAGGAGGTGGGGCCGTTGACGGCGGCGAGGGCGAGACGGCCCTCCCAGGGGCTCATCCGGGCGCGGGTGTCGTCGGCGCTCAGCGGCACGGACAGCATGCCGCCGGTGCCGGCGATGCGAATGAGGGCGCGGCTGCGCAGGGCGACGACGCGGGCGCCGTCCTCCAGGGAGAGCGCGCCGGCCGCGCAGGCGGCGGCGATCTCGCCCTGGGAGTGGCCGACCACCGCGGCGGGGCGGACCCCGTGGGCCCGCCACAGGGCGGCGGTGGCGACCATCACGGCCCACAGGGCGGGCTGGACGACGTCGACGCGGCCGAGGTCGGCGGCGTCCTCGTCGCCGCGCAGCACCGCGCTCAGCGACCAGTCGACGTACGGCGCGAGCGCCTGCTCGCAGCGTTCGATCCACTGGGCGAACTCCGGCGACTCGGCGAGGAGTTCGCGGCCCATTCCGGCCCACTGGGCGCCCTGTCCGGGGAAGACGAGGACGGGTTCGGTGCCGCCCGGGACGGCGTCGGCGAGCAGGGCGGGCGCGGTGAGCGGCCCGTCGGCGGCCAGGACGGCGAGCGCCTCGTCGAGGGCGGCGGTGTCGTCGGCGAGGACGGCGGCCCGGTGGGTGAGGGCGGCGCGGCCCACGGCGAGGGTGTAGCCGAGGTCGGTGAGCGGGGTGCCGGGTCTGGCGCGCAGGTGGGTGCGGAGCCGGCCGGCCTGCGCGCGCAGTGCGGCGGGGGTGCGGGCGGACAGTACGACGGGCACGGCGGGCAGTTCGGCCGTGGCGGGCGGCCGTACGGCCGTGTCCTCGGGGGCCTGTTCCACGATGACGTGGGCGTTGGTGCCGCTCATGCCGAACGCGGACACGCCGGCGCGGCGCGGGCGGCCGGTCTCGGGCCAGGGCCGCTCCTCGGTGAGGAGTTCGACGTGTCCGGCGCTCCAGTCGACGTGCGGGGTGGGGTTCTCGGCGTGCAGGGTGCGGGGCAGGACGCCCTCGCGCAGCGCCGCCACCATCTTGATGACGCCGCCGACGCCGGCGGCGGCCTGGCTGTGTCCGATGTTGGACTTCAGCGAGCCCAGCCACAGCGGGCGGTCCTCGGGCCGGTCCTGGCCGTAGGCGGCGAGGAGGGCCTGGGCCTCGATGGGGTCGCCGAGGGTGGTGCCGGTGCCGTGCGCCTCGACGGCGTCCACGTCCTGCGGGTTCAGTCCGGCGGCGGCGAGGGCCTGGCGGATGACGCGCTGCTGGGAGGGGCCGTTGGGGGCGGTGAGGCCGTTGGAGGCGCCGTCCTGGTTGAGGGCGCTGCCGCGCACGACGGCGAGGACGGTGTGTCCGTTGCGGCGGGCGTCGGAGAGCCGTTCGAGGACGATCATGCCGACGCCCTCGGCCCAGCTGGCGCCGTCGGCGTCCGCGGAGAACGGCTTGCAGCGGCCGTCCTCGGCGAGGGCGCGCTGACGGCTGAACTCGATGAGGGAGCCCGGCGTCGACATCACGGTGACGCCGCCCGCGAGGGCGAGGGAGCACTCCCCCTGGCGCAGGGCCTGCGCGGCCAGGTGCAGGGCGACCAGGGAGGAGGAGCAGGCCGTGTCGACGGAGACGGCCGGGCCCTCCAGGCCGAGGGCGTAGGAGATGCGGCCGGACAGGACGCTCGGCGAGTTGCCGGTGCCGACGTAGCCCTCGAAGTCGTCGTCGGACGCGGCGAGGATCGTGACGTAGTCCTGATAGGTGACGCCGGCGAAGACTCCGGTGTCGGAGCCGCGGGCGCCCGCCGGGTCGACGCCGGCCCGCTCCAGGGCCTCCCAGGAGACCTCGAGCAGCAGGCGCTGCTGCGGGTCCATGGCGAGGGCCTCGCGCGGGGAGATGCCGAAGAACGCCGGGTCGAAGTGGCTGGCGTCGTGCAGGAAGCCGCCCTCGCGGGTGTACACGGTGCCGGGGTGGTCGGGGTCGGGGTGGTAGAGCCGTTCGGGGTTCCAGTTGCGGTCGGTGGGCAGCGGCGAGATGCCGTCCGCCCCGGCGCGCAGCAGGTTCCAGAGGTCCTCGGGGCTGTCGACGCCGCCGGGGTAGCGGCAGGCCATGCCGACGATGGCGATCGGGTCGTCGTCGACGGGGCGCCGGACGGCGGCGACGGGGGTGCCGGCCGCCGCGGTGCCGAACAGGTCGTCGTCGAGGTGTGCGGCGAGCGCGGCGGGGGTGGGGTGGTCGAAGACGAGGGTGGCGGGGAGCGTGACGCCGAGTGCGGCGCTGAGGCCGTTGCGCAGCTCCACGGCGGTGAGGGAGGTGAGGCCGAGGTCGTTGAAGGGCCGGGCGGGCTCGATCTCGTCGGCGGTGGCGTGGCCGAGGACGGCGGCGGTGCGGTCGCGGACGGTGGTGAGCAGGGTGCGGACGCGTTCGGCGGCGGGCCGGGCGGCCAGGCGTTCCAGCATGCTGCCGGCGGGCTGGGTGCGGGCTGCGGCGCGCCGGCGGACCGGTTCGGCCGCCGGGGCCGTCTCCCGGGGGGCGGGCGCGGTGGCGGGCGTGCTGCCGCCGGGCACCGGGCGCATCAGCAGGGAGCCGACGGCGAGGACGGGGTCGCCGACCGCGTCGGCCGCGGTGAGGGCGAGGGTGTCGGGTCCGGTGCGGTCGAGGCGGACGCGCAGGGTGGTGGCGCCGGTGGCGGACAGGCTGACCTGCTGGGCGGAGAACAGCACGCGTCCTTCGCCGAGGCCGTCGAACACGCCGAGGCCGAGCGGGTGCAGGGCGGCGTCCAGAAGGGCCGGGTGCAGGTCGTGGCGGGTGGCCTCGTCGGCGGCCGAGGCGGGCAGTTCCACTTCGGCGTACACGGCGGTGTCGTCCTGCCAGGCGGCGCGCAGGCCGCGGAAGACGTGTCCGTAGTCGAGTCCGGCCTCGCGCAGCCGCGTGTACAGGTCGTCGGTGGGCAGTTCCGCCGCGCCGGGCGGCGGCCAGGCGGTGAGGTCGTGCGACGGGAGGGGGCCGGTTTCCGTGGTGAGGACGCCGTCCGCGTGGCGGGTCCAGTCGGCGTCGGCCGCGGGCCGCGTGTACACGCCGAAGGGGCGGTCGCCGCGGGCGTCGGGGGCCTCGACGCGGACCTGGAGGGTGACGCCGCCGTGCTCGGGCAGCGGCAGGGGGTTCTGGAGGACCAGTTCGCGGACCTGCGGGCGGCCGGCGAGGGCGCCGGCGTGCAGGGCGAGGTCGAGGAAGGCGGTGCTGGGCAGGACGGCGGTCCCGCCGATGCGGTGCGCGGCGAGCCAGCCGTTGCCGGCGGCGGTCAGCCGGCCGGTGAGCAGCAGGGTGTCGTCGACCGCGGAGGGGACGACCGCGCCGAGCAGCGGGTGGCCGGCGGCGACGAGTCCGGCGGCGGCCGGGTCGCCGGCCGCGGTGGTGGACGCGATCCAGTACGGGCGGTGCTGGAAGGCGTAGGTGGGCAGGTCCACCGGGCGGGAGCCGGGGGCGGTGGCGGCGAGCAGGGCGGGCCAGTCGACCGGGACGCCGCGGGTGTGCAGGGCGCCGGCGGCCAGCAGCAGGGTCTCGGCCTCGTCGCGGTCGTCGCGCAGCGTGGGCACGGCGAGCGGGGCGGCGCCCTGCCAGGCGTTCTGGGCGAGGGCGGTCAGGGTGGCGTCGGGCCCGAGCTCCACGAGGTGGGCGGTGCCCAGCTCCTCGAGGGCGGCCACGCCGTCGGCGAACCGCACGGTGTGCCGCACGTGCCGCACCCAGTACTCGGGGTCGGTCAGTTCGCCGGGAGCGGCGGAGCGGCCGGTGAGGTCGGAGACGACGGGGAGGCCCGGTTCGGCGTAGGTGATGCCGGCGGCGACCTCGCGGAAGCCGTCGAGCATCGCGTCCATGCGGGGCGAGTGGAAGGCGTGGCTGACGCGGAGCCTGGTGGTCCTGCGGCCGAGGGCGGCGAAGTGGGCGGCGACGGCGTCGGCCGCGTCCTCGTCGCCGGCGACGACGACGGAGCGGAGGCCGTTGACGGCGGCGAGCGACACGGCGTCCTCGCGCCCGTCGAGCAGCGGCAGGACCTCCTCCTCGGCCGCCTCGACCGCGATCATCGCCCCGCCCTCCGGCAGGGCTTGCATCAGCCGTCCGCGGGCGGCGACCAGACGGCACGCGTCGGGCAGGGAGAACACCCCGGCCACGTGGGCGGCGGCGAGTTCACCGACGGAGTGGCCGATGAGGTGGGAGGGGCGTATGCCGAAGGACTCCAGCAGCCGGAAGAGGGCGACCTCCACGGCGAACAGGGCGGGCTGGGCGTACTCGGTGCGGTCGAGGTCGCCGGAGTCGGGGTCCGCGACGACCTCGGCGAGCGGCCGCGGCAGCAGTCCGTCGAAGTGCCCGCACACGGTGTCGAAGGCGTCGGCGTAGGCCGGGAAGGCGTCGTACAGTGCGCGGCCCATGCCCGGACGCTGGGTGCCCTGTCCGGCGAAGAGGAAGGCGGTGCCGCCCCCGGTGAGGGCGGTGCCCTGAGCGGGGTTGCCGCCGCGGGCGAGGGTGTCGCCGGTGACGACGCCGGGTGCGGTGCCGTCGGCGGCGAACGCGGCGAGGGCGGACAGCAGGGCGTCGCGGCCGGTGCCGGTGACGACGGCGCGGTGCTCCAGGGGGGCGCGGGTGAGGGCGAGGGCGTGGGCGACGTCCTCGGCGTGCAGGCCCGGGCGCGCCTCGAGGTGGGCGAGGAGCCGGACGGCCTGGTCGCGCAGCGCGGCCGGGCCGCCCGCGGACAGCGTCCAGGCGACGGCGCGGTCGGGGCGCGCGGCGGGCAGGGCCGGGCGGGCGGGCTCGGCGGGCGGTTCGGCGACGATGACGTGCGCGTTGGTGCCGGAGACGCCGAAGGCGGAGACGCCGGCGCGGCGCGGGCGGTCGCCCGCCGGCCAGGCCACGGGCTCGCTCAGCAGCCGCACCTGTCCGGTGCCCCAGTCCACGCGGGAGGAGGGACGCCCTGCGTGCAGGGTGCGCGGGAGGAGGTTCTCCCGCAGGGCGAGGACCGTCTTGATGATGCCGACGGCGCCCGCGGCGGCCTGGGTGTGGCCGAAGTTGGACTTGACCGACCCGAGCCACAGCGGCCGGTCGTCGGGACGGTCCTGGCCGTAGGCGGCGAGGAGGGCCTGGGCCTCGATGGGGTCGCCGAGGGTGGTGCCGGTGCCGTGCCCCTCGACGGCGTCCACGTCCTGCGGGCGCAGTCCGGCGGCGGCGAGGGCCTCGCGGATGACGCGCTGCTGGGCGGGCCCGTTGGGGGCGGTCAGGCCGTTGGAGGCGCCGTCCTGGTTGACGGCGGTGCCCTCGACGACGGCGAGGACGGGGTGGCCGTTGCGGCGGGCGTCGGAGAGCCGTTCCACGACCAGGACACCGACGCCTTCGGCCCAGCCGGTGCCGTCGGCGTCGTCGGAGAACGCCTTGCAGCGGCCGTCGGGCGCGAGGCCGCCCTGGAGGCTGAACTCGACGAACGCCCCGGGCTCGGCCATGACGGTGACGCCGCCGGCCAGGGCCAGGTCGCACTCCCCGGACCGCAGCGACTGCACGGCGAGGTGCAGGGCGACCAGGGAGGACGAGCAGGCGGTGTCGACGGTGACGGCCGGGCCCTCCAGGCCGAGGGTGTAGGAGACTCGTCCGGACACCACGCTGCCGGCCTGGCCGGTGAGCAGATGTCCGCCGAGTCCCTCGGGCACCTCGGTGAGCCCGGTGGCGTAGCCGGAGCTGCCGGCGCCGGCGAAGACGCCGGTGCGGGACCCCTTCAGCGCGGTGGGGGCGATACCGGCACGTTCGAGGGCCTCCCACGAGGTCTCCAGGAAGAGCCGCTGCTGCGGGTCGAGGGCCTGGGCCTCGCGGGGGCTGATGCCGAAGAACGCGGCGTCGAAGGCGGAGGCGTCGGCGAGGAATCCGCCGGCCAGGGTGTCGCTGGCCTCCCGCAGGACCGTGAGGTCCCAGCCGCGGTCCTCCGGGAACCCGCCGACGGCGTCGCCGCCGGACGCGAGCAGCTCCCAGAGCCGGTCGGGTCCGTCGACGCCGCCGGGCAGCCGGCAGCCCATGCCGACGATGACGACCGGGTCGGTGCCGGTGGCCGTCACGGCCGTCGCCGCCCGGCGTTCTCCCGTCCCGTACGCCTCGCCGTACGCCTCCGCGTACATCTGCTCGTGCAGGTGGGCGGCGACGGCGGCCGGGGTGGGGTGGTCGAAGACGAGGGTGGCGGGCAAGGCGACGCCGGTCTCCGCGGTGAGGTCGTCGCGCAGTTCGACGGCGGTGAGCGAGTCGAAGCCCATGTCGCGGAAGGCACGGCCCTCGGCGACGGCGGCCGGGTCGGTGTGGCCGAGCGCGACGGCGGCGCGACGGCGCACGAGGTCCAGCAGGGCGGCGGTGCGCTCCTCGGCGGACAGCGGGTCGAGCCGGTCGCGCAGCGCGCCGCCCGCGCCGATGGTGCCGGAGGTGGTGGCGCCGGTACCGGTGCCGGCCGGCGCGGCGGCCTCGGTCAGGTCGGCGAGCAGGGGGCTGGGGCGGCCGGTGGTGAAGGCGGGCACGAACCGTGCCCAGTCGACGTCGGCGACGACGACGGCGGTGTCGCGGGCCACGAGCGCACGGTCGAGCGCGGTCAGTGCCGCGTCCGGGTCGAGCGCGCGCAGTCCGCGGCGGCGCAGCGTCTCCTGCGCCTGCGGGTCGGCGGCCATGCCGGTGCCGTCCCAGGGGCCCCAGGCGACGGCCGTGCCGGCCAGACCGCGGGCGCGGCGGCGCTCCACGAGGGCGTCGAGGTGGGCGTTGGCGGCGGCGTAGGCGGCCTGTCCCCCGCTGCCCCACACGCCGGCGACGGAGGAGAAGACCACGAAGGCGGACAGGTCGCTGTCGCGGGTGAGGGCGTCGAGGTGGTCGGCCGCGTCGGCCTTGGCCCGCAGGACGGCGGCGAGCCGGTCCGGCGTGCAGCCGGTGATGACCTCGTCGTCGAGGACGCCGGCGGCGTGCACCACGGCGTCGACGGGGTGGGCGGCCAGCAGCCGGGCCACGGCATCGCGGTCGCCCGTGTCGCAGGCGACGACGGTGACCTTCGCGCCGAGCCGGACGAGGTCGGCGCGCAGAGCATCTGCGCCGGGGGCTTCGGGGCCGCGACGGCTGGTGAGGACCAGCTCACGGGCACCGCGCGCAACGGCCCAGCGGGCGACGCGGGAACCCAGCGCGCCGGTGCCGCCGGTGACGAGAACACGCTCCGGCGCGGTCCACTCCCCGGTCGCGGCCGACACGGGCGCGGGAGCGGGGACGAGCCTGCGGGCGTGCGCGGTGCCGCCGCGGACGGCGACCTGGTCCTCGGCGCCCGAGGTGAGTACGGCGGCGGCGCGGGTGAGCGCACGGCGGTCCGGGCGGGCGGGCAGGTCGAGCAGCCCGCCCCAGCGGTCGGGGTGTTCCAGTGCGGCCACGCGGCCCAGCCCCCACACGGCGGCGGCACTCGGCTCGACGACGGCCTCCGTGCCGGCGCCGACGGTGACGGCGCCGCTGGTCAGCAGCCAGAGGGGCGCGGTGAGGCCGGCGTCGGCGTGGGCCTGCACGACGGCCAGCGTGGTGGCGACACCGGGCAGGCCGGAGAGCACACCGGCGAGCGGGGCGCCTCCGTCGGCGGTGGCGGCGTCGCTGAGCAGGGCGGCCAGCGTGGCCCGGTCGGCGTCGGCGGGACAGGTCAGGCGCTCGATGTCGGGGAGGAACTCCTCGATGCCCGGGAGTGCGGTGTCGCCGGCGCCGGACGCGGAGTCGTCGGCCGGCTGGAGCAGCAGCCACCGGCCGGTGTCCTCGCCGGCCCGGACGCCGGCGGAGTCGAGACGCCGCCACCGGACGCGGTAGCGCCAGGAGTCGGCGACGAGCTGTTCCGTCTGGAGGCGCCGCCAGGCCGACAGGGCCGGCAGCACGGTGCCGAGGGTGGCGTCGTCCAGGTGCAGGGCGTCGGCCAGTTCACGGGCGTCCCCGCGTTCGACGGCCTGCCAGAAGGCGTCCTCGGCGGGCGCGACGGCCCCGCCGGACGCCCCGGCCTCGACACGCCGGGGCTCGGGCCAGTACCGGCGGCGCTGGAAGGCGTACGTGGGCAGCGGAACGGTACCGACGGCACCGAACATCGCGGCCCAGTCAACCGGGGCGCCCGTGGTGTGCAGGGTCGCGAGTGCGGCGACCAGGGCGTCCGTCTCGGACCGGTCCTTGCGCTGTACGGCCACGCAGACCAGGTCGGTGGTGTCGTCGAGGGTGGCGCGGGTGAGGGGGGTGAGGGGGGCGTCGGGGCCGAGTTCGACGAAGCGGGTGACGCCTTCCGTCGCCAGGGTGGTGACGCCGTCGGCGAAACGGACTGCGTCGCGGACGTGGTGGACCCAGTAGTCGGGGGTGGTCAGCTCGCCGTCGGCGGCGAGGCGTCCGGTGACGTTGGAGACGACCGGGATGGTGGGGGCGTTGTAGGTGAGGGTCGCGGCGACCTGACGGAAGTCCGTCAGCATCGGCTCCATCAGCGGTGAGTGGAACGCGTGGGAGACGCGGAGGCGGGAGGTGCGGCTGCCCTGCGCCGCCAGAGTCTCGGCGATCTCCGTCACGGCGGCCTCGGTGCCGGCGAGGACGACGGCCTTCGGGCCGTTGACCGCCGCGAGCGACACCTCGGCCTCACGGCCGTCGAGGAGGGGCAGGACCTCGTCCTCGGCCGCCTCCACCGCGATCATCGTCCCACCCTCAGGCAGGGCCTGCATCAGCCGACCGCGCGCGGTCACGAGGGCGCAGGCGTCCTCCAGGGACAGCACCCCGGCCACGTGCGCGGCCGCGATCTCACCGATCGAGTGCCCGCCCACGAAGTCGGGGCGCACGCCCCAGGACTCCAGCAGCCGGAACAGCGCGACCTCGACCGCGAACAGCGCGGGCTGCGTCCACTCCGTACGGCCCAGCCGCTCCGCGTCACCGCCGAAGACAACGTCCTTCAGTTCCGCGCCGACGTGCGCGCACACCGCGTCGAACGCCTCCGCGAACACCGGGAACGCCTCGTACAGCTCACGTCCCATGCCCGCGCGCTGCGCGCCCTGACCGGAGAAGAGGAAGGCCATGCGGCCCTCGGTGACGGCACCGACGGTGACCTGGGCGACGGACTCGCCGTCCGCCAGGGCCGTCAGGCCGGACAGCAGTTCCTCGCGGGAACGGCCGCGTACGACGGCGCGGTCCTCGAAGGGGGTACGGGTGGTGACCAGCGCCGACGCGATCTTCAGCAGGTCGGTGTCAGGGGCCGACCGTACGGTGTCGAGCAGTCGCGCCGCCTGTGCGCGCAGCGCGTCGGCGCCGCGTCCGGACAGCGCCCAGGGGATGACGGGCAGGGTGCTCGGTTCGGCGGGCTCGGCGGGAGCGGCCGTCTCCTGGGGTGCTTGTTCGAGGATGATGTGGGCGTTGGTGCCGCTCAGTCCGAACGAGGACACACCGGCACGACGAGGACGCACCACCGACGGCCACGCCTGACGCTCCGTCACCAGCCGCACCGCGCCCGTCGACCAGTCCACCTGCGACGACGGCTCGTCCACATGCAACGTCGCCGGCACGACCCCGTGCCGCAACGCCTCCACCATCTTGATCACACCGGCCACACCAGCGGCCGCCTGCGTGTGACCGAAGTTCGACTTCACCGACCCCAGGTACAGGGGCCGCTCGTCGGGCCGGTCCTGACCGTAGGTGGCCAGCAGCGCCTGCGCCTCGATCGGGTCACCCAGCCGTGTACCCGTCCCGTGCGCCTCCACAGCATCGACGTCGGATGCGGTGAGCCCGGCGTCCGCGAGCGCGGCACGGATCACCCGCTGCTGCGACGGGCCGTTCGGCGCCGTCAGCCCGTTGGAGGCACCGTCCTGATTCACCGCCGAGCCGCGCACGACCGCCAGTACTCGGTGGCCCTTGGCCTGGGCGTCCGACAGCCGCTCCACCAGCAGCACGCCGACGCCCTCGCCCCACCCGGTACCGTCCGCGTCCTCCGCGAACGCCTTGCACCGGCCGTCCCCCGCCAGACCTCCCTGACGGCTGAACTCCACGAACGCGCCCGGCGTCGACATCACCGTCACACCGCCCGCGAGTGCGAGATCGCTCTCGCCGGACCGCAGGGACTGGACCGCCAGATGCAGAGCCACCAGGGACGACGAGCAGGCCGTGTCCACTGTGACCGCCGGACCCTCCAGGCCCAGGACGTACGCCAGCCGGCCCGACAGCACACTCGCCGCGCTCCCGGTGCCGACATAACCGCCGAAGTCACCCTCCGACATGCCCAGCAGCGCCGGATAGTCCTGCCCGTTGGTACCCGCGAACACCCCGACCCGTGCGCCTCGCAGCGACCGCGGATCGATCCCCGCCCGCTCCACCGCCTCCCACGACGACTCCAGCAGAAGCCTTTGCTGCGGATCCATCGCCAACGCCTCACGCGGCGACACCCCGAAGAACTCCGCGTCGAAACCGTCGACGCCGTCGAGGAAACCACCGCGCGCGGTGTGGCTGGCGTAGGCGTTGTCCGGGTCCGGGGCGAAGAGCAGGTCGAGGTCCCAGCCGCGGTCGTCCGGGAAGTCGGTGATGCCGTCGCGCCCCTCCTCCAGCAGGGCCCACAGGCTCTCCGGGGAGTCGACGCCACCGGGGAAACGGCAGGCCATCCCGACGATCGCCACCGGCTCGTCCGCCGCCGCCGTGACCGGGGCGACGGTCGTGACGACGGTGCCGGTGTGGATGTCGCCGAAGAGTTCGTCGTACAGGTGAGCGGCGAGGGCCTGCGGCGTCGGGTGGTCGAAGACCACCGTGGCCGAGAGGGTGAGGCCGCAGACGGCGGCAAGGGTGTTGCGCAGTTCGACCGCGATCAGCGAGTCGACGCCGAGGTCGCGGAACGCCAGTTCCGCACCCACCTGCCCGGGGCCGGCGTGGCCGAGGGCGGCGGCGGCACGGGTGCGCACCTCGGTCAGCAGCTCGCGCCGGCGGTCCTCGGGGGTGAGGCCGGCGAGGCGGTCGCGCAGTGCCGTCGAGGCGGGGGCGGTGCGGGTCTCGGCGGGGCGGTCGTGGACCTCGGCGAGCAGCGGACTCGGGCGGACGGCGGTGAAAGCGGCGCCGAAGCGGTTCCAGTCGACATCGGCGACCAAGGACGCGGAAGGGCCTCCGGCGGCCTGGGCCGCGAGGGCCTCCAGGGCCCGGTCGGGGTCGAGCAGGCCGACACCGCCGCGCACCTGGCGGCCTTCGGCTCCGGCGTCGGCGGCCATGCCGCCGCCGGCCCAGGGGCCCCACGCGATGGACTTGGCGGGCAGGCCCGCGGCCCGCCGCTGCTCGGCCAGGGCGTCCAGCACGGCGTTGGCGGCGGCGTAGTTGCCCTGCCCGGCGGAGCCGACCGTTCCGGCGAAGGAGGAGAACAGGACGAAGGCGGAGAGGTCGCGGTCCCGGGTCAGTTCGTCCAGGTGCCGCGCACCGGTGACCTTGGCCGCGAAGACGGAGCGGAACGCTTCCGGGGCGAGGCCGTCGAGCACCCCGTCGGCGATGACTCCGGCCGTGTGCACCACGGCGTCGACCGGATGGGCGTCGAGCAGTTCGCGGACGGCCTCACGGTCCGTCAGGTCCACTGCGGCGAACGTGACGTCGGCTCCCAGCCGCCGCAGGTCCTCGCCGAGGGCCTCCGCGCCGGGGGCCTGCGCGCCGCGCCGGCTGACGAGGAGGAGGCGCTCGGCTCCCTGCTGTGCGGCCCAGCGGGCCACCCTGGCTCCCAGCGCTCCGGTGCCGCCGGTCACCAGGACGGTGCCGGCCGGCTGCCAGGCCGCTTCCGCGGACGGGGCCGCGGAGATCAGTCGGCGGGCGAAGGTGCCGTCGGCGCGGACGGCGACCTGGTCCTCGCGCGGGTACGAGGGTTCCGTGCTCCCCGTGCGGCGCGTGCCGTCCGTGCTGTCGGCGAGCAGGGCGACGAGCCGCTCGGCGGAGCGCCGGTCGAGCTGAGGCGGAAGGTCGACGAGACCGCCCCAGCGGTCGGGGTGTTCCAGGGCGGCCACGCGACCCAGGCCCCAGACGGCGGCCTGCGTGGGGTCGGACGCCGGGTCGTTGGCGTCGGCGGCGACGGCGCCGCGCGTGAGCGTCCACAGCGGAACCTCGACACGGGCGTCACCGAGGGCCTGGAGGAGAACCAGGGTCGCGGACGCGCCTGCGGTCATGTCGTCCGCCGGACCGTCGACGGCGGGCACGGACAGGACCCCGGTCACCGGGGCGTCCTCGACGGCGGCGGTGATGCGACGGGAGAGTTCGGTCCGCCTGTCCAGGTGGTGCTGCTCGACGGTGACCACGTCGGCCCCCGCCTCGTGCAGCGCCGTGGTCAGCGCGTCGTGCCAGGTGTCGTCGCCGTCGAGCGGGGTGGACCGGACGAGCAGCCAGCGGCCGGACAGGCGTGCCGTTCCGGGAAGCCCCTGGGCCGGGGTCCAGATGATCTCGTGGTGCGGCCCGGACCGCAGGGACGGGACGGCCGCGCCGTCCTCGGTGTACGAACGCTCCAGCCAGTAGCGGTCGCGCCGGAAGGCGTAGGTCGGCAGGTCGACGACGTCGGCGCCCGGGAGGAGCGCGGGCCACGACACCGCCGCCCCGTGCAGGTGGAGGCGGGCGAAGCCACCCACCAGGTGCCGGACTTCGGCTCCCTGCTTGCGCTGGACGGGCAGGAAGAGCATCCCCCGGTCGTCCGGCACGCACGTGCGGGCGAGGGCGGTGAGGGTGGTGTCCGGGCCGACTTCGACGAACCGGGTCACGCCTTCCGCCGCGAGGGTGCTCACACCGTCGGCGAAGCGGACGGCCTCGCGGACGTGGCGGACCCAGTAGTCGGCGGTGGTCAGCTCGCCATCGGCGGCGAGGCGGCCGGTCAGGTTGGAGACGACCGGGATGGCCGGAGCGGCGTAGGTCAGGCTCTCGGCGATCTGGCGGAACTCCGCCAGCATCGGCTCCATCAACGGCGAGTGGAACGCGTGCGAAACACGGAGACGGGAGGTACGGCAGCCCTGTGCGGCCAGAGCCTCAGCCACGTCGGTGACAGCCGCCTCGGCACCGGCGAGCACCACGGCCCGCGGGCCGTTGACCGCCGCCACCGACACCTCGCCGGTACGGCCCTCGAGCAGCGGCAGCACCTCGTCCTCGGCCGCCTCCACCGCGACCATCACCCCGCCCTCCGGCAGGGCCTGCATCAACCGCCCGCGCGCGGTCACCAGCGCACAGGCGTCCTCCAGCGACAGCACCCCGGCCACATGCGCGGCCGCGATCTCCCCGACCGAATGCCCGCCCACGACGTCCGGGCGAACACCCCACGACTCCAGCAGCCGGAACAACGCCACCTCGACCGCGAACAGCGCGGGCTGCGTCCACTCCGTACGCCCCAGCCGCTCCGCGTCCTCACCGAAGACGACGTCCTTCAGCTCACCCCCGACCTGCGCGCACACCGCGTCGAACGCCCCCGCGAACACCGGGAACGCCTCGTACAGCTCACGCCCCATCCCCGCACGCTGCGCACCCTGACCCGAGAACAGGAACGCGACCTTGCCCGGCCCCTGGGCGGTGCCGGTGAAGACGTCGGCGGCGGCTTCGCCGCGCGCCAACGCCTCGACGGAGGCGACGAGTTCGGCTCGGTCGGCGCCCACGACCGCGGCGCGGTACGGGTGGGCGGTGCGGGTCGTGGCGAGCGAGGCGGCCACGTCGTAGGGGTCGGCGTCCGGCCGGGTGGCGAGGTGGTCGGCCAGGCGGCGGGCCTGGGCGCGCAGGGACTCCTCGTCACGGGCGGACAGGACCCACGGCAGGGCGGGAAGGGCCGCTCGCGGCTCCGGGGCGGCAGCCTCGTCGCCTTCCTCGGCCGCCGGCTGCGGGGCCTGCTCGACGATGACGTGGGCGTTGGTGCCGGACACGCCGAAGGCGGAGACGCCGACGCGGCGCGGGTGGTCGGTCTCCGGCCAGTCGTGCTTTTCGGTGAGGAGCTGGACGTGGCCGGCGTCCCAGTCGACGCGGGTGGAGGGCCGTTCGGCGTGCAGGGTGGGGGGCAGCACGCCGTGGCGCAGGGCGAGGACGGACTTGATGACGCCGACGACGCCGGCGGCGGCCTGGGTGTGGCCGAGGTTGGACTTGGCCGAGCCGAGCAGCAGGGGCCGGTCGGCGGGGCGGCCCTGGCCGTAGGTGGCGAGCAGTGCCTGCGCCTCGATCGGGTCGCCGAGCGCGGTGCCGGTGCCGTGTGCCTCGACGGCGTCGATCTCGGCGGCGGGCAGTCCGGCGTTGGCGAGGGCGGCGAGGATGACGCGCTGCTGGGACAGGCCGTTGGGGGCGGTGAGGCCGTTGGAGGCGCCGTCCTGGTTGACGGCGCTGCCGCGCACGACCGCGAGCACGGGGTGGTTGTTGCGGCGGGCGTCGGACAGGCGCTCCACGACGAGGATGCCGGCGCCCTCGGCCCAGCCGGTGCCGTCGGCGTCGTCGGAGAACGCCTTGCAGCGGCCGTCGCCGGCGAGGCCGCCCTGGCGGGCGAACTCGTTGAACGCGCCGGGGCTGGACATGACGGTGACTCCGCCGACGACCGCCAGGGAGCACTCGCCGGACCGCAGCGACTGGGCCGCCAGGTGGAGGGCGACCAGGGAGGAGGAGCAGGCGGTGTCGACGGTGACGGCGGGCCCCTCCAGGCCGAGGGTGTAGGCGACGCGGCCGGAGAGGACCGACATGGAGTTGCCGGTGAGAAGGTGTCCGCGGACGTCGTCGGGCACCTCGGTCAGACCGGAGGTGTAGCCCTGGTCGCTGCATCCGACGAAGACGCCGGAGCGGCTGCCACGCAGGGTGGCCGGGTCGATGCCCGCGTGTTCGAGGGACTCCCAGACGACTTCGAGCAGCAGGCGCTGCTGCGGGTCCATGGCGAGGGCTTCGCGCGGGGAGATGCCGAAGAAGGCGGGGTCGAAGCGGTCCGCGTCATGGACGAAGCCGCCCCGGCGATGGCCGGGGTCGGAGTCGGAACCGAGGGCGGTGGGCCAGCCGCGGTCGGCGGGCCAGTCCGTCACCGCGTCCGTCCCGGAGACCAGCAGGTTCCAGAAGTCGTCCGGGGTGCGCACGTCTCCGGGCAGCCGGCAGCTCATGCCGACGACGGCGATGGGCTCCTGGTCGCGGGCCTCCAGCTGCCGCAGCTTGCGGCGCGTGGTGTGGAGATCGACGGTGACCCGCTTGAGGTAGTCCCGAAGCTGCGCTTCCTTCGTCATGGACTGCCCCCATGCTGTTCGGTTCGATGACGGAACGGGTGGTGCCGCGGGGAGGTCGGGTGCCGGACCGGACGCCCGGTGGTCCAGTCGTCCGGTGGGTCCGGTGGCCCGAGGGGTGGGCCCGGCCGGTGGTGATCTCCTCGTGCGGTGGGGACAGCATGACCCGCGCGGTCACCCGATTTCGGCTCCCGGCGGGGTTGTCTGGGGAAACCCTTGGAAATCGTCCGCGCCTCGCTGTTCGCGCAGGCCGGAGCGTCGTATCGGACGCGGCCGGAGCACCGTACGGGATACGGGCCGGAGCGTCGGATCCGATCCGGCCGCGGCGCTCCATGGCCCGGCCGGGGGGCCTCGCCGCCCCGGCGGCCTGCCCGCGGTCAGCTGTAGGGCGGCGGAGCGCCCCGCGTGAGCACGGTGTGCAGGACCCCGAAGGCGTCGCGCAGGGCGGCCAGGGCCTCCTTGACTCGCCAGGCGGAGCGGTCGCGCGGGCCGACCGCGTTGGAGACGGTGCGGATCTCCAGGAACGGCGTGCCCTGGCCGGCGGCGGCCTCGGCGGCGCCGAAGCCCTCCATCGCCTCGGCGGCGGCCTGGTGACGCTCGCGCAGTTCGGCGGCGCGTTCGGCGGTGCCGGTGGCGGTGGAGACGGTCAGGACGGGTGCGTGGACGGCGCCGAGGCCGCGGGCGACGGCCGCGGCGAGGTGGGGTGCGCTGCGGTACTCGGTGGCGCCGAAGCCGAGGGTGTCGACGGACAGGAAGCCGTCGGGCGAGTCGGCGCCCAGGTCGGCGGCGACGACCCGGTCGGCGACGACGACGGACCCCAGGGCGGCGACGGGGGCGAACCCGCCCGCGATGCCGGCGGAGATGACGAGGTCGTAGGGCTCGTCGCGGGCCGCCGCCGCGGTGAGCGCGGCCGCGGTGGTGGCCGCCGACGCGGCGGGGCCCACTCCCCCGGCGACGAGGTCGGCGCGGATCGGCCGGTGGCCGAGGCCGGCGCGGCCCGTCGTGACGCGGACGGTGTTGCGTCCCGGAGTCGGGGGCGGCGGGCAGGTGCTGACAGGGCAGAGCCCGCGGGCCGCGGCGTCGCGTTCGGCGGCGACCGCGGTGACGACGAGGAGACGGATGGCGCTCATGAGGAGATCTGGACCTGCCCGTGGTCTCCGATCACGAGGCGGTGGGTGGCGGGCAGCCGGGGCGCGAGGGTGACCTTGACGTCCCGTCCGACCAGGGAGGCCTCGACCCGGCGGATGCCGTCGAAGGACGCTCCTCGCAGGAGGATGGAGTACTCGATCTCGCTGTGGCTGATCCGGCAGTCCTCGGCGACCGACGTGGAGGGTCCGACGTAGGAGTCGGTCACGACGCTGCCCGCGCCGATGATGGCGGGGCCCACGATCCGGGAGCGCCGGACCTGGGCGCCGTTCTCGATCCGGACCCGCCCGATGATTTCGCTCTCCTCGTCCACGAAGCCGTCGACGCGGGGCTGGAGACGCTCCAGGAGGGTGCGGTTGACCTCCAGCATGTCGGTGACGTTCCCGGTGTCCTTCCAGTAGCCGGTGATGACCGTGGAGCGCACGGTCATCCGCTCGTCGATCATCCACTGGAGGGCGTCGGTGATCTCCAGCTCGCCGCGCGGGGAGGGCCGGATGGCGCGGACGGCGTCGTGGACGACGGGGGTGAAGAGGTAGACGCCGGCGACGGCGAGGTCGCTGCGGGGCGCCTTCGGCTTCTCCTCGAGGTCCACGACGTTGCCCTGGTCGTCGGTCACGGCCACGCCGAAGGCGCTGGGGTCGCCGACGCGGGTGAGCAGGATCTGCGCGTCGCAGGGGTTCTTGCGGAACTCGTCGACGACGTCGCCGATGCCGTCGAGGACGAAGTTGTCGCCGAGGTACATCACGAAGTCGTCGTCGCCGAGGAAGGGGCGGGCGATGAGGACCGCGTGGGCGAGCCCGAGGGGTTCGCTCTGCGGGATGTAGGTGACGTCGAGGCCGAAGGCGGAGCCGTCGCCGACCGCGGCCTCGATCTCGGCGGCGGTGCTGCCGACGATGACGCCGACCTCGGTGATGCCGGCGGCGGCGATGGACTCCAGTCCGTAGAAGAGGATCGGTTTGTTGGCAACCGGGACCAGCTGCTTGCTGGACGTGTGGGTGATCGGTCGCAGTCGCGTACCGGATCCCCCCGCGAGCACAAGAGCCTTCACTGTTCCCTCCAGGTGACAGAGGTGGGCGGCCGACGCCGCCAGGGGCGTTCCGGCCGTGTGTGGAGCGGATTCGGCGGGTGGGACGCGCGCGGGTCGTGCGGGCGCCGGGGGCCTGGTGGTGGGGCGGGTCCGGGCGGCCGGCGGCTGCGG
>NZ_JBHRWL010000003.1:55472-133604 GCF_042647945.1 Streptomyces lusitanus
CGCGGGGGCGGGGTGCGGGCCGGGGGCCGCCGCGGCCGGAACGGGTCCGTGCCGCGGCGGCCGGTGACCGGCGGTCAGGCGTCGTCGAGGTCCCCTTCCAGGAAGGCGCGGAGCTCGTCGTCGGAGACCTCGTCGACCTCGCCGGTCCCGCCGGTGCCGCCGGTTCCGTCGGTGAGGGCGGCAGGCCCCGGCTCCTGTCCCGTCCCGGTGGCGGGGAGGCCGTCGAGCCGGTCCAGGAGGCCGCGCAGCCGCCTGCGCAGCCCGTCGCGCAGGGCGGGGTCCGCCGGCGCGTCGGCGAACTCGGCCTCCAGCTGCTCCAGCCGGTCGAGGACCGGGGCACCGGCGGGCGGGCCGGCCGGGGCGATCCGCTCCAGCAGATGCGCGGCGAGCCGCTCGGGGGTGGGGTGGTCGAACAGCAGCGTCGCCGGCAGCCGTACGCCCGCGAGGGCGCTGAGCCGGTTGCGCAGTTCGACGGCGGTCAGGGAGTCGAACCCGCTGTCCAGGAAGCCCCGTTCGGGGTCGAGGGAGTCGGGCGTGTCGTGGCCGATGACCAGGGCCGCCTGGGTGAGCACGGCGTCCAGTACGGCGCTGTTGCGGGCCCCGGCGTCGAGCCCGGCGAGACGTTCGCGCAGGCCGTCCCCGGCGGGCGTGGCTGCCTGTGCGGCGGGGGCCGTGCGGGCCGTGCGCCGGAGGTGAGCCGGAACGAGGTCGCGGAGCACCTCGGGCACCGAGCCGTCGGGGCCGTGCAGCGCGCCGGTGTCCAGACCGGCCGGGGCGAGCCAGGCGTCCGTGGTGCGCAGCGCCGTGTCCAGCAGGGCGAGCGCGTCGGCGGTGGCCAGGGGGCGCAGGCCGCCTCGGGCGATGCGGCGCAGGTCGGTCGCGGCCAGGGCGCCGGTCATGCCGCTGCGCTCCGCCCACAGTCCCCAGGCGAGGGACTGCACACGGCGCCCGGCGGCGGTCTGCCGGACGGCGAACGCGTCGAGGAACGCGTTGGCGGCCGAGTAGTTGGCCTGCCCGGCTCCGCCGAGGGTGCCGGAGAGGGAGGAGAACAGGACGAGCGCGGCGCCGGTGCCGGCGGTGAGTTCCGCCAGCAGGCAGGCCGCGTCGGCCTTGGCGCGCAGCACGGTGTCGAGGCGTGCGGGGGTGAGCGACTGCACGATGCCGTCGTCGAGGACGCCGGCGGTGTGCACGACCGCGGTCAGCGGCCGGTCCCCGGGGACCTGGGCGAGCAGGGCGGTCAGGGCGTCCCGGTCGGCGACGTCGCAGGCGGCGACGGTGACGCGGGCCCCGTGGCCGCGCAGTTCCTCGCACAGTTCGGTCATGCCCTCGGCGGCGGGGCCGCGCCGTCCGGCCAGCACCAGCGAGCGGGCGCCGTGCGCGGTGACCAGGTGGCGGGCGACCTGCCGGCCCAGGACACCGCCGGCGCCGGTGACGAGCACCGTGCCGTCGCCGACCGCGTCAGGCGCGTCGGCGGCGGGCGCGGTGCGGGTCAGCCGGGGCACGAGGGCGGCTCCGTCCCGCAGCGCGGTCTCGCCGGCCTCGCCGGCCAGGACGGCGGGCAGCAGCGCCAGGGAGGCGGCGGTGCCGTCGTGGTCGACGAGCGCGAACCGGCCGGGGTTCTCGGCCCGCGCCGCGCGCACCAGGCCCCATACGGCGGCCTGTGCGGGGTCGGTGAGGGCCGTGTCGCCGGGTCCGGTGGCGACCGCGTGGCAGGTCAGCAGGACCAGCCGGGAAGCGGCGAGGGCGTCCTCGGCCAGCCACTCGGTCACCAGCCGCAGCGCGTGGCCCGCGGCCTGCCGGGCGGCGGTGGCGGGGTCCGCGTCCTCGTCGGGCGCCGGCACCACGGCCAGCACGGTGCGCGGTACGGCGGTTCCGGCGGCGTCGGACTCCGTGGTGCCGGCGGTTCCGGCGACGTCGCCGGTTCCCGTGGTCCCCGCGGCTTCGTCGACCGTCGTCGCCAGCGCGGCCGGGTCGGCGTGCCGCACGGCCTCCGCGAGGGCCGGCACGCCGTCGAGCTCCGCCGCCGGACCCACCAGGTGTACGGGGGCGGTGGCGGTCCCGGTGGGGGCCGGGATCCAGCGGAGGGTGTGCAGCGCGCCGGCGCCGCCGGTGGCGGCCGGCAGGGACGCGGTGTCCACGGCGCGCAGGGTCAGCGCGCCGATCTCCGCGACCGGGGCTCCGGTGCCGTCGAGGAGCGTCACCCGGTGGGTGCGCTCGCCGGCCGGGACGAGCCGTACCCGCAGCGCGGCGGGTCCGTCGGTGTGCGCGGCGACGTCCTGGAAGGTGAACGGGACCACGGTGTCCGTGCCGTCGGCGACGGTGAGGGCCACGGTGTGCAGGGAGGCGTCGAGGAGGGCGGGGTGGACGCGGAACCGGTCGGTGCCCTGGAGGTGTTCGCCGTCCTCGGCGGCGATCTCCGCGTACACGGTGTCGCCGTCGCGCCAGGCGGCGCGCAGCCCGCGGAAGGCGGGCCCGTAGGCGAAGCCGCGTGCGGCGATCTGCTCGTACAGTCCGGTCACGTCCACCGGGGTGGCGCCGGGCGGCGGCCAGGCGGCCGGGAGGGGGTCGCCGGCGGGCGCGGGGGCGGCGCCGAGGACGCCTTCGGCGTGCCGGGTCCAGGGTCCGTCCGCGCCGTCGCCGGTGAGGGGACGGGAGTGGACGGTCAGGGTGCGGTCGCCGTCCTCGCCGGGTGCGGAGACGCCGACCTGGAGCCGTACGCCGCCGTTCTCGGGCAGGACGAGCGGGGTGCTCAGCGTGAGGTCGGCGACGCGGGCGGCGCCGGCGTGGGCGCACGCCTCCAGGGCGAGGTCCAGGAACGCGGTGCCGGGGAACAGGATCCGGCCGTCCAGGGCGTGATCGGCGAGCCAGGGCCGGCCGTCCACCGAGACGGTCCCCGTGAGGACCAGACCGTCCCCGTCGGCCAGCGGCACGGCCGCGGTGAGCAGGGGGTGGCGTACGGAGTCCGGGCCCGCGCCCGTGGTGTCGGCGTCGGTGGCCTCCAGCCAGTAGCGGCGCCGCTGGAACGCGTAGGTCGGCAGGTCGGTGCGCCGGGCGCCGGTGGGGGCGAACCAGGTGGACCAGTCGACCCGGTGGCCGTTCGTGTGCAGCCGTACGAGTGCCGAGGTCAGGGACCGGCTCTCCTCGGTGTCCCGGTTCAGGGTGGGCACCAGGAGGGCGTCGCCCTCGACGCACTCCCCGGCGAGCGCGGTGAGCACGCCGCCCGGACCGATCTCCACGTAGGTGGTGACGCCCTGTTCCTCCAGGGTGCGGACGCCGTCGCGGAAGCGGACGCCGTCGCGGACCTGGCGCACCCAGTAGGCGCCGTCGAAGGGCTCGTCGGCGGTGACGGGGCGTCCGGTGACGGTGGACACCACCGGCAGGGCGGGCGCCTCGTGCGGTATCGACGCGGTGTGCTCGGCGAAGGCGTCGAGCATGCCGTCCATGCGGTGCGAGTGGAAGGCGTGGCTGACGTTGAGCCGGCGGGTCCTGCGGCCCTGCCCGGCGAGTTCGGCGGCGAGCGCGGTGACGTCGTCCTCGTCGCCGGAGATCACCGTGGCCAGGGGGCCGTTGTCGGCGGCGACGGCCACCCGGCCCTCGTACGCGGCGAGCAGCGGAGTCACCTCCTCCACCGAGGCCCGTACGGAGATCATCGCGCCGCCCTCGGGGAGGTCCGCCATGAGCCGGCCGCGCACGGCGACCAGCCGGCAGGCGTCCTCCAGGGCGAGGACACCGGCGGCGTGGGCCGCGGCGATCTCGCCGACGGAGTGGCCGAGCAGCACGTCGGGCCGTACGCCCAGGCTCTCCAGCAGCCGGTACAGGGCGACCTGCACGGCGAACAGCGCGGCCTGGGTGTGGTCGGTGCGGTCCAGGAGGGCCGCCTCCGGGCTGCCGGGCGCGGCGAACAGGACGTCGCGCAGCGGCGTGTCGAGGTGGGCGTCGAGGTGGGCGCAGACGGCGTCGAAGGCGTCGGCGAACACGTCGTACGTCTCGTACAGGGCGCGGCCGGTCTCGGGGCGCTGGGCGCCCTGGCCGGAGAAGAGGAACGCGGTCCTGCCGCCGCGGGCCCGTCCGGTGGTCAGGCCGGGGTGTTCGCGGCCCTCGGCGAGGGCGGTGAGCGCCTGGGTCAGCGCGTCGGTGTCGTCGGCGGCGGCCACGACGGCCGCCCGGTCCTCCAGGTGGGCGCGGGTGGTGGCCAGGGACAGGGCGAGGTCGGCCGGCTCGGTCCCGGGGCGGGCGGTGAGGTGGTCGAGCAGGCGGCGGGCCTGGTCGCGCAGGGCGGCGGCGCCGCGGGCGGACAGCAGCCAGGGCAGGGCCGGCACGGGCCGGGACTGCGCCTCCTGGTCGGGCCGCGCCTCCTGTTCCTGCTGCGGCTTCTGTTCCGGCTGCGGCTCCAGTTCCTGCTGCGGCTCCAACTGCGCAGGGGCGTCCGGCTCCTGGAGGATGACGTGGGCGTTGGTGCCGCTGACGCCGAAGGAGGAGACGCCGGCGCGGCGCGGGGTGTCGCCCGGCTCCCAGGCCCGCTCCTCCTGGAGCAGGCGCACGGCGCCGGAGGACCAGTCGACGTGCGGGGAGGGACGGTCGGCGTGCAGGGTGCGCGGCAGGGTGCCGTGCCGCATCGCCATCACCATCTTGATGACCCCGGCGACGCCTGAGGCCGCCTGGGTGTGCCCGATGTTGGACTTCAGCGCCCCCAGCCACAGCGGGCGGTCCTGCGGCCGGTCCTGGCCGTAGGTGGCGAGGAGGGCCTGCGCCTCGATGGGGTCGCCGAGGGTGGTGCCGGTGCCGTGCGCCTCGACGGCGTCGACGTCGGCCGGGGAGAGCCCGGCGGAGGCGAGCGCCTGGCGGATGACCCGCTGCTGGGCGGGACCGCTGGGCGCGGTCAGCCCGTTGGAGGCGCCGTCCTGGTTGACGGCGGTGCCGGCGACGACGGCGAGCACCTGGTGCCCGCCGCGGCGGGCGTCGGACAGGCGCTCCAGCAGGAGCAGGCCCACGCCCTCGGACCAGCCGGCCCCGTCGGCCTCGGCGGAGAACGGCTTGCAGCGTCCGTCGGGCGACAGCGCGCGCTGCCTGCTGAACTCGACGAAGGTGTCCGGCGTGGACATCACGGTGACGCCGCCGGCCAGGGCCACGTCGCACTCCCCCGACCGCAGGGCCTGCGCCGCCAGGTGCAGGGCCACGAGCGAGGAGGAGCAGGCGGTGTCGACGGTGACGGCCGGGCCCTCGAGTCCGAAGGTGTAGGCGATGCGGCCGGAGGCGACGCTGCTGGCGCTGCCGGTGGCCAGGTATCCCTCCAGTTCCTCGGGCGCTCGGCGGGCCCTGCCGGCGTAGTCGTGGTAGTTGGAGCCCACGAACACGCCGGCCCGTGCGCCGCGCATCCCCTGCGGGTCGATGCCGGCGCGTTCGAACGCCTCCCAGGAGGTTTCCAGCAGCAGCCGGTGCTGCGGGTCGACGGCGACCGCCTCACGCGGCGAGATGCCGAAGAACGCCGGGTCGAACTCGGCGGCGTCGTGCAGGAATCCGCCGTGCCGGGCGTAGGTGTGGCCGATGCGGTCGGGGTCGGGGTCGTACAGGGTCTCGATGTCCCAGCCGCGGTCGCCGGGGAACGGGGTGATGGCGTCGACGCCGTCGGCGACGAGCCGCCACAGTTCCTCGGGCGAGGTGACGCCGCCGGGGAAGCGGCAGGCCATGCCGACGATGACGACGGGGTCGTCGTCCACGGACGCCGTGGGCAGCGCGGATGCGGCGGCCGGGGCGGGCAGGAGGGTGTCGTCGGCCCGTCCGCCGAACAGTTCGGCGTCCAGGTGGGCGGCGAGGGCGGACGCGGTCGGGTGGTCGAAGGCGAGGGTGACCGGCAGCCGCAGACCGGTGGCCTCGGCGAACCGGTTGCGCAGTTCGACCGCGGTCAGCGAGTCGAAACCGAGGTCGCGGAACGCGCGGCCCTCCGGGACGGCGTCGGCGTCGGCGTGGCCGAGTACGGCGGCCGCCTCGTCGCGGACCTCGTTGAGCAGGGCGGCGCGGCGCTCGGCGGGCGGGAGGGCGGCCAGCCGCTTGACGAGCGGCGGCCCGTCGACGGCGTCGGTCTCCTTCTGCTCCGCCCGGTCGGCGGTGGTGACGGCGGTCCGGGGTTCGGGCAGTTCGCGCAGCGCGGCGAAGGCGCGGACCGTGATCAGCTTCCAGTCGACGTCCGCCACGACGACGAACTCCTCGTCCTCGTCGAGCGCCTTCTGGAGGGAGGCGACGGCGAGTTCGGGTTCCATCGGCGGCACACCGTCGCGGCGCAGCCGTTCGGCGACCTCCTCGCCGACCATGCCGCCGCCGGCCCAGGTGCCCCAGCCGACCGAGGTGGCGGGCAGCCCTTCGGCGCGCCGGCGGGCGGCGAGGGCGTCGAGGTGGGCGTTGGCGGCGGCGTAGCTGCCCTGGCCGGGTCCGCCGAGGGTGCCCGCCATGGAGGAGAACAGCACGAAGGCGTTCAGGTCGAGGTGGCGGGTGGCGGCGTCGAGGGCGAGCGCCGCGTCGGCCTTGGGCCGCAGCACGTCGTGCGCCCGCTGCGGGGTGAGCGCGTCGATGAGGCCGTCGTCGATGATGCCGGCGGTGTGGAAGACGGCGGTCAGGGTGCCGCCGCCGGGCAGGTCGTCGACGAGCCGCCGGACGGCCTGCGCGTCGGACACGTCGCACGCGACGACGCTCGCCGGGGTGCCGAGTTCCGCGAGCTCGGCCACGAGGTCGTCGGCGCCGGGGGCTTCGGGACCGCGCCGCGAGACGAGCACCAGGTGCTCGGCGCCGCCGCGGGCCAGCCAGCGGGCGATGTGCCCGCCGATCCCGCCGGTGCCGCCGGTGACGAGCACGGTGCCGGACGGCTTCCAGACACCCCCGGGGCGGGGCCCCTCGCCCGCGCGGACCAGCCTGCGGGCGAAGGTCCCGGACGGGCGCACCGCGAGGTGGTCCTCCTCGAGCGTGCCGGACAGAGCGGCGGCCAGGCGTCGCGCGGCACGCGCGTCGAGCTGCTCGGGCAGGTCGAGAAGGCCGCCCCAGCGCTGCGGGTACTCCAGGGCCGCGATGCGTCCCAGACCCCAGCTCATCGCCTGGAGCGGGCTGAGCAGCGGGTCGCCGCGGCGGACGGTGACGGCGCCCCGCGTGGCGCACCACATGGGCGCGTCGACCTGGGCGTCGCCGAGCGCCTGGAGCAGGGCGGTCATCAGCACCATGCCGGTGGGCAGCACGCCCTCCGGGGACCACGGTGACTCGTCCAGCGCGAGCAGCGAGAGCACCCCGCCGACGACTGTGTCCTCACTGTGCTGCCGCAGGAGGTCGGCCATGCGGTCGCGTTCGGCCTCGGCCGCTCCGGCGACCAGGACGCGTGCCTCGGCCGCGTGCGCGCCGACGGCCTCGATCACGCCCCGCACGAGGGGGTCGTCCTCGTGTCCGGCGGGTACGAGGATCAGCCAGGCGTCCCGGAGCGCGTCGGCGCGGGCGGGCTGTTCGGCGCAGGGCCGCCAGGTCACCCGGTAGCGCCAGCGGTCGAGGGTCGAGCGGGTGATCCGGTCGCGCCGCCAGGACGACAGGGCCGGCACGATCTCGGCCAGCGAGCGGACGTCGGCGATCCCGAGATCCTCGGCGAGGGCGTCGACGTCCTGGTTCTCGACGCTGGTCCAGAACGCGTCGTCGAGAAGGTCCGCGCCCTCGGGACCCGTGTGGTCGGCGGCCCGGCGGCCGGCAGTCTCGAGCCAGTAGTGACGGCGCTGGAAGGCGTAGGTGGGCAGGTCGACGCGGCGCGGGGACAGACCCTCGAAGGCGGGCGTCCAGTCGACGGCGACGCCACGCGCCCACGCCTCGCCGAGGGAGACGTACAGGCGGTCCAGGCCGCCCTCGCCCCGGCGCAGCGAACCGACGACCACAGCGTCGGCGCCGGCCGCTTCGACGGTTTCGGCGACCGGCACGGTCAGCACCGGATGCGGGCTCATCTCCAGGAACGCACCGTGCCCGGACTGCGCCAGCCGCCGCACGACCGGCTCCAGCAGTACGGTCTGACGCAGGTTCCGATACCAGTAACCGGCATCCGTCTCACCCGCGCTGATCCACTCCCCCGTCACCGTCGACAGGAACGGCACCGACGGCTCACCAGCGGTGACCGGGGCAAGAAGCTCCGCCAACTCCGCCTCGATGGACTCCACATGGGCCGAGTGCGAGGCGTAGTCCACCTCGATCCGGCGCACCCGAGTACCCACCTCATCCGCGTGCGCGACAAGCTCGTCCAGCGCGTCCGCGTCACCCGACACCACCGTGGACGTCGGCCCGTTCACCGCAGCGACCGAGATGCGGCCCTCCCAACGGGAGATCAGCGTCGCGGTGTCCTCGTGCGTGAGCGCGACGGACACCATTCCGCCCCGCCCGGCCAGCGCGACGATCGCCTTCGACCGCAGCGCCGCCACACGCGCGCCATCGACGACGCTGAGCGCACCGGACACCACGGCAGCGGCGATCTCACCCTGCGAGTGACCCACAACAGCCGCCGGCCGCACACCGAACGACTCCCAGACGGCGGCGAGCGACACCATCACCGCCCACAGCACCGGCTGCACCACATCCACCCGGTCCAGACCCGGCGCACCGTCCTCCCCGCGCACCACGTCCGTCAACGACCAGTCGACGAACTGGGCCAGCGCCTCACCACACTCCGCGAACCGCTCCGCGAACACCGGACTGGAATCGAGAAGTTCAACCGCCATCCCGGCCCACTGCGCCCCCTGCCCCGGGAACACGAACACCGGGTCGACGCTCTCGCCGATGCGCTGGGTGGCGCCCCGGGCGAGGGCGGGCGTGGTGGTGCCGGTGGCGAGGGCCTGGAGTCCGGCGAGGAGGGTTTCGGTGTCGCCGCCGACGACGACCGCCCGTTCCTCCAGGGCGGCGCGGCCCGTGAGGAGGGAGTGGGCCACGTCGGCGGGGTCGGGGAGGGTGTCGGCGCTGTCCGTCAGGTGGGACAGCAGTCGTTCGGCCTGGGCGCGCAGCGCGTCCGCCGAGCGGGCGGAGACCAGCCACGGTACGACGGTGCCGGCCGGGGTCGAGGCCGGGACCTGTGTGACGGGCTCCGGCTCGGTGGCGGGCTGTTCGAGGATGACGTGCGCGTTGGTGCCGCTGACGCCGAAGGAGGAGACGGCGGCACGGCGTGGACGGCCGTCCGGGTTCCAGGGCCGCGCCTGGGTGAGCAGCTCGACGTGTCCGGCCGACCAGTCGACGAACGGGGAGACCTCGTCGGCGTGCAGGGTTCTGGGCAGGATGCCGTGCCGCATGGCCTGCACCGTCTTGATGATGCCGGCCATGCCGGAAGCGGCCTGGCTGTGGCCGATGTTGGACTTCACCGAGCCCAGCCAGAGCGGGTGTTCGGCGTCGTGCTCCTGCCCGTAGGTGGCGAGCAGCGCCTGCGCCTCGATCGGGTCGCCGAGCTTCGTGCCCGTGCCGTGCGCCTCGACCACGTCCACGTCCGCGGCGGACAGTCCGGCGTCCGCGAGCGCGGCCCGGATGACGCGCTGCTGGGAGCGTCCGTTGGGGGCGGTGAGGCCGTTGGAGGCGCCGTCCTGGTTGATGGCCGAGCCGCGGACGACGGCGAGCACCTGGTGCCCGTTGGCCCGCGCGTCCGACAGGCGCTCCAGGAGGAGCACGCCCACGCCTTCGGCCATGCCCATGCCGTCGGCGCCGGCTCCGAACGCCTTGCAGCGGCCGTCCGTCGCCAGGCCCCGCTGGCGGCTGAAGCCGACCATGCCGATCGGCTCGCCCATGATGGCGGCGCCGCCGGTCAGGGCGAGGGAGCACTCGCCGGAGCGCAGCGACCGGATGGCCAGGTGCATGGCGACGAGCGCGGAGGAGCAGCCGGTGTCCAGGGTCACGGCCGGACCTTCGAGGCCCAGGGTGTAGGAGACGCGGCCGGAGGCGATGCTGGTGACGGTGCCGGTGATCAGGTGGCCTTCGAGGCCCTCGGGCGCCTCGCCGCCCGTGCCGTATCCCTGGTGGGACACGCCGACGAAGACGCCCGTGTCGCTGCCGCGCAGGCTGTCGGGGGCGATGCCGGCCCGCTCCAGGGTCTCCCAGCTGGTTTCGAGGAGCAGTCGCTGCTGCGGGTCCATCGCCGTCGCCTCGCGTGGCGAGATGCCGAAGAAGCCGGCGTCGAACTCGGCGGCGTCGTGCAGGAAGCCGCCTTCGCGGGCGTACGTGGTGCCGGGCCGGTCGGGGTCGGGGTCGTACAGGCTCTCCACGTCCCAGCCGCGGTCGACGGGCAGGGAGGTGATGGCGTCGGTCTCCTCGAGGACGAGCCGCCAGAAGTCGTCGGGCGAGTGCGCTCCGCCGGGGAAGCGGCAGCCCATCGAGACGATCGCGATGGGCTCGTCCTCGTGGGCGGGACGGTCCGCCACCACGGCGGGCAGGGCGGCGGCCCGGTCGTCCGCCGTGTCGCCGGCGTCCTCGACGAGGTGCTCGAGGAGGTGCCGTACGAGCTCGTTGACGTTGGGGAAGTCGAAGACGACCGTGGCGGGGAGGCTCAGTCCGGTGGCCGCGTTGAGGCGGTTGCGCAGTTCGACGGCGGTCAGGGAGTCGAAGCCGAGTTCGCGGAAGGCGCGCTGGGGGGCGATCTCCTCGCCGTCGGCGTGGCCGAGGGCGGTGGCGACCTGGGTGCGCACGAGGTCGGTGAGGGTGCGGACGCGCTCGGCTGCGGGCAGGGCGGCCAGTTCGGCGCGCAGGCCGCCGAGCCGGTCGGCCGACGTGTCCTCGTCGGGCGCGTCGGCCTTCATGGCCTCGGCGACCTCGGGGACCTCGTGCAGCAGGGGCCGGGGGTGGGCGGCGGTGAAGACGGGGACGAAGCGCTCCCAGTCGATGTCGGCGACGGCGAGGAACACGTCGTCGTGGTCCAGGGCCTGCTCGAGTCCGGTGACGGCCAGGTCGGCGTCCATGAACGGGATGCCGCGCCAGCGCAGTTGCTCGCGCACGACGTTGACGGCCATGCCGCCGCCCTCGGGGCTCCAGATGCCCCACGCGATCGACGTTCCGGTCAGGCCGCGGGCCCTGCGCTGGTCGGCGAGCGCGTCCACGTAGGCGTTGGAGGCCGAGTACGCGCCGTGGTCGCCGCTGCCCCAGGTGCCGGCGACGGACGAGTAGAGGACGAAGGCGTCCAGCCGGTCGTGGTCGAAGACGGCGTCGAGGTTCGCGGCGCCGAGCAGCTTGGCGCGGGCGCCCTCGGCGAAGAAGTCCAGGTCGGTCTCGGCGAGGGGGGCGAGCATGCCGACGCCGGCGGTGTGCACGACGGTGCGGATGGCGGGCCCGTCGGACTCGACCGCGGCCACCAGGCGCTCCAGGGCGTCGCGGTCGGCGACGTCGCAGGCGGCGACGGTGACCCGGCAGCCCAAGGCGGTCAGCTCCTCGCGCAGGGCCTCGGCGCCGGGCGCTTCCGGGCCGCGACGGCTGGTCAGCACCAGGTGCTCGGCGCCCCTGCGGGCCAGCAGCCGGGCGGTGTGGGCGCCGAGGCCGCCGGTTCCGCCGGTGACGAGCGCGGCGCCGCTGGTGCGCCAGGCGCGCGGCGCGGGACGCCCCGCGAGCGGGGCCCGGACCAGGCGGCGGATGTGGGCGGTACGGCCGCGGAGTGCCGTCTGGTCCTCGTCGGAACGGGCGGCGAGGACGGCGACGAGCCCGCGGGCGGTGTCCTCGTCCAGCTCGGCGGGCAGATCCACGAGCCCGCCCCAGCGGCGGGGCTGCTCCAGCGCGACGACCCGCCCGAAGCCCCACAGGGCGCCCTGGAGCGGGTTGCGCACGGCATCACCGGTGCCGGTGGTGACGGCCTCGCTGGTCAGGATCCACAGCCGGGCGTCCAGGTCGGCGTCCAGCAGCCCCTGGAGGAGGACGAGGGAGGAGGTCATGCCGGCGGTGGCGCCGGGGTGGCCGGGTGCGGGGCGCTCGTCGAGCGCGAGCAGGGAGACGACGCCCTGTACGGACGCCGGTTCGGTGGACGTCACCCCGCTGACGGAGAGCGCGTCCGCGAGTCGTGCGGCGACGCGTTCACGGTCGAGGTCGCCGGCGTCCACGGCGATGGTGACGGTGGTCGCGCCGGCCTGGCTGAGAGTGCGGGCCACTGCGGCGACCAGGGGGGACCGCAGGTGTGTCTCCGGGACGGCGAGGAGCCAGGTGCCGTCCAGGGTGCCGGCGGCGGGCAGGTCGTGCGTCCGCCAGACGACCCGGTAACGCCAGCTGTCGACCGTGGCACGCTCCTTGCCCGCCTGACGCCAGGCGGACAGAGCAGGGACGACCTCGCCCAGAGCCTCGGTCGCCTCCAGACCCAGGGTGCGGGCGAACTCCTGAAGGTCACCCTCCTGAACCGTGCGCCAGAACTGCTCCTCCACCGGATCGGCGGCGGCCCCCGACTGGGGCTTCGGTGCGTCCAGCCAGTAGCGGCGGCGCTGGAAAGCGTAGGTGGGCAGGTCGACGCGGCGCGGGGACAGCCCCGCGAAGGCGGGCGTCCAGTCGACGGCCACGCCACGCGCCCATGCCTCGCCGAAGGAGAGGTACAGGCGGTTCAGACCGCCCTCACCTCGGCGCAGCGAACCGACGACGACGGCGTCGGCGCCGGCCGCCTCCACGGCCTCGGCGACCGGCACGGTCAGCACCGGGTGCGGGCTCATCTCCAGGAACGCGCCGTGACCCTCCGCGACCAACGCGGTGATCACAGGCTCGAGCAGGACGGTCTGACGCAGGTTGCGGTACCAGTAACCGGCGTCCGTCTCGCCGGCGTCGATCCACTCCCCCGTCACCGTCGACAGGAACGGCACCGACGGCTCGTGAGCGGTGATCGGGGCCAGAAGCTCCGCCAACTCGGTCTCGATGGACTCGACGTGGGCCGAGTGCGAGGCGTAGTCCACCTCGATCCGGCGCACGCGTACCCCGGACTCCTCCGCATGGACCATGAGCTCGTCCAGGGCGTCCGCGTCACCCGACACCACCGTGGACGTCGGCCCGTTCACCGCAGCGACCGAAATCCGGCCGTCCCAGCGGGAGATGAGCGTCTCGGTGTCTTCGTGCGTGGCAGCGACGGACACCATGCCGCCTCGCCCGGCCAACGCGACGATCGCCCGCGACCGCAACGCGGCCACCCGCGCGCCGTCCACGACGCTGAGCGCACCGGACACCACGGCAGCGGCGATCTCACCCTGGGAGTGACCCACGACGGCCGCCGGCCGTACTCCGTAGGACTCCCAGACGGCGGCGAGCGACACCATCACCGCCCACAGCACCGGCTGCACCACATCCACCCGGTCCAGACCCGGCGCACCGTCCTCCCCGCGCACCACGTCCGTCAACGACCAGTCGACGAACTGGGCCAGCGCCTCACCACACTCCGCGAACCGCTCTGCGAACACCGGGCTCGAGTCGAGGAGTTCGACAGCCATCCCGGCCCACTGCGCCCCCTGCCCCGGGAACACGAACACCGGGTCGACGCTCTCGCCCGGACTGGTGGTGAGGCCGCGTGCGGCGTCGGCGGGCTGTTCGCCGCGGGCCAGTGCGCGCAGGCCGTTCAGCAGGGTCTCGCGGTCGGTGCCGACGACCACGGCGCGCTCCTCCAGGGCGGCACGGCCGGTGGCGAGGGTGTGGGCGACGTCGGCGGCGTCGTGACCGGCGGACGTCACGCGGTCGGCGAGCCGCTGCGCCTGCTCCCGCAGCGCGGCTTCCGAGCGGGCGGAGAGCAGCCACGGCACGACGGCGTCGGCCCGGTCGGCGGCAGCAGCCTCCGCTTCCGCGGCAGCCGAGGTCTCCACCTCCTCATCGGCTGGCGCCTGTTCGATGACGACGTGCGCGTTGGTGCCGCTGCCGCCGAAGGAGGAGACGCCGACGCGGCGCGGCCGGTCGGCGGCGGGCCATTCGACGGCCTCGGTGAGCAGGCGCAGGGTCCCGGAGGACCAGTCGACGTGGGGGCTGGGTTCGTCCGCGTGGAGCGACTTGGGGACGATGTCGTGCCGCAGGGCCTCGACCATCTTGATGACGCCGAGGACGCCGGAGGCGGCCTGGGTGTGACCGATGTTGGACTTCAGGGAGCCGATCCACAGCGGATGGTCGGCGTCGCGTTCCTTGCCGTAAGTGGCGAGCAGCGCCTGCGCCTCGATCGGGTCGCCCAGCGTCGTGCCGGTGCCGTGCGCTTCCACGACGTCCACGTCGGCCGCCGCCACCCCGGCGTCCTCCAGGGCCGCGCGGATGACGCGCTGCTGGGAGGGGCCGTTGGGGGCGGTGAGGCCGTTGGAGGCGCCGTCCTGGTTGATGGCCGAGCCGCGGATGACGGCAAGGATCTGGTGCCCGTTGGCCTGCGCGTCCGACAGGCGCTCCAGGAGGAGCACGCCGACGCCCTCGCCCCAGCCGGTGCCGTCCGCGTCGGCGGAGAACGGCTTGCAGCGGCCGTCGGGGGCCAGTCCGCGCTGGCGGCTGAACTCGACGAAGTTGCGCATGGTCGCCATGACGGTGGCGCCGCCGGCCACGGCCATGGAGCATTCACCGGAGCGCAGGGCGCGGATCGCGAGGTGCAGCGCGACCAGCGAGGAGGAGCACATGGTGTCGAGGCTGACGGCGGGGCCCTCGAAGCCGAGGCTGTAGGCGATGCGGCCGGACAGGACCGCTGCGGACCCGCCGGTCAGCAGGTGACCCTCGACGCCTTCGGGGGCGCCGGTGCCGTCGATGGCGTACGCCTGGTTGCTCGAGCCGACGAAGACGCCGGTGGAGCTGCCGCGCAGGCCTGTGGGGTCGATGCCGGCCCGTTCGAACGCCTCCCAGGTGGTCTCCAGGAGCAGGCGCTGCTGCGGGTCCATCGCCGTCGCCTCGCGCGGCGAGATCTCGAAGAAGCCGGCGTCGAACTCGGCGGCGTCGTACAGGAACGCGCCGTGGCGGACGTAACTCGTGCCGACCCGGTCGGGGTCGGGGTCGTAGAGCGCATCCAAATCCCAGCCGCGGTCGGTCGGCAGGTCCGAGACGGTGTCGACGCCGTCGGCCACGAGCTGCCACAGGTCCTCGGGGGTGCGCACGCCGCCGGGCATACGGCAGGCGGTCGCCACGATGGCGATCGGCTCGTGCGCCCGCGTCTCCAGGTCCGTGAGCCGGCGCCGCGTGTGGCGCAGGTCGGTGGTGACGCGCTTGAGGTATTCGCGGAGCTTGTCCTCGGTGTTGTCCGTGTTGCCCATGGCAGTCAGCCCTTCGAGAATCGGGAGGTCGTGTCGGGGGGACCGCTCAGGAGATCCCGAGTTCCCTGTCGATCAGGTCGAACATGTCCTCGTCGGAGGCGTCGACCAGTTCCTCGTCTACGTCCGTGTGCGCCGGGTCGCCGGTGTGTGCCGGGGCGCCGGGGGATGCCGGGTCGCCGGGGGACGCCGTCCAGCTGTCCAGCAGTCCGCGCAGCGCGTCCGCGAGTTCCTGCCGGCCGGCGGGGTCGGCGGCGGCGCGGTAGGCCGCCTCGATGTCCCGCAGCCGTGGGTCGAGGACGGTGCCGGGAGCCGTGTCGCCGGGGAAGAGCTCGTCGTCGAGGTGGCCGGCCAGCGCGTTCGGTGTGGGGTGGTCGAAGACGATCGTCGCGGGCAGCCGGGTGCCGAGCGCGGAGCCGAGGCGGTTGCGCAGTTCGACGGCGGTCAGCGAGTCGAAGCCCATGTCCCGGAACGCCTTGCCCGTGCGGACGCCGTCGCCGGAGCCGAGCACCGTGGCGATGTGGGTGCGGACCAGGTCGACCAGGCGGCGGCGCCGCTTGGCGGGGGGCAGGGCGGCGAGTTCTCCGCGCAGTCCGTCGGCGGCCGTGGTGTCGTCCTGCCCGGCGGCCTCCTCCTCGTGCCGCCGCGCCAGCAGGTCACGGACCTCGGGCACGTCGTCGATGAGCGGCCGGTGGCCGTGCGCGCAGTACGCCGGTACGAACCGGTCCCAGCGGATGTCGGCGACGACCAGGGTCGTGTCGCCGTCCGCCACCGCCTCGCGCAGCGCCCGCACGGCGAGCCCCGGTTCCATCGCCGGCACGCCCCGGCGCAGCAACTGCTCCCCGACCTCGGCGTCGACCATGCCGCCGCCCGCCCAGGCGCCCCAGGCGATCGAGGTGGCGGGCAGACCGGCGCCCCGGCGCCGCTCGGCGAGCGCGTCGAGGTGGGCGTTGGCGGCGGCGTAGGGCGCCTGTCCGCCGTTGCCCCAGACGCCGGCCCCGGAGGAGAACAGCACGAACGCGTCCAACGGCCGGTCGGCCAGCAGCTCGTGCAGGTGCTGGGCGCCGACGACCTTGGCGTGCACGAGGTCGACCGCCTCGTCCGCGTCGACGTCGGTGAGCGGCCTGGCCCGGTCGACGACACCGGCGGTGTGGACGACCGCGGTGAGCGGCAACTCCTCCGGTACGCCGTCCAGGAGGGCGGCCAGTGCGGCACGGTCGGCGACGTCACAGGCGACGACGGTCACCCGGCAGCCCAGGGCGGTCAGCTCCTCGCGCAGTGCCTCGGCGCCGGGGGCGTCCGGTCCGCGGCGGCTGGTCAGCACCAGGTGCTCGGCTCCCTCGCGGGCCAGGTCCCGGGCCACATGGGCGCCGAGCGCGCCGGTGCCACCGGTGACGAGGACGGTGCCGCGGGGCTTCCACCCGGGACGGCCGGCCGCCGGCTCCGCGGCCCGGGGCGCGCGGACCATACGCCGGACATACACGCCACCGGCGCGTACGGCGAACTCCGTCTCCCGGCCGCGCTCCCCGGCGCCTTCCGCGCCGTGTCCGGCGAGCAGGGCGGTCAGGCGGGACAGCAGGCCGTGCGCGTCGTCCCCGGCAGGGAGGTCGACGAGGCCGCCGGCCCGTTCGGGGTCGTCGAGCCCGGCCACCCTCAGCAGGCCCCGGACGGCGGCCTGTCCGGTGTCCGGGGTCTCCGTGGTGGCGTCGGCCGCCACCGCTCCCCGCGTCATCGCCCAGAGGGGGGTGACGAGTCCGGTGTCCGCGAGCGCCTGGCTCAAGGCCATCGAGGCCAGGAGCCCGCGCGACACACCGCTGCTCCGCTTGTCGGGGGCATCGTCCAGCGCGAGGAGCGACAGCACGCCCGCGGGCGGTGCTCCCGGGGAGGTGAGGGCGGCCAGCCGTTCGGCCAGCACCACTCGGTCCGCGTTGTCCGGCACGTCGAGGCGTACGACGTCGGCGCCCGCCTCGGTGAGTGCGTCGCGTGTCCGCAGCGTCAGCTCGTCGTCGGTCCACGTCTCGGGGACGGCGAGGAGCCAGGTGCCGTCCAGGGCGTTGGCAGCGGGCAGTTCACGGGGCTGCCAGACCACCCGGTAGCGCCAGCTGTCCACCGTGGCACGCTCCTTGCCCGCCTGTCGCCAGGCGGACAACGCCGGAACGACCTCGCCGAGGGCCTCGGTGGCCTCCAGGCCCAGGGTGCTGGCGACCTGCTGGAGATCGCCCTCCTGGACGGTGCGCCAGAACTGCTCCTCCACCGGATCGGCGGACGTCTGCGGCTCGGTCTTGGGCGCCTCCAGCCAGTAACGGCGGTGCTGGAAGGCGTAGGTGGGAAGGTCGACGCGGCGCGGGGACAAGCCGTGGAAGGCGGGCGTCCAGTCGACGGGGACGCCGCGCGCCCACGCCTCACCCAGAGACGTGTAGAGGCGGTTCAGGCCGCCCTCGCCGCGGCGCAGCGAGCCGACGACCACAGCGTCGATGTCGGCCGCTTCGACGGTTTCGGCGACCGGCACGGTCAGCACCGGGTGCGGGCTCATCTCCAGGAACGCACCGTGCCCGGCTTGCGCCAGCCGCCGCACGACCGGCTCCAGCAGTACGGTCTGACGCAGGTTCCGGTACCAGTAACCGGCATCCGTCTCACCCGCGCTGATCCACTCCCCCGTCACCGTCGACAGGAACGGCACCGACGGCGTGTGAGCGGTGACCGGAGCGAGCAGCTCCGCCAACTCCGCTTCGATGGACTCGACATGGGCCGAGTGCGAGGCGTAGTCTACCTCGATCCGGCGCACGCGTACCCCGGACTCCTCCGCATGGACCATGAGCTCGTCCAGGGCGTCCGCGTCACCCGACACCACCGTGGACGTCGGCCCGTTCACCGCAGCGACCGAAATCCGGCCGTCCCAACGGGAGATCAGCGACTCGGTGTCCTCGTGCGTGAGCGCGACGGACACCATCCCACCCCGCCCGGCCAACGCCACGATCGCCCGCGACCGCAACGCCACCACACGCGCACCGTCCACGACACTCAGCGCGCCCGACACCACCGCGGCAGCGATCTCACCCTGCGAGTGACCCACCACGGCCGCAGGCCGCACACCGAACGACTCCCAGACCGCGGCGAGCGACACCATCACCGCCCACAGCACCGGCTGCACCACATCCACCCGGTCCAGACCCGGCGCACCGTCCTCCCCGCGCACCACGTCCGTCAACGACCAGTCGACGAACTGAGCCAGCGCCTCACCACACTCCGCGAACCGCTGCGCGAACACCGGCGAGGAGTCAAAAAGCTCCACCGCCATCCCGGCCCACTGCGCCCCCTGGCCCGGGAACACGAACACCGGCGAACCGGCCGACGGCGCCACCACACCCGACGCCACCGGCTCACCGCCCACCAGCACCGCCCGATGCTCGAACACCGACCGCGACACCACCAGCGACCACGCCGCATCAACCGGCCGCACCTCAGCCGACTCCAGATGCGCCGTCAGCCGCTCGATCTGACCGGCCAACGCTCCCTCGGAACGAGCCGACACCAGGAACGGGACCACTGTCTCGTCCTCGGCCGAAGGCGCTACCGGGGCTTCCGGGGCCTCGCCCTCCTCCAGGATCACGTGCGCATTCGTGCCACTGATCCCGAACGACGACACCCCGGCCCGGCGTGGACGCCCGTCCGGCGTCTCCCACTCCCGGGCGCGCGCCAGCAGCTCCACCGACCCCGAGGACCAGTCCACGATGGTGCTGGGCCGTTCGGCCGCCAGTGACCTGGGCAGGGTGCGCGCCCGCATCGCCTCGACCGTCTTGATGATGCCGGCGACGCCGGAGGCGGCCTGCGTGTGGCCGATGTTGGACTTCAGGGACCCGAGCCACAGCGGATGGTCGGCGTCACGTTCCTTGCCGTAGGTGGCGAGCAGCGCCTGCGCCTCGATCGGGTCGCCGAGCTTGGTGCCCGTGCCGTGCGCCTCCACCACGTCCACGTCCGCCGCCGACACCCCCGCGTCCGCCAACGCCGCCCGGATCACCCGCTCCTGCGAGGGACCGTTGGGCGCGGTGAGGCCGTTGGAGGCGCCGTCCTGGTTGACCGCGCTGCCGCGCACCACCGCCAGGACCTGGTGCCCCTTGGCCCGCGCGTCCGACAGTCGTTCCAGCAGCAGTACGCCCACGCCCTCGGAGAGGGCGAACCCGTCCGCGTCGTCGGCGAACGGCTTGCAGCGGCCGTCGGGTGCGAGTGCCCGCTGGCGGCTGAAGGCGACGAAGGGGCCGGGGCCCGACATCACCGTGGCCGCACCGGCCAGGGCGAGGGAGCACTCGCCGTCGCGCAGAGCGCGCACCGCCAGGTGCAGCGCGACCAGCGAGGACGAGCAGGCGGTGTCGACCGTCACCGCCGGGCCCTCAAGACCCAGCGCGTACGCGATACGCCCCGACGCCACACTGGCCGCGGCGCCGGTGGCGAGGTAGCCCTCGTTGTCGCCGGAGGCGGCGCGCAGTCGAGTGGCGTACTCCTGGTCGGTGAGGCCGATGTAGACACCCGTGGAGCTGCCGCGCAGGGCCTTGGGATCCATGCCGGCGCGTTCGAGGGTCTCCCAGGTCGTCTCCAGGAGCAGCCGCTGCTGCGGGTCCATCGCCGTCGCCTCACGCGCCGAGATGCCGAAGAAGCCGGCGTCGAACTCGCCCGGCCTCTCCAGGAAGCCGCTCTCACGGACGTAGCTGGTGCCGAGGTGATCGGGGTCGGCGTCGTACAGGGCGTCCAGGTCCCAGCCGCGGTCGGTCGGCAGCGGTGTGATGGCGTCCACTTCTTCGCTGACCAGCCGCCACAGGTCCTCCGGGCTGCGCACGCCCCCGGGGAAGCGGCAGCCCATGGACACGATGGCGATGGGATCGTCCGCGTGGACGTCGCGCGTGTCGCCCGTGTCGTGCGCGGTCGCCGCCTCCCGTCCCGGCGTCTCCGGTCGGCCGAACGCCCGCTCCTCGATGCAGGCGGCCAGGGCGGTGATGCTGGGGTGGTCGAAGACGACGGTGGTGGGCAGGGTGAGCCCGGTGGCACGGTTGAGCCGGTCGCGGAGGGCGACGGCGGTCAGCGAGTCGAACCCCATGTCCTTGAAGGCCGTCTCGTCGCCGAGGGCCCCGGAGGCGGCGGGGTCCTGGGTGTCATGTCCGAGCACGGCGGCCACGGCGGTGCCCACCAGCGCGCGCAGTGCGGCCGGCCGGCGGGCGGGCTCCAGGGCCGCGATCTCCCGCAGGGCGCCTGCGTGGCCGTCGCCGCTGGCGGCTGCGGTTCCGTCGCTGCCGGCGTCTACCGTGATCACGGCGTCGGGCAGCTCCCGCAGGAGCGCGCTACCACGCACGGAGGTGAAGACCTCGGCGAAGCGCCGCCAATCGACATCGGCGACGGCGACGAACGTGTCGTCGTGGTCGAGGGCCTGCTGGAGACCGGTGATCGCGGTGGCGGGCTCGATCACGGGGACGCCCCTGCGGGCGAGGTCGCCCTGCACGGACTCGGCGATCATGCCGCCGCCGGCCCAGGGTCCCCAGGCCACGGAGAGCACGGGGGCGCCGTCGGCGCGGCGACGCTCGGCGCGGGCGTCGAGGATCGCGTTGGCGGCGGCGTACGCGGCGTGGTCGGCGACTCCCCAGGTGCCGGAGATGGACGAGAAGTAGACGACGGCGTCCAGCTGTTCGGCGTCAAGGACGGCGTCGAGGTGTTCCGCGCCCAGCACCTTTCCGGAGAGGGTGGTCTCAAGGTCCGCCGGCCCGGCGTCCGCCACAGGGCCCAGCGCGCTCACGCCTGCCGCGTGGACGACGGACCGTACGGGGGTGCCGTCCTCGGCGAGACGGACGACCAGGCCGGCCACCGCTTCACGGTCGGCCATGTCGCAGGCGGCGACCGTCAACCGGGTCCCGAGCGACCGCACTTCGGTGCGGAGTTCCTCGACGTGGGGGCCGTCGCCCGTACGCCCGGTGAGGACGACGTGTTCGGCGCCGTTGTCCGCCAGCCAGCGCGCGACGTGAGCGCCGAGCGCTCCGGTGCCGCCGGTGACGAGGACGGTGCCGCGCGGCTTCCAGACACGCGGGGGCGTCTTGCCACCGGTGGGTGCGTGGACGAGCCGACGGCCGTACGCCTTGCCGTCCCGCAGGGCGACCTGGTCCTCCTCGCCGCCCGCGGCGATGACGTCGGGCAGGAGGGCCAGGGTGCGGTGAGCGGGAACGGCGGGGAGGTCGACAAGTCCACCCCACCGCTTGGGGTGCTCCAGGGCCGCGGCTCTGCCCAGGCCCCAGACGCCGGCCTGCACGGGAGCCGTCGGGGCCTCGTGCGGACCAACGCCCACTGCCCCTTGGGTCGCACACCACAGCGGTGCGTCGATTCCCGCGTCACCGAGGGCCTGGACGAGCGCGAGGCTGCCGGCCAGCCCCAGCGGAACGGCCGGTCGCTCCGGGTGCGGACGGGTGTCGAGGGACAGCAGGGAGAGAACGGCCGTGACCGTGCCGGCACCGTCGGTGCGGTCGAGCAGCGCCTGGAGGGCTGCCCGGTTCATGTCCTCGGACGCGACGGTGAGCGTCAGGGTGCGGACGCCTCGGTCTTCGAGCGCGGCCCGTACGGTGGTGGCCACGTCGTCGTCCTCGACGGCCGCGGGGACGACGAGCAGCCAGGAGCCGTCGATGTCGGCCGGGGCCGGGGTGAGGGCCGGAAGGGCCCGCCACGCGACACGATGACGCCAGCCGTCGACCAGCCCGTGCTCACGGCGCGACCGCCGCCAGGCGGCCAACGCGGGGACGACCGCGTGCAGCCCCTGCCGGCCGTCCTGGTCGGAGACACCGAGGGTGGCGGCCAACTCCGACAGGTCGCCTTCCTCCACGGTGCGCCAGAACTGTTCCTCCACCGGATCGGCGGCCGCCTGCGGCTCGTTCTTGAGGGCTTCCAGCCAGTAACGGCGGCGCTGGAAGGCGTAGGTGGGCAGGTCGACGCGGCGCGGGGACAGACCCTTAAAGGCGGGCGTCCAGTCGACGGCGACACCACGCGCCCACGCCTCACCCAGGGAGACGTACAGGCGGTCCAGGCCGCCCTCACCCCGGCGCAGGGAACCGACGACCACTGCATCAGTGCCGACCGCTTCGACGGTTTCGGCGACCGGCACGGTCAGCACCGGATGCGGGCTCATCTCCAGGAACGCACCGTGCCCGGACTGCGCCAGCCGCCGCACGACCGGCTCCAGCAGTACGGTCTGACGCAGGTTCCGGTACCAGTAGCCGGCATCCGTCTCACCCGCGCTGATCCACTCCCCCGTCACCGTCGACAGGAACGGCACCGACGGCTCGCCCGCCGCGACCGGGGCAAGAAGCTCCGCCAACTCCTCCTGGATCGACTCGACGTGGGCCGAGTGCGAGGCGTAGTCCACCTCGATCCGGCGCACCCGCACACCGGACTCCTCCGCGTGAGCGACGAGTTCGTCCAAGGCGTCGGCGTCACCCGACACCACCGTGGACGTCGGCCCGTTCACCGCAGCGACCGAAATCCGCCCCTCCCAACGGGAGATTAGCGACTCGGTGTCCTCGTGCGTCAGCGCGACGGACACCATCCCGCCCCGCCCGGCCAGCGCCACGATCGCCCGCGACCGCAACGCCACCACACGCGCACCGTCCACGACACTCAGCGCGCCCGACACCACCGCGGCAGCGATCTCGCCCTGCGAGTGACCCACAACAGCCGCAGGCCGTACTCCGTAGGACTCCCAGACGGCGGCGAGCGACACCATCACCGCCCACAGCACCGGCTGCACCACATCCACCCGGTCCAGACCCGGCGCACCGTCCTCCCCGCGCACCACATCCGTCAACGACCAGTCGACGAACTGAGCCAGCGCCTCACCGCACTCCGCGAACCGCTCCGCGAACACCGGCGAGGAGTCAAGAAGCTCCACCGCCATCCCGGCCCACTGCGCCCCCTGCCCCGGGAACACGAACACCGGCGAACCGGCCGACGGCGCCACCACACCCGACGCCACCGGCTCACCATCCACCAGCACCGCCCGATGCTCGAACACCGACCGCGACACCACCAGCGACCAGGCCACATCAACCGGCCGCACGGCAGCCGACTCCAGATGCGCCGTCAACCGGTCGATCTGACCCGCCAACGCCGTCTCGGAACGAGCCGACACCAAGAGCGGGAGAACCATGTCGGCGTCAGTCGCAGGCACTTCCGGGGCTTCCGAGGCCTCGCCCTCCTCCAGGATCACGTGCGCGTTCGTCCCGCTGATCCCGAACGACGACACCCCCGCCCGACGCGGGCGACCGTCCGGCGTCTCCCACTCCCGGGCCTGCGCCAGCAGCTCCACCGACCCCGACGACCAGTCGACGTACGGCGTGGCTTCCTCGGCGTGCAGGGACTTCGGGGCGACACGCGCCCGCATCGCCTCGACCGTCTTGATGACGCCGGCCATACCGGCGGCGGCCTGACTGTGGCCGATGTTTCCCTTCACCGAGCCCAGCAAGAGCGGGCGTTCGGCGTCGCGCTCCTGCCCGTAGGTGGCGAGCAGCGCCTGCGCCTCGATCGGGTCGCCGAGCTTCGTGCCCGTGCCGTGCGCCTCCACCACGTCCACGTCCGCCGCGGACAGTCCGGCGTCCGCCAACGCGGCCCGGATCACCCGCACCTGGGAGGGACCGTTGGGGGCCGCCAAGCCGTTGGAGGCACCGTCCTGGTTGATGGCCGAACCGCGGACGACGGCCAGCACCTGGTGCCCGTTGGCCCGCGCGTCCGACAGGCGCTCGAGCAGCAGCACGCCGACGCCCTCGGCCCAGTTGGTGCCGTCGGCCCCGGCGGAGAACGGCTTGCAACGGCCGTCGGGTGCCAGACCGCGCTGGCGGCTGAACTCGACGAACATGCCGGGACCGGACATCACGGTGACGCCGGCCGCGAGGGCGAGGGAGCACTCGCCGTCGCGCAGGGCGCGCACCGCCAGGTGCAGCGCGACCAGCGAGGACGAGCAGGCGGTGTCGACCGTCACCGCCGGGCCCTCAAGACCCAGCGCGTAGGAGATGCGCCCCGAGGCCACACTGGACGTGGTGCCGGTGAGGACGTGGCCTTCGACGGCTTCGGTGGCTTCGTGGAGACGGGGGCCGTACTCGGGGGCCGTGGCGCCGACGAAGACGCCGGTGGGGGTGGCGTGCAGGGTGCGGGGGTCGATGCCGGCGCGTTCCAGGGTTTCCCAGGCGGTCTCCAGGAGCAGCCGCTGCTGCGGGTCCATCGCCGTAGCCTCGCGCGGCGAGATACCGAAGAAGGCGGCGTCGAACTCGCCCGCGTCCTCCAGGAATCCGCCTTCGCGGACATAGGTGGTGCCGTTGCGGCTCGGGTCGGGGTCGAAGAGGCCGGTGAGGTCCCATCCTCGGTCGGTGGGGAACGCGGAGAGTGCGTCCGCCTCGTCGGTGACGAGCCGCCACAGGTCCTCCGGGCTGCGCACGCCCCCGGGGAAACGGCAGCCCATGGACACGATGGCGATGGGATCGTCGTCGGTCCTGCCGGTACGGCCGGTGGAAGTGGCGGGCGTGCCCGCGAGGTCGTCGGTGTCGGCGCTCAGACGGTCGGCGAGGCGGGCCGGGGTCGGATACTCGTAGACCGCCGTCGCGGGGAGGGCGCGTCCGGTGAGGGCGTTGAGCCGGTCGCGCAGTTCCACGGCGGTGACGGAGTCGATGCCGAGGTCCTTGAAGGAGCGCCGGGGGTCGACGGCCGCGGGGTCGGAGTGGCCCAGTACGACGGCGGTGCTCTCCTGCACCAGGCGCAGGGCGTCGGCGCCGGACGGCAGCGCCGGGGCATTGTCCGACCGGGCCTGAGCGGTGTCGGGAAGGTTGGAGCCCACGCTGGGAAGGTCCGGGCCGGCGCTCGGAAGGGCCGGGGCGGCGCTCGGAAGGGCCGGGGCGGCGACCCCGGAGATCCAGTGCCGCCGCCGCTGGAAGGCATACGTCGGCAGGTCGACGCGGCGGGGCGTGAGTCCGGCGAAGACCGGTGTCCAGTCGACGTCGGCGCCCCGGGCCCACAGGGCGCCCAGGGAGGCCTGGAAGCGGGCGGGGCCGCCGTCGTCGCGTCGCAGGGTGCCGGTGACGACGGCCTGGCGGGGACCGGCGGCGGTCTCGACGGTGTCCTGGACGGGGCCGGTGAGGACGGGGTGGGGGCTCACCTCGACGAAGGCGCCGTGTCCGGCGGCCGTGAGGGCGCGCACCGCGGGTTCGAGCAGGACCGGCTTGCGCAGGTTGTCGTACCAGTAGGCGGCGTCGGTGGGGACGTCGAGCCAGTCGCCGGTGACGGTGGACAGGAAGGGCACCTCGGGGGTGCGCGGGGTGATGGGGGCGAGGAGCCGCAGCATCTCGTCGCGGACGGGTTCGACGTGCGCCGAGTGGGAGGCGTAGTCGATGCCGACGCGGCGGGCGCGTACGTTCTCCCGTTCGGCGGTGGCGAGGATGTCGGTGACGGTGTCGGCGTCGGCGGAGACGACCGTGGAGGTGGGGCCGTTGAGGGCGGCGACGGTGACGCGGTCGTCCCAGCGGGCGGTGAAGTCGCGTGCGGCGTCCGGGGTGAGGGCGAGCGACACCATGCCGCTGCGGCCCTCCAGGGGGACGAGGATCTTGCTGCGGAGGGCGACGACCAGGGCCGCGTCCTCGAGGCTCAGGGCGCCGGCGACGCAGGCGGCGGCGATCTCGCCCTGGGAGTGGCCGACGACGGCGGCGGGCCGCACCCCGTGCGCCTGCCACAGGGCGGCCAGGGACACCATCACGGCCCACAGGACGGGCTGGACGACGTCGGAGCGGTCCAGCGGCGGGGCCTCGGGGTCGCCCCGCAGTACGGCTTCGAGGTCCCAGTCGACGTGCGGGGCGAGGGCGCGTCCGCAGGCGGCGAGGCGGTCGGCGAAGACCGGTGAGGTGGTGAGGAGTTCGGCGGCCATGCCGTGCCACTGGCTGCCCTGGCCCGGGAAGACGAACACCGGCCGTCCGATGTCGCCGTCGACGGGTCCGGCGGGGACGACGGTGGCGAGCTGGTCCAGCAGGCTCGTGGTGTCGGCGCCGACGGCGAGGGCGCGCTGTTCCAGGTGGGTGCGGGTGGTGAGCAGGGACCAGGCGGTGTCGACCGGGTCGGGCCGGACGGCGCGGACGTGGCCGGTTAGGCGTTCGGCCTGGGCGCGCAGGGCCTCGGGCGTGCGGGCGGAGAGCAGCCAGGGGACGGTGACGGGGGCGGTGCGGGGGGTACCGGGCGTTCCGGCCGTGACGGCGGACGCGGGGGCGTCGGGGGCGTCGGGGGCGGTTTCGAGGACGAGGTGGACGTTGGTGCCGCCCATGCCGAAGGAGGAGACGCCCGCCCGGAGAGGCGCGCCGGGGGTGTCCGGCGTCCAGGGGGCGAGGTCGCGCTGGACGCGCAGGCCGAGCGCGTCGAGGTCGATGGCCGGGTTCGGGCGCTCGTGGTGAAGACTGGGCACGAGGTGGCCGTGGGAGAGGCACAGCACGGTCTTGAGGAGCCCGGCGATGCCGGCCGCGCCCTCCAGGTGACCGATGTTGGTCTTCACCGATCCGACGGCGAGCGGGGCGCGGCGGCCCGCGGCGCGGCCGAGGACCTGTCCGAGGGCGGCGGCCTCCACGGGGTCACCCACGCGGGTGCCGGTGCCGTGGAGTTCGACGTAGCCGACGTCGGCGGGGTCGACCCCGGCGCGCTGGTAGGCGGCGCGCAGGACCGCCTGCTGGGCGGTGGCGTCGGGGGTGGTGAGGTCGGCGCCGTCGCCGTCGTTGTTGGCGGCGCCGCCGCGGATGACGGCGTACACGCGGTCGCCGTCGGCGAGGGCGCGGCCGAGGAGCTTGAGGACGACGACGCCGCCGCCCTCACCGCGTACGTACCCGTTGGCGCGGGCGTCGAAGGTGTGGCAGGCGCCGTCCGGGCTGAGCGCGCCGAACTGGGCGGCGGCCAGGGAGCTTTCGGGGCTGAGGTTGAGGTGCACGCCGCCGGCGAGGGCGAGTTCGCAGTCGCCGAGGCGGAGGCTGTCGCAGGCGAGCTGGACGGCGGTCAGGGACGAGGACTGGGCGCTGTCGACGGTCATGCTGGGGCCGGTGGCGCCGAGCGCGTGGGACAGCCGGTTGGCGATGAGGGCCCGGTTGAGTCCGGTGAGCGTGTGGTGTCCGGTCCGTGCGCCGGACCGCCGTACGACGTCGGCGTAGTCGCAGACGTCAGCGCCGAGGTAGACGGCGGTGGCCCGGGGGGCGGACGCGGCGGGGATGCCGGCGTGCTCCAGTGCCTCCCAGCCCAGTTCGAGGGCGAGCCGGGCCTGCGGATCCATGGCGTCGGCCTCGCGGGGCGAGATGCCGAAGAACGCGGCGTCGAAGTCCGCGGGCGCGGTGATGAAGCCGCCCCGGTGGGGTGCGGTGCCGCCGTTCGGCAGCGGCCAGCCGTCGGCGGGAGCGCCGTCGCGGCGGTCGTCCGGGGTGTCGGTGACGGCGCTGCGGCCCTCGGTGAGGAGGTCCCAGTAGGCGGCCGGGCCGTCGGCTCCCGGAAGCCGGCACGCGAGACCGACGACGGCCACGGGTTCGTGGCCCGGTGCGACGTTCCGGAGGTCGGTGGGCACCGGCTCGTTCATCGATGGCACTCCAGATACCGAGGGCGGGGGGGCGGGAGCAGCCCTCACATTCGCACGCGGTCAGGGGGCGTCCGGCCGCCGCGCGAAACGCTTTAGGGGAATTCCTAGGCACGTCGGGGGCGTTGCGGGGCCCGGCCCCGGCGGGGTTGTCGACGCGTCGCGGGACGGGCGCGGGACCCCCGCTGCTCCCCTGCCCATAGCCAGGTCGGGCGGCGGGCCGCAAGGCGGAATGACTAGGCGAATGCTCGAATCCGATCGGGCACGCTGAGGAATGCCGCATTCGGTTGGCGCTTCTTCCGGTGCGGCTGCCGGCCGTTTCCGGTTCGGCCGCCGTCCCTGTGCGGGCGGGTGCCGTTTCGTCGGCTCGGGTGCCGTTGTTTTCGGCTCGGATGCCATTCCTTCGGCGCGGGTGCCGTTCTTACGCGCGGACATGTGACCGACGGCGCTCCGGCCGGTGAACCGTCCGTGGGGCCGTGGGCCTCGAGTGAGGGAAGGTCGTATCCATGACACCGACGAGCGCGCCGGCGCCGTCGCAGTCCGTGCGGACGCCCGGCGCGGCGGCTCTGGCCGCGTCCGCGGCGGCCGTCGACGGCGGCGTGCTGAGCAACGCCGGACTGGCGGCCTGGCTGGAGGACCGCCGCCGGGCGCAGACGCAGCGGGTGGAGCGGGTGCCGTTCGCGGAGCTGGACGGCTGGGCCTTCGACGAGCGCACCGGCGACCTGCGGCACCGCAGCGGAGGCTTCTTCGCGGTGCACGGGCTGCGGGTGTCGTCGGACTTCGGACCCGTACCGGCCTGGGAGCAGCCGATCATCGACCAGCCGGAGATCGGCATCCTGGGCATCGCGCTGCGCGACTTCGACGGCATCCCGCACCTGCTGATGCAGGCGAAGTCCGAGCCGGGGAACGTCAACGGGGTGCAGCTGTCCCCGACCGTGCAGGCGACGAAGAGCAACTACATGCGGGTCCACGGGGGTTCGAAGGTCCCCTACCTCGACTGCTTCCGCCGGCCCGGGCCGGGTTCCGTGGTGGCCGACGTGCTCCAGTCGGAGCAGGGATCGTGGTTCCTGCGCAAGCGCAACCGGAACATGATCGTCTCGGTGGGTTCCGACGTCGAGGCGGGCGAGGACTTCGCCTGGCTGACGCTGGGACAGGTGAACGCGCTGCTGCGCGAGGACAACCTCGTGAACATGGACGCGCGCACCGTGCTGTCCTGCCTGCCGGACTGGCGGGCGCACGCCGCGGAGGCGGCGCACCCGGACACCGACGTCCGCAGCTGGATCACCCGCCGGCGGGCCGAGCACGAGGTGCGGGTCACCCCGATCGGGCTGGCGGAGACCAAGGACTGGACCATGGGCGACACCGAGGTGGCTCATGTGCAGGGCCGGTACTTCAGCGTGGTGGCGGTGGACGTCGCGTCGGCCCGCCGGGAGGTGCGGGCCTGGTCCCAGCCCCTGCTGAAGCCGCACGGGACCGGCCTGGCCGCGCTGGTGGTGCGGCGGCTGAACGGCGTGCCGCACGCCCTGCTGCGGGCCCGCGCCGAACCCGGCTTCGTGTCGGTCGTGGAACTCGGCCCGACCGTGCAGTACACGCCGGAGAACTACGCGCACCTGCCGGCCGATTCCCGACCGGCCTATCTGGACGAGGTGCTGGCCCGTCGCGCCGGCGCCGTGTACGACGTGAAGCTCTCGGAGGAGGGCGGACGCTTCCTGCACGCCCAGAGCCACTACGTCGTCGTCGAGACCGACGACGACCTGCCGGTGGTCTCCGACGAGTTTTGTTGGGTCTCCCTGCGCCAGGTGGACGAACTGCTGCGCTACGGCCACCATCTGAACGTCCAGGCGCGGACGCTGATCGCGGCTTGGAGGTCGCTGTGACGGACGGGACCATGACGAAGGAGACCGCGGCGAAGGACCCGGCGACGACGGGCGCCGCGACGCAGACGCCGGAGCGCACGGTCCGGCTGGGCGCGCTGGGGACCTCGTCGATCGCGTGGCGGCGGGTGCTGCCCACGGTGGTGCGCACGCCGGGGCTGCGGCTGACGGCCGTGGCGGGCCGTACGGCGTCGAAGGCCGAGGAGTTCGCGGAGCGTTTCGGCTGCGCGGCCGAGGAGGACGCCGAGGCGCTGCTCGCCAGACCGGACATCGACGCGGTGTACATCTCGACGCCGACGGGACTGCACCACCGCTTCACCGAGCAGGCGCTCAGGGCGGGCAAGCACGTCCTGGTGGAGAAGCCGATGGGTGTGGACGCGGCGGAGGCGCGGGCGCTGTGCGCGCTGGCCGCGGAGGGGGGTCTCGTCCTGCGGGAGAACGTCATGTTCCCGCACCATCCGCAGCACGCCCATGTCCGCGGCCTGATGGAGTCGGGACGGCTCGGCCGGCCGGCCTCCTTCCGGGCGGAGTTCTGCATCCCCCCGCTGCCCGAGGACGACATCCGCCACGACGCCGCACTGGGCGGCGGCGCGCTGCTCGACCTCGGGGTGTATCCCCTGCGGGCGGCCTCGCTGCTGCTCGGGCCGGGTCTGGAGGTGGCCGGGGCCACCCTGCGGGTCCGGCCCGAGGACGGGCTCGACCTGTCGGGCCAGGTGCTGCTGGTGTCGCCGTCCGGCGTGCTGGCCGAGCTGGCCTTCGGGTTCGAGCACGCCTACGCGTCGGCCTACACGGTGTGGGGGGACCGGGCCCGGGTCACCGTGACGCGGGCGTTCACCCCGCCGCCCGCCCACCAGCCGCTGGTGGTGCTGGAGGAGCAGAACCGCGAGGAGCGCCTGCACCTGCCCGCCGCCGACCAACTGCGACTGCTGCTCGAGGCGTTCGCGGGACAGGTGCGCCGGGGCGGGGCCGGCCCCGAGGAGAGCGCCGTCCGCGCGGAGGCGGTCGCGGCGATGGAGCTGGTGGACGCCGTGCGCGCCACGGCACGACGCGTCCCGGTCCCCCACCACCCGTACGGCGCGCCTGCTCGACCGCCGCACGCGGCACCGGAGTCGTCGCCGGCGTCCGACCGCCACACCCGGCCGTCGGACGTGCCCGCACAGCCCTCGAATCCGCCCGGCCGACCGTCGACCACCCCACGGGAACACCGTTCATGACCTCCCCCACATCCCGCCCCGGCCCCACGGGCCCCCACGCCGACCCTCCGTCCGCCGACCCGCCCGACGACAAGGAGGCCTCGTCCCCCCGCTGGGGCTTCGCCGTGACCGTGCTGTGCGACATCGTGCTGCCGGTCGGGCTCTACTACGGCCTGCGGGCCGCCGGGGCGGGCGAGATCACCGCCCTGCTGCTGAGCGGCGCCGCGCCCGCCCTGCACACGCTGCACACCGCGATCCGCCACCGCAGGACCGACGCCATCGGCATCTTCACCCTGGCCCTGCTGGTGGTGAGCTCCGTGGCCTCGCTGACGACCTCCGACCCGCGCATCGTGCTGGCCCGCAACAGCCTGTTCACGGCGCTGGCCGGCATCTGGCTGCTGGTGACGCTGTGGACCGCGCGGCCCTTCACCTACCAGGCGCTGCGCTCGCTGCTGCCGGGGAAGGCGGCGCTGCTGGAGAAGCTGTGGGAGGCGGACGCGGGCTTCCGGCGGGTGTGGCGCAGACTCACGGTCCTGTGGGGCGTGGGTCTGCTGTGCGACGCGCTGCTGCGCGTGGTGATGGCGTACACGCTCCCCGTCGACACCGTGCCCGCCCTGGACGGGGCCCTGTACGCCGTGTCGTGGATCGGACTTCAGGTGGTCACCCAGGTGGTGCTGCACCGGACGGGCACGCTGGCGAAGATCTTCGGTGACCGCGGTCCGGGCCGCCGGTTCTCCTTCGGCGCCGGGGCCTCTTCCGACACTGATGCTTCTTCCGAGGCCGGGAAGGACGAGTCCCCGACCGCGTCCGACGACCGGACCACGACCAGCGACCGGACCGGCTGACCCGCACCCCCCAAGTGCTCCGCCCCGAACCCCCGTACTGGATGCGGGGGTTCGGGGCGGAGCACTTGGGGTCAGTGGGTCCTCAGGCCGCCGACGGCTGCCAGGCCTCCTGGAAGCGGCGGCGGGCGCGGTGCAGGCGGGAGCGCACCGTTCCGATGGGCAGGGAGAGGGTCTCGGCCATCTCCTCCTCGTTGAGGCCGTACACACGCAGGGTGAGCACCTCGCGGTGCGCCGTCGACAGCCGTTCCAGTACGTCGTTGATGTAGACGGTGTCCAGGGGGTTGGCCTCGTACCGGGCCTCGACCGGCGAGCAGGGCACCGCGTCGCCCAGGCGCTTGGCCGTACGGACGGCCTCGCGGACGGTGACGGAGCGGACCCAGCCGTAGAAGGCCGCCGGCTCCCGCAGGCCGGCCAGACCCCGGTAGACGGCGAGGAGGGCTTCCTGGGTGGCGTCGGAGCTGTTGTCGTGCGCGATGGACAGGCAGATCCGGGCGACGTACGGCGTGATGCGGGTGAGCAGGTCGTTCATCGCCTGGTCGTCGCCCAGCTGGGCCTGGCGCAGCAACGCGGGGAGGGGGGTGGTGGGTTCGTGCGCGGTCTTCATCTCGGAGGGTCGCTCCTTGGAGGGGGAAGCCGGTGGGAGGGGCCGCGTGCCGGGGAAAGGGCCGCGTGCGCGGGGAGGGCCGGGGGTCCGGGCCTCGGACCGTGCCCGGGGCCCGGACCCGGGGCCTCAGACCGCGGCGGCGGTGACGGGCGGCTCGTCGCCGGTTTCGGTGAAGGCGAGCAGCGCGGCCTGGACGTCGTCGCGCAGCTCCCGCATGAAGGCCGGGCTGAAGCACGCGGTGTAGTGCGGGAACTCGACGGCCAGCCGGCCGTCGAAGGAGACGACGCAGGCCATCAGCGGGCTGCGGCCCGCCTGCGGGAAGTACTGCTCCCGGGCCGGCACGAGACGCACGTCCGTGAGCTCCGTCCCCTCGGGCAGCCGGGGACCGGACACGGAACCCATGTTGGTCACGATGACCGTGCCCATCTGGAGGGCCGGGTGCTTCGGGACCTCCGTCATGATCCGCATGTCCTGGAAGTGGTCGCCGCGCTCGATGGCCTCCCGCAGGTGGGTGCCGAGGTCGCGGGCCAGCGCGAGGGGATCGGTGCCGGTGTCGACCTCGACGGCGTGCAGGTGGGTGGTGACCGCGGCGACCATCGTCGAGGCGGGCACCGGCGGGTCCAGCCGCGACCGCAGGTCGACCGGCGACAGACAGCCCAGGACGCGCGGGCCGTCACCGCCGAGGCGCCGGCGGACGACGGTCAGCAGCGCGGAGCCGATCAGGCCGTGCACGGAGACGCCCGCCGCACGCGCCGACTTGCGCAGCCGTTCGGTCCGGTCGGCGTCCAGGAGCAGCCGGCACACCTCGATGCGGTGCTCGTCCCCCGTGGCGGGCGTCTGACGCGGCGTGTCGTAGGGCAGCAACTCGACGGAGCGGCCCTCCGTCTCGGCCACGCGGCGCCGCAGGTACGCGGCGGTCTCCGCCTCGTCGACGGGCGGCAGCAGTTCGCTGACGGGCGTCGGCCACACCGGCTGCTCCGGCGCCGTCGCGGGCGCCTCAGCCTCAGCCCCAACCGCAGCCCTGGCCGCGTCACCGTCCTCGACGAGCGTCCGGTAGCGGTCCCAGAGGGTGTTGAGCAGCGTGATGGCGCTGTGCCCGTCGGTGACGGTGTGGTCCACCGACACGACGAGCAGGTGGCGGTCCCCTCCTGGCTCACTGGCCAGGACCGCGCGGGTCAGGGGGGTGCCCACCGGCAGCGGGGTGTTGAGCTCCTCCTGGTACACCTCGTCGCCGCCGGTCCGCACGGTCAGCCGGGGCCGTTCGGCCTCCCCGAGGAGTTCGAGGGCGTATCCCGCGCCGTCCTGGACGATGCGGGTGCGCAGGGTGGGCTGCTCGGCCGTCACCGTGTCGAAGGCCCGCGACAACGTTGCCGCGTCGACGGGCCCGCGCAGTGCGCAGGAGAGTACGGCTCTGCTTCTCTGACCCACGTAGAGGGTTTCCACGGGACACAGCACGCGTCGCATCGTTCAGCCTTTCTCGCCGCCTCCGTTCTTTGTCCACGGGAACGGCAGGCGGTCCTTCGCCGCGGGAATTTCGGGAGCTTCACAGGAACGTTGACGAACTCACAGGGGAGCAGAAGAGAGGAAATCCGAAGCGGAAGCCACCGGACAAGGCGCGCAGGGCATGCTTAGGGGTTTCCTCAGAACACCCTGTGTGGTCCGGCGGATTCGCCCCGCACAGGGCCGGCGGCACGTTACCGCACGGCACCGCCGGCCCCGGCCCCCGCCCGCCGGTCCGCGTGCCCGTGCCCGTGCCCGTCCGGAATTTCTTAGGTGTTTTCCCAGGAATGATTTCCCGGCTGCGGGAAAGGGCGCTTGACGCTCCATCGGGCCTCGTGCAAGGTGATCCGGCGGCAGGTGACCGCGGTCCGCTCCGCGATTCCCGCATTCGGGCACACGACCGTTCGACCGCCGTCCTCTCCGCCGGACATCCCCGGGCACGCCGAACGCCGGCCGGGCCGGGCAGCGCGAACTCGGACGGCGGAAATCCGTCCGCGGCCCGCCCCGTCGCGCCGGGTCCGTCCTGTGCATTCGTGTGAAGACCGCTCGCCACTGAGGGTTGGTGCCATGTCAGTCCAAGAGGACGATCGTCGACCGCTGTCCGGGGCGCAGGAGGGACTCTGGTTCGCCCAGCGTCTCGCCGCCGGCAGTGCCGCCTACAACACCGGTGAGTACGTGGAGATCCACGGGCCGGTCGACACCGCTCTGTTCGAGACCGCGCTGCGCCGTACCGTCGCCGAGGCCGACACCTTCGCGCTCCGCTTCACGCACACCCCCGACGGCCCCCGGTGCGCGCCGGCCGCGCCCGAGGACTGGCCGCTGCACCGCGTGGACGTCAGCTCGGCCGCCGACCCGTCGGCCGCTGCCGAGGAGTGGATCCGGCGCGACCTGTCGACGCCGGTGGACATCGAGTCGGGTCCGCTGTTCTCGCACGCGCTGCTGACGCTCGCCCCCGACCGGTACATCTGGTTCCTGCGCGCCCACCACATCCTGCTGGACGGCTACAGCTACAAGCTCGTGGCGCGCCGCCTCGCCGACACCTACACCGCCCTCGCCGCCGGCGAGGAGCCCGCCCCGGCCACCTTCGAGCCGGTAGGGCGGCTCCAGGAGGAGGAGGCGGCCTACCTCGCCTCCGAGCGCCACGCACGCGACCGCGCCCACTGGGCGGAGCGGCTGGCCGGCCTGCCCGAGCCGGTACGGCTCGCCGAGCGGACCGCCGCCCCCGTCGCACCCTTCCTGCGCCGCACCGCGGACCTGACCCCGGCCGAGGCCGAGGCCCTGTCCGCGGCTGCCGCCCGCGCGGGTGTCTCCCGCACCGACCTGCTGGCCGCCGCCGTCGTCGCCTATCTGCACCGGATGACCGGCGCCGACGACCTGGTGCTCGGCCTGGCCACGATGAGCCGGCTCGGCAGCGCCGCGCTGCGCACCCCGGGCACCGCCTCCGACGTGCTGCCGCTACGGGTGCGCACCGCGCCCGGCACCCGGGTCGGCGAGCTGCTGCACGCCGTCGCCGGCGAACTGCGGGACCTGCGCCGTCACCAGCAGTACCGGGGCGAGTTCCTGCGCCGCGACCTGGGTCTGCTGGGCGGCGGGCGGCGGCTGCACGGGCCCGTGCTGAACATCGTCCCGTTCGCCGAGGACCTGGTGTTCGCAGGCCATCCCTCCACCTCCCACCACCTGTCCGGCGGGGCCGTCGAGGACCTTCAGATCTCGGTGCGCCCGGGAGCCGACCCGGCCGGGCTGTGGCTCGCCTTCGACGCCAACCCGGCGGTGTACGACGAGGCCGGACTGGGCCTGCATCTCCAGCGGTTCCTGCTCCTGCTGCGGCAACTCGCCGACGCCGCGCCCGAGACACCCCTGGCGGACGCGAACCTGCTGCTGCCGGGCGAACACCCCGAGGACACCCCGGCGCCCGAACACCAGGTGACCACCACGCTCACCCGGCGCTTCGAGGAGCAGGCGGCCCGCGCGCCCCGGCGTACCGCGGTGACCTGCGAGGGCGTCTCCGTCTCGTACGCGGACCTGAACGCCGACGCCAACCGGCTGGCCCGTCTGCTCGTCGGGCACGGCGCAGGGCCCGGCCGCATGGTGGCCCTGGCCCTTCCGCGCGGCATCCGGCTGATCACGGCCCTGCTCGCGGTGCTGAAGACGGGTGCCGGCTACCTCCCCCTCGACACCCGGCACCCCGAGCAGCGGCTGCGTCTGGTCCTGGAGGACGTCGGCCCCGTCGTCACGGTGACCGACGACGCGCACGCCGAGCGGCTCCCCTGGGTCTCGGCTCCGGTCGTCGTCCTCGGCGCCCCGGACACCGAGCGCGATCTGGCGGAGCGCCACGCCGAGGACCTCACCGACGCCGACCGCACGGGTCCGACCGGTCCGGACGACATCGCGTACGTCATCCACACCTCCGGGTCCACCGGTCGTCCCAAGGGCGTGCCCGTGCCGCACGCCAACGTGGTGCGCCTCTTCGAGGCGAGCGAGCGGCACTTCGGGTTCGGCGAGGACGACGTGTGGACCCTGTTCCACTCCTACGCCTTCGACTTCTCCGTGTGGGAGATCTGGGGCCCCCTGCTGCACGGCGGGCGCCTGGTCGTGGTGCCCTACGAGGTGAGCCGCTCGCCACGGGAGTTCCTGCGGCTGCTGCGCGCCGAGGGGGTCACCGTCCTCAACCAGACGCCGTCGGCCTTCGAGCAGCTGATGCGGGCCGACGCCGAGGACGCGCCGGAGTCCGCCGCGGACGGCCTGAGTCTGCGTCACGTGATCTTCGGCGGTGAGGCACTGCGTTCCGAACGGCTGCGCCCGTGGGTCGACCGCCACGGCCTGGACTCCCCCGCGCTGGTCAACATGTACGGGATCACCGAGACGACCGTGCACGTCACCCACCACCGGGTGACCGGGGCCGACCTGGACGACCCGCGCCGGGCCAGCGTCATCGGCCGGCCGCTGGACGATCTGCGCGTCCACGTCCTGGACGCCGCGCGCCGTCCCGTGCCGCCGGGCGTGACCGGTGAGATGTACGTGTCCGGCCCGGGCGTCGCCCCCGGCTACCTGGACCGGCCCGAGCTCACCGAGGAGCGGTTCCTGCCCGACCCGTTCGGGCGGCCGGGTTCCCGCATGTACCGCACGGGCGACCTGGCCCGGCGCCGCGCCGACGGCACGCTGGAGTACGTGGGGCGCGCCGACCAGCAGGTCAAGATCCGCGGTTTCCGCATCGAGCCCGCCGAGATCGAGGCCGAGCTCGCCCGGCACGCCTCGGTGGCGCACGCGGCCGTGGTGGCCCGCGGGATCCACGGCGACGGTGACGGCGCCGACCTGCACCTCGTCGCCTACGCGGTGCTCGCGGACGGGCGGTCCGCCGAACCGGCCGAGCTGCGCGCCCATCTCGCGGCGCACCTGCCCGAGCACATGGTCCCGGCCGCCTGCGTCCTGGTCGAGGAGCTGCCGCTGACCGCCAACGGCAAGCTCGACGTGCGGGCCCTGCCCGCGCCGGACTTCACCGCTGCCGCCGGTTCGGCGCGCCCCACCACCCCCGAACAGCGCCTGGTGTGCGGTCTGTTCGAGGAGGTGCTGCGGCTGCCCGGGGACACCGTCGGGGTGGACGACGACTTCTTCGAGCTGGGCGGGCAGTCGCTGCTCGCCACCCGGCTGCTGGCCCGGCTGCGCGCCGAGACGGGCACGGACGTGCCGATCTCCGCGCTGTTCGACGCGCCGCGGCCGGCCGCGCTCGCCGCCCGGCTCGCCTCCGGCCCCGGCGGCGGCCCGAGGACGCCCGCGCTGGCGGCCGCCGAGCGTCCCGAGCGCGTGCCGCTGTCCTTCGCGCAGGAGCGCATGTGGTTCCTGGACCGGTTGGGCGAGGCGTCCGCGACGTACAACATCCCGCTCGTCCTCCCGCTGCGGCACGCGCCCGACGAGGAGGCGCTGCGTGCCGCCCTCGGCGACCTGGCCGACCGGCACGAGAGCCTGCGCACGGTGTTCGTGCGGGACGGCGGCGCCACGTACCAGCGGATTCTGCCGCCCGGGGAGCTGCGGCCCGTGCTGCGGGTGGTGGACTGCCCGCCCGGGGAGACGGCCGCGCAGGTGGCGGCGGCCCTGCGGCACCGCTTCGACCTGACCCGTGACAGCGCCCTGTGGGCGGCGCTGTTCGGCACCGGCGAGGAGCGCACCCTGCTGCTGGTGCTGCACCACAGCGCGGCCGACGGCTGGTCGCTGCGTCCCCTCGCGGACGACCTGGGCGCCGCCTACGAGGCCCGCCGCGCGGGCCGGGCGCCGCGATGGGAGCCGCTGCCGGTGCAGTACGCGGACTACGCGCTGTGGCAGCGGCGTACGCTCACCCCCGCCCCCGAGGGGCTCGGGCGTCTCGAGGAGCTGACCGCGTTCTGGCGTGGGGCGCTGGCCGGGCTGCCCGAGGAGAGCGCCCCGCCCGCCGACCGGCCCCGGCCGCACGGCGGCACGGGCGGCGGTGCGAGCGTGACGGCCACCGTGGACGCGTCCCTGCACCGCGCGCTGCTGCGGCTGGCGGACGCCGAGGGCGTCAGCCTGTTCATGGTGCTGCACGGTGCGCTCGGCGCCCTGCTCAGCCGCTGGGGCGCGGGCGAGGACGTGGTGATCGGCACCCCGGTCGCCGGCCGGTCCGAGCCCGTCCTGGACGACGTGATCGGTCTGCTCACCAACACGGTGGTGCTGCGCACCGACACCTCGGGCGACCCCGCCTTCCGTGACCTGCTGGCGCGGGTGCGGGCGTTCGACGTGGCGGCGCTGGACCACCAGGACCTGCCCTTCGACCGGCTGGTGGAGGAGCTCAACCCGCCCCGCCATCCGGCGCGGCATCCGCTGTTCCAGGTGATGCTGGCGCTGCAGAACAACGAGCGGGCCGTGCTCCGGCTGGGCGAGGACCGGGTGGCGCTGCGCCCCACGGCGACCGGCACCGCCAAGTTCGACCTGTTCGTCGACGTGCTGGAGCGGTACGGCGCCGACCACGCCCCCGACGGCCTCGACCTGCACGTCGAGTACGCGACCGACCTGTACGAGCCGCACACCGCCGAGGAGTTCACCCAGGCGCTGCGCGCGCTCCTGGAGGCCGTGTGCGCCGACCCCGGCGTCCGGATCGGCGCGCTGCCCGCCTCTCGGGCCACCCGCCCGGACGCGGACGCCGGTTCCGCCGTCCGTGCGGCGGAGCTGGAGCGCACCGCGCTGGCGGTGCCGGGCGTGCGTGACGCGGTCGTGCTGCCCGCGACCGGGGAGGGGCCGCCCACGGCGTACGTGGTGGCCCACCGGGCGGGCGCCGTCGAGCAGGTCGAGCAGTCCTTCGGCGGTTCCGCGGAGGCGCCCCGGGTGAACGCCGTCAGCGATCTGCCGCGTACCGCCGACGGCCTGCTGGACGCCGAGGCGCTGCGGGCCCTGCCGACGGTCGACCGGCGGGCCGCGGAGGCGTGGCGGCGGCGTGTCGCGGGCGTCCCCGGTGTCCGTGAGGCGGACGTGCGGCTGGAGGACGAACCGGGGGAGCTGGAGCGCCGTCATACGGGCGCTCCGCGCGCGGCCGCCGTGGAGGTGTCGGGGGTCGGCGGCGCGGCCGAGGCGCGGGACGCGTCGGTGCCGGCGCTCAGCGAGGGTCCCGCCCTGCCCGAGCCGTCGGTACCGGACTGGGCGTCCGCGCTCACCCGCGCCGCGCGGAGCCCGCAGGGCGAGATCGTGCACGTGCGCGCCGACGGGAGCGAGACGCGGCGCAGCTATGCCTCGCTCGTCGAGGAGGCCTCGCGGGTCCTGGCCGGACTGCGCCGGGCGGGGCTGCGTCCCGGGGACAAGGTGATCCTCCAGTGCGGCGACAGCGAGGACTTCGTCGCCGTGCTGTGGGGCTGCATCCTGGGCGGGTTCGTCGCGGTGCCGCTGACGGTGCCCGCCTCGTACGCCACCGCGTCGGCGGCGGTGGCCAAGCTGGAGGGCATCTGGCGGATGCTGGGCCGTCCGTGGATCGTGGCCTCGCCGGAGAGCGAGGCGGGGCTGCGCGACCTGGCCGCGCGGCAGGAGTGGCCGGGGGTGCGGCTGACGACGGCGGACGCGCTGCGGGACGCGCCGGAGGACCGCGACTGGCATCCGGCGGACCCCGACGACCTGATCCTGATGCTGATGACCTCCGGCAGCACGGGTCTGCCCAAGGCGGTGCGGCTCACCCACCGCAACGTGCTGACCCGTTCGGCGGCCACCGAGGCCATGAACGGCCTCGGCGCGGACGACGTCTCGCTGAACTGGATCCCGCTGGACCATGTCACCGGTGTGGTGATGTTCCACCTGCGGGACGTCTACCTCGGCTGCCGGCAGGTCCACGCGCCGACCCCGTACGTCCTCCAGGACCCGCTGCGCTGGGCGGACCTCGCACACCGTCACCGGGCCACCGTGACCTGGGCCCCCAACTTCGCGTTCGGGCTGCTGGCCGAGCAGGCCCACCGCTTCCGCGACCGCGACTGGGACCTGTCGCCGATGCGTCTGGTGATGAACGCGGGCGAGGTGGTCGTGGCGGCCACGGCCCGCTCGTTCCTGCACGCGCTGCGGCCCTTCGGTCTGCCGCAGGACGTCATGCACCCGGGCTGGGGCATGTCGGAGACCTGCTCGGTGGTGACCGACTGCGTGCTGCCGTCCGAACCGTCCGGCGAGGACGAGTCGTTCGTCAGCTGCGGCCTGCCCTACCCGGGGTTCGCCATGCGGATCGTCGAGGAGCGTGACGGCGTCCTCACGGTGCTGGCGGAGGGGGAGGTGGGCCGGCTCCAGGTGCGCGGCACGTCCGTGACCCGGGGCTACCACGACAACGCGGCGGCGAACGCGGAGGCGTTCACCGACGACGGCTGGTTCGACACCGGCGACCTGGCGTTCCTGCGGGAAGGCGAGCTGTACATCACGGGCCGCGCCAAGGACGTCATCATCGTCAACGGCGTCAACCACTACAGCCACGAGATCGAGGCCTGCGTCGAGGAACTGCCGGGTGTCGTACGGAGTTTCACGGCGGCCTGCGCGGTGCGCTCCGACCCGTCGGCCACCACCGACGAACTCGCCCTGTTCTTCCACCTCGCGCCCGGCCAGGACCCGGCGGCCGTGATGCGGGAGATCGGCGGCAAGGTCACCCGGGAGATCGGCGTCAGCCCCGCGTTCCTGATCCCGGTGCCCGCCGAGGCCGTGCCCAAGACGGAGATCGGCAAGATCCAGCGCACCCGGCTGCGCAAGAGCTTCGAGGCCGGCGAGTTCGACGACGCGGTGCGCGAGGCGCAGCTGCTGCTCGGCACGGCCGCCACCCTGCCCGACTGGTTCCTGCGGCCCGTGTGGCGGCCCGCCGAGGCCCTGCACCGCACCGAGCCGCCCACCGGCCACCACACCCTGGTCCTGGCGGGCGGCGACCCGCGCGCCGAGGAGCTGGCCGGCCGCCTCGCCGGACTGCTGCGCGCCGAGGGCCGCCTGTGCACGGTCGTCACCGACGGACCGGCCCCCGAGCGCCTGGACGCGGCCCGGCACCGGATCCGCCCCGGCAGCGAGGCGGACCACACGGCGCTGCTGGCGCGCCTCGCCGAGGACGGGCGGGAGATCGACGCCGTCGTGCACCTCGGCGCGCTGCGCGGCCCGGGCGTCGCCGACGACGACACCGATGCCGCGCCGTGGGGTGAGCGGGACGGCGCCGGGTCCCTGCTGGTGCTGGCCCGCGCGCTCGCGGAGCGTCCCGGCCGGCCCCGTCCGGTGGACCTGCTGTTCGTGACCGCCGGCGCCCAGGCCGTCGCCGACGACGAGCGCCCGGACCCCTTCCACGCCGCCGCGGGCGCCCTGCTCAAGTCGCTGCGGGAGGAGATGCCCTGGCTGCGCGGCGTCCACCTCGACCTCGCGCCGGGCGACGACCGGGAGGCGGCCGAGGCGATCCTCGCCGAGAGCGCCGTCCACCCCGTGGACGCCGAGGTCGCCCGTCGCGACGGGCGCCGCCTCGTACGCCGGCTGGCGCCGCTGCCCGACCCGCTGCCCCGCACCGCGCCGCCCTCACAGGACGGCTTCCACCTGATCAGCGGTGGTCTCGGCGGGGTCGGCAGCGAGGTCGCCGCGCATCTGCTGGCCACCCCCGGCACCCGGCTGCTGCTCCTGGGCCGCACCCGGCTGCCGCACGAGGACGACTGGCAGCGGCACCTGGACGAGGCGGGGCCGGCCGTCGGCCGCATCGAGGCGCTGCGCCGGCTGCGGCGGCTCGGCGAGGTGCGGTACGAGTCCGTGGACGTCACCGACGCCGAGCAGGTGCGCGCGGCGGTGCGCCGGGCCGCCGACGCGTGGGGGGTGCCGCTCACCTCGGTGCTGCACCTGGCCGGTGCCTTCGACGAGCGGCCCGTGCGGGAGGTGACGCCGGAGGACTGGCGGCGGCTGCTGGACGCGAAGGTGCGCGGCGCGTGGACCCTGCACCGGGTCGCCGCCGGGCACCCGGTGACCTCGTTCGTCGTCTTCTCCTCCGTCAACGGCTGGTTCGGCGGCTCGATGAACGCCGCCTACTCCGCCGCCAACGCCTTCCTGGACGCCCTCGCCGTGCACCGGCGCCGGTCGGGTCTGCCCGGGCAGAGCCTGGCGTGGAGCATGTGGCGTGAGCGCGGCATGAGCCTGGGCTACCAGCTCACCTCCCTCACCGAGGCCCGCGGCTACCGGGTGCTGGAGGCGTCCGCCGCGCTGCGCTCGCTGGACTTCGCCCGCACCCTGGACGAGCCGCACGTCCTCGTCGGAGCCGACCGCACGGCGCCGTGGGTGGGCAGCCATGTGGCGGCGCCCGTACGGCAGGTGCGCCGCCTGGCCGGCCGCGTCGGCCTGGAGGAGGGCACCGATCTGGGCGCCCTGTACGCGGCCGCCGCGGAGGCGGCCGGGGCGGGCGGCGTCGCGGACGCCTGGGTGCTGCGCTCGGCGGGCACCGTCGAGCAGCCGTCGGCGGCCGGTGCGGGCGAGGAACTGCGCCGCCTGGAGAACGAACTGGCCGCCGTGTGGTGCACGGTCCTGGGCCGCGACCGGGTGTCCCGCGACGAGAACTTCTTCGACCTGGGCGGCAACTCGCTGCTGCTGGTCGCCGCGCAGACGGCCCTCAACAAGGCGCTGGGCTGCGAGCTCACCGTCGTCGACCTGTTCGCGCACCCGACCGTACGGGCGCTCGCCCGCCACCTGGCCGACCAGGGCGCAGCGCTGCCCGCCGCATCCGCCGCCCCCGCCTCGGGCTCGGCGGCGACGCCGGCCGGAACGGCGGGGACGGCCGGGACGACCGGAGCGGCGACCGAAACGGCCGGGACAGGCGGCAAGGCCGGGACGGCCGAGTCCGACGGGCTCGACCGGGCCAAGGAACAAGCACAGCGGCAGCGGGCCGCGCGCGCGGCGCGCCGCTCCGCACGGGAACGAAAGGACCGAGGCCGTGGCTGAGCCGACGGACCCGCAGGACGACGCGCTGCCCGCCGTCGCCGTGATCGGCATGGCGGCCCGCTTCCCCGGCGCGGACGACGTCGACGCGTTCTGGGACAACCTCGCCGCCGGCCGGGAGTCGATACGCCCCGTCAGCGACGAGGAGTTCCTCGCCGCCGGCGGCGACCCCGCCGACCTCGACGACCCCTCCCTGGTGCGCATGGCGTCGGTCGTCGAGGGCATCGACCGCTTCGACGCGGGCTTCTTCGGCTACAGCCCCGCCGAGGCCGCCGTCGTCGACCCGCAGCAGCGCCTGCTGCTCGAGACGGCCTACCACGCCCTGGAGGACGCGGGCCGCCCCGACCGGTTCGCGTCGGGGACGACGGGCGTGTACGCGGGCGCCGGCGACAGCCGCTACTACCCCGCCCACGTCCACCCGCGCTTCGCCGGTCAGCCCGGCAGCGTGGAGCTCGTGCACGCGGCCACCTCGAACTCCCTGGGCACGCTCGCCACCCGTATCTCCTACGAACTGGGCCTGACCGGGCCGAGCGTGTCCCTGCAGACGGCGTGCTCCACCGCGCTCGTCGCCCTGCACTCCGCCTGCCAGGACCTGCTGGACCACCGCTGCGACGCCGCGCTGGCCGGCGCGGTCTCCCTCAACCCCTCCGCGTTCCTGGGCTACCGGCACGTCCCGGGCGGGCCGTTCTCGCCCGACGGGCGCTGCCGCGCCTTCGCCGCGGACGCGGCCGGCACCTCCTCAGGAGACGGGGTGGGGGTGGTGGTCCTCAAGCGCCTGGAGGACGCCCTCGCCGACGGCGACCGCGTCCGCGCGGTGATCCGCGGCACGGCCGTCAACAACGACGGCCGCCGCAAGGTCGGCTTCACCGCGCCCAGCACCGCCGGGCAGACCGAGGTGATCCTCGCCGCGCAGGCCGAGGCCGAGGTCGACGCCGGCACCATCGGGCTGCTGGAGGCGCACGGCACCGCCACCCGCATCGGCGACCCCATCGAGGTGACCGCGCTCACCGACGCCTTCCGGCAGAGCACCGACCGCCGGGGCTTCTGCGCCCTGGGCTCGGTGAAGACCAACATCGGGCATCTGGGGGCGGCAGCCGGCATCGCCGGCGTCGTCAAGGCGGTGCTGGCGCTGGAGCACCAGCAGATCCCGCCGAGCCTGCACTTCGACGAGCCCAACCCCCTCATCGACTTCGCCTCCGGGCCGTTCCGGGTGCCGACCGCCCTGGAGGACTGGCCCGCGGCCGAGCACCCGCGGCGGGCCGCGGTCAGCGCCTTCGGCATCGGCGGCACCAACGCGCACGTCATCCTGGAGGAGGCGCCGCCCGCCCGCCCCGCGCCGCCACGCGCGCCCGAGGACGGCCGCCGGCAGGTCCTGCCGCTGTCCGCGCGCACGGCAGGCGCGCTGCGCGGCCAGGCCGAGGCCCTGGCCCGGCACCTGGAGGCGCGGCCCGGACTGCGGCTGGACGACGTCGCCCACGCGCTGCGCACGGACCGGCCCGCCCTGCGCCACAGGCTCACCGTGACCGCGGCCTCCCCCGAGGAGGCGGTCGCCGCGCTGCGGGCGGCAGGCCCGGCCGTCCCGCCGGTTCCGGAGGAGACGCCGAAGGTGGCGTTCCTGTTCCCGGGCGGCGGCACGCAGTACGTGGGCATGGGCGAGGAGCTGTACCGCGACCACGACGTCTACCGCGACGCCGTGGACCGCTGCGCCCGCATCCTGCGTCCGGTGCTGGGGCGGGACCTGCGCACGGTGCTGTTCGAGGAGGCCGACCCGGAGGGCACCGCCACGCTGCTGGGCCTGGTCGTCACCGAGTACGCGACGGCCCGCACCCTGATGGAGTCGGGCGTGCGCCCCGACGCGCTGATCGGGCACTCGCTCGGCGAGTACACCGCGGCCTGCCTGGCCGGGGTGATGGAGCTGGAGGAGATGCTGCCGCTGGTCGCGGAACGCATCCGGCTCATCAAGTCCGCCGGCGGCGCGACGGTCGGGGTGGCGGCGTCCGCCGAGACCGTGCTGCCGCTGCTCGACGAGCGGCTGTCGCTGGCCGCCGCCAACGGGCCGGCCGCCTGCACCGTCGCCGGGCACACCGAGGACGTGGAGCGCCTGGAGCGGGAGCTGACCCGCCGTGAGGTGCCGTTCCGCAGGCTGCGCGTGCCGGCCGCCGCGCACTCCCACGTCCTCGACCCGGTCCTGCCCGCCTTCGAGGACCGGCTGCGCTCCCTCACCCTGCGCGCGCCGCGCATCCCCTACGTCACCAACGTCACCGGCACCTGGGCCACGGGCGAGCAGGTCACCGACGTACGGCACTGGCTGGACCACACCCGGCACACGGTCCGCTTCGCGGACGGCATCTCCACCCTGTGGGAACGCGACCGTCCCGTCCTGGTCGAGATCGGCCCCGGCGACAGTCTCACCAAGCTCGCCCGCGCCCAGCTCGCCGACCACGAGCCGGTCTCCGTGACCACCATGCGCCACGCCAAGGCCGACAGCCCGGACGGTTTCGTCCTCGCCGAGGCGCTGGGGCGGCTGTGGTCCGCGGGCGTGGACGCGGCGCTGCCCGCCGTGGCTGGCGAGGCCGCGCCGCGGCGGGTCCCGCTGCCCGGTTACGCCTTCGAACGGCAGCGGCACTGGATCGACGCCCCGGGCGCCCGTACCGCGCCCGAGACGGCCGAGGCGCCGGAGGCGTCCGCCTCCCCCGGCACGGCCGGACTGGCGGCCCGGCCCCGCCTGACCACGCCGCACGTCGCCCCGCGCACCGCACGCGAACAGGCCGTGACGCGGCTGTGGGAGGAGACGCTCGGCATCGGCGGCATCGGCGTCCACGACAACTTCTTCGACCTCGGCGGCGACTCCATGCGCGCCGTGCTCCTCGCGGGCAAGCTGCGCGGGGCGGGCGTGCTGGACGTGCCGGCCGCGTCGCTGCTGGCCGCGCCCACCGTCGCGGGCGTGCTGGCCGCCGCCGACGAGGACACCGCGGGCGACGCCCTGGGCCCGCTGCTGCCGCTGCGGTCCGAGGGCACACGGCGGCCGCTGTTCTGCGTGCACCCCGGGGCCGGCGTGTCCTGGCGCTACACCGGGCTGCTGCCCCATCTCGGGGAGGACCAGCCGGTGTTCGGCCTCCAGGCGGCAGGCCTGGACGGCGCCCGGCCGCCCGCCCCCGACGCCGCGTCCATGGTGGCCTCGTACGTGGAGCTGGTCCGCCAGGTGCAGCCCGAGGGCCCCTACCGGCTCCTGGGCTGGTCCTACGGCGGTTTCGTGGCCCACGCGATGGCCTGCGCGCTCCAGGAGCAGGGCCAGGAGGTCGAGTTGCTCGCCCTGCTGGACGCGCCGCTCCCGCACGGCGTCCCGTACACCCCCGAGGCCGCCGAGCGGCAGGTCGCGGCGCTGCTGCTGCGCATGGCCGGGCTGCCGCTCGGCCCGGACGCGGACCTGCCGGACGTCGACGCCGTCCTGGACCGCATCGGCCGGCTGACGCAGACCGACGGCGGCTCCGCCCTGCCCGTCACGCGCGAGGAGGCCGCCGCGATCGCCGCCGTCATGCGCAACAACCTGCGCATCGCACCGGAGTTCACGCCCGGCGTCTACCGCGGTGACGTGCTGTTCTTCACCGCCGCCGAGGACGCCTCGGGCCGGGCCGGCGCCGACGCGGGCGACCTCGCCCTCGCGCCGGACAAGGCGGACGCCTGGCGGCTCCACGTCGACGGTGTCCTCGAGGACCACAGCGTGCCGTGCGGCCACTACGACATGACCGAGCCGGAGCCGATCGCCCGCATCGGCGCGGTCGTCGCCAAGGCGTTGCGCCCCGCCTCCGGCTGACGCCGGCGGCACGCGCCGCCGCCTCCCAGACCCGCCGGGCCCCGTCCCGGCGGCCGGCCGGGTCCTTCGGCCGGCACCGCTCCCACCGCTCAGGAGATCTGCCGTGACCAAGGTCGAGGACCTCTACGAACTCGGCGACGCGCCCGAGATGGGCACCGTGCCCACACGGATGTACGCCTCCCTCATCCGCCAGGAGCGCTACGGTCAGCCGATCGACGCCTTCCGCACCGAAGTGGTCGACGTGCCGCCCGTCGGCCGCGGCCAGGTGCTGGTCAAGGTGATGGCGGCCGGCGTCAACTACAACAACGTCTGGGCCGCCCTCGGTTCGCCGCTGGACGTCATCGCGGCCCGGCAGAAGGCGGGCGCCGCCGAGGACTTCCACATCGGCGGCTCCGACCTGTCCGGCATCGTCTGGGCGGTCGGCGAGGACGTGCGCGGGGTGCGGCTCGGCGACGAGGTGGTGGTGCTCGCCAGCCGCTGGGACGAGTCCGCCGAGGACATCCGCCTCGGCGGCGAACCCGCCACCTCCAGCAGCCAGCGCGTGTGGGGCTACGAGGAGAACTACGGCTCCTTCGCCCAGTTCGCCGTCGTCGACGACTACATGTGCCACCCCAAGCCGGCCCGGCTGTCCTGGGCGGAGGCCGCCTGCTACATGGCGACGGCGGCCACGGCCTACCGCCAGCTGTTCGGCTGGCCCCCGCACACCGTCCGGCCCGGCGACCCGGTGCTGATCTGGGGCGGTGCGGGCGGCCTGGGCAGCATCGCCATCCAGCTCGTGCGGCACGTGGGCGGCATCCCGGTCGCGGTGGTCTCCAGCGAGGAGCGCGGCGAGTTCTGCGTGAAGCTGGGCGCCGAGGGATACATCGACCGGCGCGACTTCGACCACTGGGGACGCCTGCCGGACGCCTCGGACGAGGCCGCCATGAACCGCTGGCTGGCGGGGGCCCGCGCCTTCGGCCGGCGCTTCTGGGAGGTCCTCGGGGAGCGCCGGGCGCCCCGGATCGTGCTGGAGCACTCCGGCGCGGACACCGTCCCGACCTCGATCTACATGTGCGACAACGCCGGCATGGTCGTCATCTGCGGCGGCACCACCGGCTACAACGGCGACGTGGACCTGCGGTTCCTGTGGATGCGGCAGAAGCGCCTCCAGGGCTCGCACGTCGCCGGCGTCCGGGAGGCGCGCGAGGTGACCCGGCTGATCGACCAGGGCGTCATCGACCCGTGTCTGTCGCGCACCTTCGGCTTCGAGGAGATCGGCCTGGCCCACCAGCTCATCCACGACAACCGTCATCCGGCGGGCAACATGGCGGTGCTGGTGAACGCCAAGGAGTAGGCGAGGCGTTCCTCCGGAGACGACGCTGGGGGCGGCGGTCTTCTGACCGCCGCCCCCTGTCGTCGCCCATGCCCGGCACCCGGCTCAGCGGCCGCCGTCCCGGGACGGCCGGACCCAGCTGAACACGCCCGTGGCGACCGGACACACGCACACGCGGACACCCACGTCGCCGTCACCACGCGGCCGGACATGAAAGCCACCGTCCGCCTCGGGAACGGCACACAAGTCACGCAGGCTGTGAGCCTCGGTGCTGCCCTGCGCACCGTACAGCGCCTTCCACGCCGCCTCCTTGGCGGAGAACGCAACCCGCAGCCGGGCCGGCGCGAGAGACTGGCCGGCGTCGTGCAGCCAGGGCTCCTCGTCCTCGCGCAGCACCAGTCGGGGGGCTTCCAGGGGGAAGCGGCCCAGCTCGAGGTCGCATCCGGCGGGGCCGGTGTGTCCGGGTGCGCGGGCCACCGCCACCGCGATGCCCGCGTCGTGCGTGATCGAGGCCGCGTACCCCGGCGGGAAGACGGGCCGCCGTCCCGCGCGGGGGACATCCCCGCAGGTGAGTCCCACCGACCGCAGGGCGCGCCGGGCGGCGAGGCGGCCGGCCAGGAACTCCCGGCGGCGCTCCGGGATCATCCCGGCGGCGGCAGCGGCCTCGGCGGGCCCGGCGGGACGCGCCGCAGGGTCGGACGACAGGGCCACGCCCAGGCCGAGGCCCGCGGCGGCGAGCGGCGCGCGCAGGCGCTCCAGCTCCGCCCGCACGTCCGCCGCCGCGCCGTCCGCTCCCGCCGCCCCGTGGGCCGCCGCCGTGTCGTGCGCCGCCGCGTCCGCCTCCGACGCCACCGCGTCAGACCCGCAGCAGCTTCTTGACGATCTTCCCGGCCGGGTTGCGCGGCACCTGCTCGATGAACTCGATCGCGCGGGGCCGCTTGTAGGGCGCGAGGTTCTCCTTGACGTGCCCGAACAGGTCGGCGGTGGTGGTGCCGTCCTCGGCGACGACGTACGCCAGCGGTACTTCGCCGTAGTCCTCGTCGGGCATGCCCACGACCGCCGCGTCGCGGACCGCCGGGTGGGTCATCAGGACGCGCTCGATCTCCGAGGGGTACACGTTCTGCCCCGCCCGGATGATGAGGTCCTTGCTGCGGTCGACCAGGTGGATGCGGCCGTCCTCGTCCATGAAGCCCAGGTCGCCGGTGACGATCCAGCCGTCGAGGGTGACCTCGCGGGTGGCCTCGGGGTCGTTCCAGTACCCCTGCATGACGCCCGGGCCGCGGACCACGATCTCGCCGATCTCCCCGCGCGGCACCTCGCTGCCCTGCCGGTCCACCGCCCGCGCCGACATGCCCGGGATGACGCGCCCGCACGGGATGCGCGCGCTGACGTCGCCGGGTGCGGGATGCTCGTCGGGGCCGAGGGTGACGAACGGGCCGCCCACCTCCGTCATGCCGTACACCTGGCGGAAGCCGCAGCCCAGGCGCTCCACCGCCGTCGCGTACACGTCGAGCGGCATGGGGGCGGCGCCGTAGAGGACCTCCCGCAGCGAGGACAGGTCGGTGCTGTGCGAGGCCTTCGCCTGGAGCATGAAGCGCAGCATCTGCGGCACCAGCCACATGTGCGTGGCCCGGTGGCGCTCGACCGCGGCGAGCGCGCGCTGCGGGGTGAAGCCGGGCATCAGCACCACGGTGGCGCCGGCGGCCAGGTAGGTGAGGGAGACGACCATGCTGCCGTGGTACAGCGGGCAGCAGTTGACCATCACGATGTCGTCGGTGGGGCGGGCCGACACCAGCCAGCCCAGGGCGATGGCGCGGAAGGAGCCCGCGTCGACGGTGACGCCCTTGGCCTGTCCGGTGGTCGCGGAGGTGTGCAGCACGGCCACGGGGTCGGTGTCGGACACCTCGGGCAGCTCGACCGGCTCGGCGAGGGTGCCCAGCGCGTCGAAGGCCGGCACGTCGAACGCCATCCGGATGCGCACGGACGCCGGCAGCGTGGGGTGGCGGTCCAGGAGGGCGGACTCACCCAGCACGGCGACGGCGCCGACGCGTTCGATGATCCCGGCCACCTCGGGCACGGCCAGGCTGTGGTTGAGCGGCACGAACAGCGCGCCGAGCCGGGCGAGCGCGAAGTACGTCTCCAGCACCTCGATCCGGTCCTGGGAGAGCACCGCGACCCGGTCTCCGCGCTCGATGCCCAGCGCGGCCAGGCCCCGGGCCAGTTCCGCCGTCCGGTCGTGGAACTGCGCCCAGGTCACACTGCGCCGCTCGTCGACGAGCGCGGTGCGGTCGGGGAAGCACTGGCGGTTGCGCTCCACCAGTTGCGTCAGCCACATCACGCACCGCCGGCGGCGACGGAGCGCTCCTCGACGAAACGCTCGTAGTCGGCGATGGTGTGCAGCTTCTCCATGTCCTCGGCGGTGATCTCCACGCCCGTGCGCTGCTCGACGAGCAGCACCAGGCGCACCAGGTCACCGGAGTCGATGCCGCTGGCGGCGAGGTCGACGTCGTCGCCGATGGCGTCGGCGTACTCGGCGGTGCCGGTGAGTTCGACCAGCAGCTCCCTGATGGTGCTCATGGGTGTCCCCTTTCGCTGTGCCACGTGTGCCACATCCGTTGCCACATCCGTGTGTCGCCAGAAGAAGAGGCGGCGGGGGCGGCCGACACTCCCCCGCCCCCGCGTGACGTCCGTCACGCGACGAAGCGGCGGGGGCGGGGATAGCGGGGACGGTGCGCGGCCTCTGTTCTCGGTGGAGGTTCCGCCCGCCGGTCCCGTGCCGGCCGGGCGGGCGGTCGCAGTCGCGAGGGAGTGATGAGGGTGCTCAGGCAGAGCGCAGGGACGGGCGCCGAGGGACGGACCGGTCCCGGCACCGGGCGGGCCGGGGACGGTACGCCGTGAGCGCCGCGCTCGCCGGGGACGCTCCGGCAGCCGCCGCCGAGGAGGAGCGCGCCGCGCGCTTCGAGGAACTGCTGGGCGAGGGCGGGACGGTGGAGCCCCGGGACTGGATGCCCGACGGCTACCGCCGGATGCTGCTGCGTCAGATCGCCCAGCACGCCCACTCCGAGATCATCGGCATGCAGCCGGAGGGTGCCTGGCTGACCCGGGCGCCGTCGCTGTACCGCAAGTCGGTGCTGATCGCGAAGGTGCAGGACGAGGCGGGCCACGGCCTGTACCTGTACTCGGCCGCCGAGACCCTGGGCGTGGACCGCGCCGAACTGCTCGACGCCCTGCACCAGGGGAAGCAGCGTTACGCGGCCACCTTCAACCACCCGGCGCTCACCTGGGCCGACACCGGGGCCATCGCCTGGCTGACGGACGGCGCCGCGGTGATCAACCAGGCGCCGCTGTGCCGGACCTCGTACGGCCCGTACGCCCGCGCGATGCTCCGCGTCTGCCAGGAGGAGGCCTTCCACGTGCGGCAGGGGTACGACCTGATGCGCGCGCTGTGCGAAGGGACCCCGGAGCAGCGGCAGATGGCGCAGGACGCGGTCGACCGCTGGTGGCTGCCGGCCGTTGCCCTGATGTTCGGGCCGCCCGACACGGTCGCGGGGGGCGCCGACGAGCGCACCGCCGCGCTGGGGGCGGCGGTGTCGCGCCGCGCGATGGCCTGGGGCATCAAGCACCACACCAACGACGAGCTGCGGCAGCGGTTCGTCGACCAGTGCGTGCCGCAGGCCGAGCGCCTGGGGCTGACGCTGCCCGACCCGAACATCCGCTGGAACGAGGAGCGCGGGCACTACGACTTCGGGCCGATCGACTGGGAGGTGTACCGGGGCGCGCTGGGAGACGACTCGGCCTGTGCCCGGCAGCGGCTGGCCCACCGGACGGCGGCGCACGAGGACGGCGCGTGGGTGCGCGAGGCGGCCGCCGCCCACGCGGCCCGGGAGCACGCCCTGACCGCCGAGGACGCCGGGACCGCCCAAGCCCTCGAGACCGCACCGGACGCCGCACACACGACGGAGCCTGCGACATGAGCCGTACGACGAGCCGTACGACGGAGGGCGCGCCGGCGTCCTGGGAGGTGTTCCTGCGGCCCCGCAGGGGGCTGGCGCACCAGCACGTGGGGTCGGTGCGCGCCGGCGACCCCGACACGGCGCTCTCGTACGCCCGCGACCTGTACACCCGCCGGGGCGAACCGCTGTCGCTGTGGGTGGTCCGCTCCGACGCGGTGCACGCCGCGTCCCCCGACGAGCACGACCCGTTCTTCGCCCACGCGCGGCACAAGCCCTACCGGTATCCCGAGCAGTTCGCCCCGCTGACCGGGGAGAGCGGCGCCGAGGGGAGCGACGACGATGCCTGAGACCGGCCGCACCCTCGCACCGCCGCCCGCCGGCCGGGCCGCGGAGACCGTCCCCGAGGCGGAGGCCTGCCACGCCGCGGACGCCGACCTCGCCGCCCTGACGCTCCGTCTGGGCGACGACGCCCTGGTCCTCGGGCAGCGGCTGTGCCAGTGGATCACGCGGGCGCCGACGATCGAGGAGGACCTGGCGCTGTCCAACATCGCCCTGGACCTCGTCGGCCACGCCCGTGCCCTGCTGGCGCGGAGCGGGCAGCTGGACGGCACCGGCCGCTCCGAGGACGACCTCGCCTTCGGCCGCCCGGACCGCGAGTTCCGCAACGCCCTGCTCACCGAGCTGCCCAACGGCGACTTCGCCGTGACCATGGCCCGGCAGCTCGCCCACACCCACTACGCGGTGCTGCTGTACGAGGCGCTGGCCGGCGGCTCGGACCGGGAGCTGGCCGCGTTCGCGGCACGGGCCGCCAAGGAGACGGCGTTCCACCGCCGGCACGCCGACCTGTGGACGGTGCGGCTGGGACTCGGCACCGAGGAGAGCACCCGCCGGATGCGGGCGGGCCTGGAGCAGGTGTGGCCGTACACGGCCGAACTGTTCGACGAGGACGACGTGTCGGACCGGCTCGTCGCGGCGGGTGTGCTCCCGCCGCTCGCCGCGCTGCGCACGGCGTGGGAGGCGAGCGTCGCGGCCGTCCTGGACCGCGCCGGGCTCACCGTGCCCGCGCCGTCCTGGCAGGGGCGCGGCGGCCGGCAGGGCCTGCACACCGAGGCGTTCGGTCCGCTGATCGCCGAGATGCAGTCGGTGCGCCGGCAGTTCCCGGGAGGCACCTGGTGACCGCGCGGACCGACGCCACCGCTCCTCTCCCTGCCGCTCCCGTGGCGTCCACCGCGCCCCGCCTCGACGCCGCGCGGGTGCGGGCCCGGGTGGAGGCGGTGCCCGACCCCGAACTGCCGGTGATCACCCTGGGCGACCTCGGTGTCGTGCGCGCCGTGACCACGGCGGCCGACGGAACCCTGACGGTGGAGCTCACCCCGACGTTCCTGGGGTGCCCGGCGCTGCCCGCCATCACCGCCGCCGTCCAGGACGTCCTGGAGGAGTGCGGCCATCCCGACGGCCGGGTGCGCCAGGTCCTCGCGCCCGCCTGGAGCACGGACCGCATCACCCCGGAGGGCCGCGCCAAGCTCGCCGCCCACGGCATCGCCCCGCCCTCCCCCGCCGGCGCCGCGTCCGGGCCGGTGCGCGTCGACCTCGGCGTCCCCTGCCCGCACTGCGGGTCGCGGGCCACCCGGCCGCACAGCTCCTTCGGGCCGACGCGCTGCCAGTCGATGCTGCGCTGCACGGCCTGCCGGGAGACCTTCCCCACCATCACGGCGATCTGAGGTGACCGCATGAGCACAGCGCCCATCGCCCAGGACGCCCGGCAGTACCCCGGACGGGAGGAGCCGTCGAGCCGGGCCGGGGTCCGGCCCACCGGCTGGTTCCGGCTGACGGCCGCCCGCCTGGAGCGCCTGGCCGAGGACACCGTGGCCATCACCCTTGACGTCCCGGCGGATCTGGCGGAGACCTTCGCCCACCAGCCCGGTCAGCACGTCGTGGTCCGGCACCGTACGCCCGGCGGCGAGCTGCGCCGCAGCTACTCGGTGTGCCCGCCGCCCGGCGACCCCGCCGCGCTGCGCGTGGTGGTCAAGCGCAACTCCCCCGACGGCTTCGGCGCGTACGCCCTCACCACGCTTGCGGAGGGCGATCCGCTGGAACTGTCGCCGCCCGCCGGAACGTTCGGCCTGCCGGCGGTCAGGGGCGGACACCATGTCCTGATCGCGGGCGGCTGCGGCATCACCCCGCTCGCCCCGATGGCCGCCGCGGCCCTGCGCGAGGACCCGGGCTGCCGGCTCTCCCTGGTGCACGCGGCGCGCACCGCCCACGACGCCCTGCTGGCGGACGAACTCGCGCTGCTCAAGGACGAGTTCGTCGACCGTTTCACGGTGCTGCACGTCCTCTCCCGCGAGCGCCGCGAGAGCGAGCTGTGCAGCGGGCGGATCGACGCGCCCAAGCTGCTGCGGCTGCTCGAGCTGCTGGACGCCCGTCCCGGTCCCGGCACGCGGTTCGCCCTGTGCGGGCCGTACGGGCTGGTGGAGACGGTGCGCGACACGCTCGCCGCCTGGGGCGCGCCGGCGGACGGTGTCCGCTTCGAGCTGTTCTCGGCCGCCGGAACGCCGACGTCGCCGGAACCCGCCACGCCACCGGACCGGCAGGGCCGGCGGAGCCGCATCACCGCCGTCCTCGGCGGCCGTACCAGCGTCGTCACCATGCGGCCGGAGGACCGGGTGGCCCTCGACGCCGTGCTGCGCCACCGCCCCGAGACGCCCTACTCCTGCCGCGACGGGGTGTGCGGCAGCTGCCGGGCGAAGGTGGTGTCCGGCGCGGTGACGCTGGAGTCCCAGTACGCCCTGGACGCCCGGGACCTGGACGCGGGTTACACGCTCGCCTGCCGGGCCCGTCCGCGCACCGACGACCTCACCCTCGACTTCGACGCCTGACACCCCGACCAGCTCCCGTCCCGGTTCCCGGGCTCCCCCGTAAGGAGACGACCTTGACCACCACCCAGCGGCACGCGGGCAGGACCGCCTTGATCACCGGCGGCAGCCGGGGCATCGGCAGAGGCATCAGCCTCCGGCTGGCGCGCGAGGGCGCGCTGGTCGCCGTGCACTACGGACACGACCACGCGGCCGCCGAGCGGACCGTCAAGGAGATCGAGGCGGAAGGCGGACGCGCGTTCGCCGTGCACGCCGAACTCGGTGTTCCCGGCGACGCCGCCGCCCTGTGGTCGGCCTTCGACGAGGGGCTGGCCGCGCAGGGAGCGGAACCGGGACTGGACATCCTGGTCAACAACGCCGGCATCACCCTGCCCCGCCCCATCGCCCAGGTCACCGAGGAGGACTACGACCGGGTCTTCGCGATCAACACCAAGGCGCCGTTCTTCATCGTCCAGCACGCTCTGGAGCGGCTGCGGGACGGCGGGCGGATCATCAACATCTCCTCGGTCGCCACGCGGGTCCCGCTGCCCGCGATCGTCGCCTACACGATGACCAAGGGCGCCCTGGACGCCCTCACCTTGAACCTGGCCAAGGAGCTGGGCCCGCGTGGCATCACGGTGAACACGGTCGCGCCCGGCTTCACCGAGACGGAGATCAACCCGACCCTCGCGAACCCGCGGATCCGGCAGATGTACTCGGACCGCTCGGTGTTCGGCCGGCTCGGTGCCCCCGCCGACATCGCCGACATCGTCTCGTTCGTCGCCGGCGACGACGCCCGGTGGATGACCGGCCACTGGATCGACGCCAGCGGCGGCGTCCAGCTCTGACACCACGCGGCACCCCCACCGCCGCCTCCCCCGCCTCCCCCGGCCGGAGGCGGTCCGCTAGGAGCACTGATGACTCACTCCACGTCCACCTGCCCGGATCTGTCCACGGACGATCCGCTCACCCAGCCCTTCGAGGGTTCGAGCCCGTACGACTCGTACGTCCACGCGTCGGTCCTCAACTCCCTCCAGCACCCGCTCACCGAGGCGGCGGACGAGATGGGGTTCCTCGTCACCACCCAGGTGATGGAGCTGTGGTTCACCCTGATCGCGCACGAGTGGCGCGCGGCCCGCGAGTTCCTCGTCAAGGACGACCTGGACGCGGCCATGGACGCGCTGGTGCGCAGCCGGCGGGCGCTGCACGCGCTCAACGCGTCCTGGGCGCCCATCTCGGCACTGACGCCGGTCCAGTTCAACGGATTCCGCGCCGCGTTCGGCAAGGCGTCCGGGTTCCAGTCCGCGATGTACCGGCACCTGGAGTTCCTGCTCGGGCAGAAGTCCGCCGCGCTGGTCCGCGCCCACCAGGGCGACCCCTCGGTGCACGAGGCGCTGCGCGAGGCGTACCGGGAGCCGTCGCTGTACGACGAGGTGCTGCTGTTCCTGCACCGTCGGGGTCTGCCGGTGCCGGAGCACGTGCTCGAGCGGGACGTCACCGTCTCGTACACGGCCGACGAGGGCGTGGTGGAGGTGTGGCGGCGGATCTACGCGGGCCCGCAGCACGATCCGCTGCTGGTGCTGGGCGAACTGCTCACCGACGTCGCCGAACTGGTGACGCGCTGGCGGCAGGACCACGTGATGGTGGTGCGCCGCGCGATGGGCGCCAAGCAGGGCAGCGCCGGTTCGGCGGGGCTCGCGTGGCTGGAGCAGCGCGCGGCCCACATGGTGTTCCCCGAGCTGTGGGCGGCGCGCGGTGACGTCTAGGGAGATCTCCGCGTTCGCCGCGGAGGAGGAGAAGCGGGTCCTGAGCCTGAAGCCGGTGCTCGCGCCCCGGCACGGCAGGTACGGCGACCACCCCCACCAGGTGTACGACGCCTGGCCGGCCGAGGAGACGGACGCCCCGCTGGTGGTGCTGCTGCACGGCGGGTACTGGCGGTACGACCGCATGCATCTGACCCCGTTCGCGGCCTACTTGGCGCAGCAGGGCTTCTCCGTGCTGCTGCCGGGGTTCCGCAGGTCGGGCGGGGCGGGCGGATACCCGGAGACGTTCGACGACGTGGCGCGGATCGTGGACACCCTGCCCGCCGGCCGGCCCTACGTGCTGGCCGGTCACTGCTCGGGCGGCCACCTGGCGCTGTGGTGCGCGGCCCGCGGGCTGCTGTCGCCCGACTCGCCCTGGCACACGCGGGCGCTGCCGACCGCCGTCCTGGCGCTGGCGCCGATCACCGACCTCGACGCGACCCGCCGGGACCGCCTCAGCGACGACGCGGCCCTGCAACTGCTGGGCGGCGAGGAGGTGTTCGAGGAGCGGCTGCCGTCCGTGGACCCGCTCACCCTGCTGCGGGAGGCCGGTTCGACCGGGGTGCCCACCGTGCTGCTGCACGGCGCCGTCGACGAGGAGGTGCCGCTCACCCAGTTCAGCGACTACGCGGCCGTGCACCACGACCTGCGGACCGTGGTGCTGCCCGGCACGGGTCACTACACCCTGATCGAGCCCGGTGCGCCGGGGGCCGCGGCGGTCGCCGACACCCTGTGGGACATGTCCGCCGCCTTCGGCGCCGAGCGTCCCGGGCGGACCGCACCGGAAGGAACAGGCCGATGACGACCGTACCCGCCGCCGTCGGGGAGCAGGCCAGGGCGCTGGACGCCGAGGACGCGCTGGCCCCGCTGCGGGACCGGTTCCTGCTGCCTGAGGGTATCGTCTACCTCGACGGCAACTCCCTGGGCCCGTTGCCCGCCGCGGTGCCGCCCGTCCTCACGGACGTCGTCCACCGGCAGTGGGGCGAGGGGCTGATCGGGTCGTGGACCGAGCACGACTGGTGGGACGCGCCGGTCCGTGTCGGCGACGCGATCGGCCGGCTCCTCGGCGCCGCGCCGGGGCAGACGGTGGCGGGCGACTCCACCAGCGTGCAGCTGTTCAACGCGCTCGGCGCGGCGGCCGCGCTGCGGCCCGGCCGGACGCTGCTGGTCACCGACCCCGGGCACTTTCCCACCGACCGGTACCTGGCGGAGTCGGTGGCCCGTCAGCGCGGACTGCGGCTGCGGCAGGTGCGCCCGGCCGACCTGGAGCGCTTCCTCGCCGAGGAGGGCGACCAGGTGGCCGCCGTCAGCTACTCGCCCGTCGACTACCGCACCGGCGAGCTGTACGACCTGGAGGCGCTGACGCGGGCGGCCCACCGCGCGGGCGCCCTGGCCGTGTGGGACCTGTGCCATGCCGCCGGGGCGTTCCCGCTGCGCCTGGACGACGTCGGTGTGGACCTTGCCGTGGGCTGCGGCTACAAGTTCCTGTCCGGCGGTCCGGGCGCCCCGGCCTTCCTGTACGTGGCCCGCCGTCACCACGAGAACCTGCACACGCCGCTGACAGGCTGGAACGGCCACGCCGACCCCTTCGGTCTCGCCGAGGACTACGTTCCGGCGCCCGGCATCGCGCGGGCCCGCATCGGCACCCCGCCGATCCTGTCGCTGCTCGCGCTGGAGGCGGCGCTCACCGCCTTCGACGGGGTGGACCTGGAGCAGGTGAGGGCGAAGAGCCTGTCGCTGACCGGGTTCTTCCTGCGGTGCGCCGAGGAGCTGCTGGCGCCGCTGGGGTTCACCGCGGCGTCCCCGTCCGACCCCGCGCTGCGGGCCAGCCAGGTCTCCCTGCGCCACCCGCACGCCTACGGGCTCGTCCGGGCGCTGGCGCGGCAGGGTGTCGTCGCCGACATGCGGGCGCCCGACATCCTCCGGTTCGGGGTCAACGCCCTGTACACCACGCACCAGGACATGCTCACGGCCGCCGTGCGCCTGCGGGACATCACCGGCACGGGTGACTACAACCCCACGCCGCAGGAGCCGGGCGCGGTGACCTGAGCCCGAGGAGCCCCCCCCCTCACGGCCGTACCGCCGCCGGACCCCTGGCTCTCGCCCCCGTACCGCGCGGTCTGCCCGGAGGCCCCGAAATGGGGCGTCCGCGGCGGATCGCGCGCCGGTCGCGAGCGCCGAAGTGACCAGTGATACAGCAGCAGTTGCGCGTTGTTGCTCATCTCTGACCCCCTTGTGCACCAGGATGGTCGGCGACCGGCAGAGAGTCCGTCCTCGGCAGCGGTGCCGCAAGGGGGAAGCCAAGCAATGACCCGTTCACCCGGTTCCTCCGGCGAGCACCACCCGACCGGCGCGGCGCGGTCCTCCGCGGACGCCGTTCCGGCGGACCCGGGAGGCCCGGCGGACCCGGCCGGCACGGCGGACCCGGTGGAACGGGAGTACGAGCTCTCCGTCATCTCCGACCTGGTGCGGCGGACGGCCGCCGGTCACCCCGGGCTGCTGCTGGTGGAGGGGCAGGAGGGCATCGGCAAGACCACCCTGCTGCGGAGCCTGGCCGAGCGGGCCCGCGCACAGGGGCTGCGGGTCCTGGAGGCACGCGGCGAGCGGACCGGCGGGCAGACGCCCTTCGCCGTGGCGCACGCACTCCTGCACCCCTACCTGACGGACCCGGAGGAGGGTTCGGCGCTGTTCGACGGACCGGTCACGGACGCGCCCGGGGCGGTTCCCGCGGCCGGCCGCCCTCCCTTCCCGGTCGGCCACAACAACGTTGTCGGATGGCCGGAGGGGACGTACGACGTCCTGGCCGGGCTGCACCGCACGGTACGCCGCATCAGCCGCCCCGGCCCCGTCCTCCTCGTGGTCGACGACGCCGAACGGGCGGATCCCGCCTCGCTGCGCTTCCTCGCGCACACCGCCCGGCGGCTGAGCGGCATGCCCGTCCTGCTGGCCGTCTCGCGCTGCCCGGAGACCGACGCGCCGCTCCTCGACGAGATGGCGACCCGCCCGCTGTCCAGCGTGCTGCGCCTGCGCCCGCTGTCCGAGCGGGGCATCGGACTGATCGCCCGGCGCCTGACCGGACGGTCCGGCGACAAGGAGTTCCACGCCGCCTGCCTGTCCGCCACGAACGGCATTCCGCTGCTCGTCACCCGGCTGCTGGCCGCGCTGCACCGGGAGGGCTCGCCGCTGACCGCGGCCGGCATCGCCCGCGCGCACCTGGAGGACGTCGCCCTGTTCGGCCGGCGGGTCGTGGCGACGCTGCACCAGCAGCCGGTCACGCTGAGGGCCGCCCAGGCGATGGCGGTGCTCGGGGACGGAGCCCCCTTCGCGCACTGCGCGGCGCTCGCCCTCCTGGACCCGGCCGTGTTCACGCGGGCGGTGCTGACCCTGGACGCCCTCGGCCTGGTGTCTTCGCCGCCGGGCACCGAGGACTGGTACTTCGCCCACCCCCCGACGCGGGAGACGGTCCTCGCGGACATGTCACCGCAGTTGAGGATGTCGACGCACCTGCGCGCGGCCCGGCTGCTGCACGACGGGGGCGCCCCGGCCGAGCAGGTCGCCGAGCACCTGCGGTCCTCCGGCACGACCACCACGGAGCCCTGGGCCCGCACCGTGCTGCGCGAGGCCGCCCGCACAGCCTCCCGGCGCGGTGCCCACGAGCACGCCCTCGAGCTGCTGCGGCACTGCGTGCCCGAGGACGCCGACTTCGTCGACGACCCCGCCCTGCTGGTCGAACTGGGTGTGTCGGAGGTGCGTTCGGACCCGGAGGCGGGCATCGGGCGCCTGCTGCGCGCCCTGCCCCTGCTGACCGCCGCCGACCGGCGCCTGACCGTCCTCACCGCCCTGATCGGCGCGATGGTCCGCACCGGGCAGGTCCCTCGTGCCGTGGAACTGTTGCGCATCCGCCGCGCGGAGGCCGTCGCGGCCGGGGAGGACCCGGCCGGCGCCCATCTGCTGGAGGCGCATCTGCTCCTCACCTCCAACACCAGCCACCGGGCCTTCCGTCAGGTGCTCGACGCGGCCTCGATCGGCCTGGATCCGGCGCCGGACACGGCGGGCGGGCGCGCCCTGCTCGCCGCCCGTGCGGTGATCGCCGTGTCCCGTCTCGACCGCGTCGCCGAGTCCCTCGCGGCGGCGCGGGCCGTCCTGCTGTACGGGACTCCGCCGGCCGACGCCCCGGCCACGCTGGGCTCGGCGGCCGCGGTCCTGCTGTACACCGACCGCCCGGACGAGGCCGAGACCGCCCTGCGCCGGCTCCTCGAGGGCGCGGACGTCCTCGACGACTGGCAGCACGCCACGCTCCTCGCGCTCTGCGCGGACGCCTACGAGCGCCAGGGCGACCTGGACCGGGCGCTGGCCGCCACGGCCGAGGCCCTGCGGGGGGCGCCCGCCGAGCGCACGGACAGCTGTCACGCGCTGGCCCGGGCCGTCCGGCTCCAGACCCTGCTCGACCGGGACCAGGTCGCCGAGGCGGCCGCCCTGGCCCCGCGCGGTCCCGTTCCGCCGCTGGAGGACGGCTGGCAGTGGAACGAACTCCTCGCCGCGCGGGGCAGGCTGCGGCTGGCCGAGGGCGACGCGCCGGCCGCTCTCGCCGACCTGACGGAGGCGGGCGAACGGCAGCGCGCGTGGCAGCGCCTCAGCCCGGCCGTCTCCTCGTGGTGGTACTGGGCGGGCAGGGCGTACGCGGTGCTGGGGAACACGAAGGCCTGCGGCGACCTGGCCGAGGAGGCCGTGGACGCGGCGCGCCGGGCCCAGTTGCCGTGCGCCCTGGGCGCGGGGCTGGAACTGCTGGCCGCCGCGCGCGGGGAGGACGGCGCGCTGCCCCTGCTGGAGGAGGCCGAGGCGGTCCTGGCCGCGACGCCCGCCCGCCTGGCCCTGACGCGCGTACGGATCGCCCGCGGCCGGGCCCTGTACGTCTCGGGCCGCACCGAGGCCGCGCGCACCGTGCTGCGGGAGGCGCTGGAGACGGCGTACGCGCTCGAGGCGCACCAGCTGTACGCCACGGCGCGCCGGGCGCTGGTCGCCACCGGTGCCCGGCCCAGACGCCCCGTCTCCCGCGGCCCGGCCGCCCTGACCCCCGGCGAGCTCCAGGTCGCCCGCCTGGCCGCCGCCGGCGGCAGCAACGTGGACATCTCCCGGACGCTGTTCGTCACCCAGCGCACGGTCGAGACACACCTGACGTCGGCCTACCGCAAGCTCGGTATCTCCGGCCGCCGCGGACTGCGCGCCGCGCTGGCCGCCGACGACCCGACGACCCGCGCCCGGGGCGACGGCGAACCGGTCGACAGGTGAACCGGCAGGTCACTTCGTCCGCTCCGTAGAGCCGCGCGCAGGCGCGGCCCGGCTGCCACCCGGCCCGCACGCCTCCTGCCGTCACGGCCGGGTCAGGCGCGCGCTTCCCCGGTACCGCGCGGGGTGTGTGCCTCGCAGGCCGTCCTGCGTGTGCTCCAGCGGACCAGGGGCTGGAGGGCCTCGAGGAGTTCCTCCCCCAAGGGGGACAGGGCGTAGGTGATCTGGACCGGCGTGCTCGGGACCACGGTCCGCCGGATCAGTCCTTCGTTCTCGAGTTCCTTGAGGCGCTGGGAGAGGAGGCGGTCGGAGAGGCCGTCGATCACTGCGCGGTATTCGCCGAAGCGTCTGGCGCCCTGGACCGCGGCCATCAGGATGGAGCCGGTCCAGCGGCGGCCCACCGTTTCGAGGACTTCCTGGAAGCGGGGGCAGGTGTCGTCGTGGATGGAACTGCGCTCGAGCTGTCGCGGCATGTGATACTCTCCTCGGTAACTTACGAAAGGTTAGCACCTTACGGGGTGTTTGGTCTGCCGTGACGGTGACCGCACTGTGGTGCCATGACCGATTACGGACACCCGCTGTCGTTCGGCCTGAGCCTCGACCCGGCAGCGGACGCTCTCGAAGAGACCCGCCGGCTCGCACGACAGGCCGACGCCGGAGGGCTCGACTACCTCGCCCTGCAGGATCATCCGTACCAGCCGGGCCACCTGGAGACCTGGACGCTGCTCAGTCACCTTTCAGCGTCGACGGAGCGGATTTCCTTCCTCACCGACGTTGCCGATCTTCAGCTGCGGCCCCCGGCGCTGCTCGCCAAAGCGGCCGCTTCCTTGAACGTCCTCACCGGGGGCCGGGTGCAGCTGGGGGTGGGCGGCGGCGCCTTCCCCGACGCGATCGCCTCCATGGGCGGCGTGCCCCGGCGTGGCGCGCAGATGGTCGCCTTCACCGAGGAGTCCCTCGATCTCATGCATCAGGCGCTGGCCGGTGGTGCGGTGCGGATGCAGACTCCGCACCACACCGTCGCGGGCTACCGGGCCGGGCCTGTCCCGGTGGCCCCGGTGCAGCTCTGGCTGGGTGCGCAGAAGTCCAAGATGCTCGCCGTGACCGGGCGGGCGGCCGACGGCTGGATCTCGCCGCTGAACATCTATGTACCGCCCGAGGAGGTGCCCGAGCGGCAGCTGATCATCGACGAGGCGGCCACGGCAGCGGGCCGCGATCCGCGATCCGTCCGGCGCGTCTACAACGTCATCGGCACCATCGGGGCGCACGGCGGCCGCCACGGACTCGTCGGCGACGTCGAGGCGTGGGTCGACACGCTCACCGACTGGGCTCTGCGTCTGGGGTTCGACACGTTCATCTTCTGGCCCGTGGGCGACGCCGCGCTCCAGCTGGAGCTCTTCGCCGCGCACGTCGTCCCGGCGGTGCGCGCACGCGTCGCGGCGCACAGGGGGCAGCGATGAATCCGGAAACCGTTGCCGCGCCCGCGGCCCTGTCCGGAAAGCTGATCACACCGGACGACAGCCGCTACCGCGCCCACCGCTCGACCTACACCACGGTGGGCACTCCCGCCGTCGTCGCCGTCCCGGAATCAGCCGGTGACGTCGCCGCCGCCCTGGCCCTGGCGCGGGACCGCGGGCTTCCCGTGGCGGTGCGCAGCGGCGGGCACGGTCTGTCCGGACGCGGCACCAACGACGGCGGGCTGGTCATCGATCTGCGGCGGATGAACGAGGTCACGGTCCTCGACCGCTCCAGGCGGCTGGTGCGGGTGGGGGCGGGCGCCCGCTGGGCGCAGGTCGCCCAGGCACTCGGTCCGCACGGGTTGGCCATCAGCTCCGGCGACCACGGCAATGTCGGCGTCGGCGGGCTCGCCACCGGTGGGGGCGTCGGGTGGCTGGTCAGGCGTTTCGGGCTCACGGTGGACCGTGTACGGGCGGTCGAGGTGGTGCTGGCCGACGGTACGGCCGTACGTGCGGACCCCGGCAACGAGCCGGACCTGCTGTGGGTGATGCGGGGCGCCGGCGCGGGGGCGGGTATAGCCGTGGCCTTCGAGTTCGAGGCCCTGGAACTGCGGAACGTCGGATACGCGCAGCTCGCCGCTCGGGTCGATCCGGCGGGCCGTGTGCTGCAGCGGCTGGACGCGGTACTGAAGGACGCCCCTCGGGAGCTCACGACGGCCGTCATGTTCTCCTCGCAGGGACCGGTGACGAACGCCTTCATCACCGCGGTCGTCGCCACCGACGACACGCAGGCCGTCAGCAGGGCGATCGAGCCGCTCCTCGGCATAGGTGACGTGACCCTTCAGCAGGCGCTGCTCACGCCGTACACGAGTCTCGTCCCGCGGGAGCACCTGCACGTCAACGTCGGGCAGATGCCCGCCTCGACGACGAACGGACTGCTCACGGACGTCACACCGGCCGCCGGCCGTGCCCTGGCCGACATGATGGCCGGGCCCACGCCCCCGTTCGTCCAGATGCGTTCACTCGGTGGTGCGGTGGCCGACGTCGATCCCGCGGCCACCGCCTTCCCGCACCGGCACCAGCGGTGGCTTGTCACCGCCTCCACCTTCCCTCCCCACGGGTACGACGACCTGCTCAAGGCGTGGGAGCCGGTGGAACGGCACATGGAGGGGGCGTACGTGAACTTCGAGAGCCGTCCGAGCCAGGCCTCGTTCGACCGTACCTATCCCGGGGCCGTCGGCACCCGCGTCGCTGCACTGTGGCGGCGTTACGACCCCGACGGGGTACTGCGTCCCCGGTAGAACGATCAGCCGTCCCCCGAGCGGGTTCGCGCGGCGGATGCGGCACCGCGCTGTTCGGAGTCGCCGCAGCGTGTCCGGCGCCCCGGAGGACCGGGGCGCCGGACGGATCAGATCGCTCGCCGCACGGGTGGACCGGGATTCACAGGAGCAGCTGGTCGATGGTGAAGGGCAGGTCGCGCAGTCGCCGGCCTGTGGCGTGGTGGACGGCGTTGCCGATGGCTGCCGCGATGCCGACCAGGCCGATCTCACCGACTCCCTTGGTGCCGACGGCGGTGGCCCGGTCGGGGCCGCCGCAGAAGATCACTTCCATGTCGGGGATGTCCGCGTTGACGGGCATCAGGTAGTCCCCGAAGGTGGCGTTGGCGATCCGGCCCGTGCCCGCGTCGGTTGCCGTCGCCTCGAACATGGCCTGGCTGATGCCGCCGACGGTGCCCCCGATGATCTGGCTGGAGGCGGTCTTCTCGTTGAGGATGCGTCCGCCGTCGATCGCGCTGACGACGCGCGTCACGCGCAGCAGTCCGAGGTGGGGGTCGATGCGGACTTCGACGAACTTCGCGCCGAAGGCGCCGGCTGTGGCCATGCCGAGCTTCTGGGGGTCGGGGGGTGTGCTGCGGCCGTCCGCGCTGAGTTCCTCCAGGCCGTGACGGTTGAGGACGTCGGTGTATGCCTCCCCCTGGTCCGGTGCGTCGGTGCGGTGCAGGCGGCCCCCGCTCGCGGTGACTTCCTCGGCCGTCGCTCCGCGGAGCGGGGAGGCGTCGTCGTCGCGGACGATCTCGAGGAACTCCTTGACGAGGTTGCCGCAGGCCATGTGCACGGCGTTGGCCAGCGCCCCGGTGAGGCCGGACCCTCCGGCCTGGGGCGAGTAGGGCATGTCGGAGTCGCCGAGGTCGAAGCGGACCTTGGTGAGGTCCAGGCCCAGGCATTCGGCCGCGAGCTGCGTCATGACGGTGTACGTGCCGGTGCCGATGTCGGTCGCGGCACTGGTGACGTAGGCGGACCCGTCTCGGCGCACCGACGCCCGTGCCTGGCAGGGCACTTGGTAGAAGGGGTAGGACACGCCGGCCATGCCGTATCCGATCAGCCAGTCGCCGTCGCGCATGGAGCCGATGCCCGGCGTGCGGCGCGACCAGCCGAAGCGTTCCGCACCGAGGGTGTAGCACTCGCGCAGGGCCTTGCTCGACCAGGGCAGGCCCAGCACCGGGTTGTGTTCGGCGTAGTTGCGCAGCCGCAGTTCCAGCGGGTCCATGCCGAGCGCGTGCGCCACCTCGTCGATGGCGGATTCCAGGGCGAAGTTGCCCTGTCCCTCGGCGGGGGCGCGCATGGAGCCCGGGCAGGGGATGTTGAGGCGGGTCTGACGGTCACGGGTCAGGGCGTTGGGGCAGTCGTAGGCGACTGCTGATCCGGCGGCGACCGGTTCGTAGTCGTCGTCCTCCATCGCCACCGACGAGTTGGCGCGGTGTTCGATGGCGGTCAGGTCGCCCGTGGCGGTGGCGCCGATCTTGACGTGCTGGACGCTGTTGGGGCGGTGCCCGACGGACGTGAACATCTGTGGCCTGGTGAGGACGAGTTTCACCGGGCGTTTGATCTCGCGTGCGGCCATCGCCGTGAGGATGGTGTGGGACCACACGCGCAGTCCGGCTCCGAAGCCGCCGCCGACGAAGGGGGCGAGTACGCGGACACCGCTTTCGGGGATCTGGAAGATCTGGGCGAGGGAGGTGCGCACGTTGTGCGGCCACTGCGTGGAGTCGTGGACGGTGACCGAGTCGCCGTGCCACGAGGCGATGGTGGTGAACAGTCCGAGCGGGTTGTTGGTGTTGTCCGGTGTGGTGTAGCGCTCTTCCACGACGACGGCGGCCTGTGCGAACCCTGCCGTGACGTCGCCGCGCTCGGTGTCCAGGCCCCAGGGGTTGTCGAGGATTTCGGCGCGCGGGTCGTCGATGTCGAGCAGCGCCTCGGCGGGTTCGTACTCCACCTTGATCAGTGAGGCGGCGTGCCGTGCCTGTTCGGGGCTGTCGGCGACGACGACGGCGATGTGCTGGCCGTAGTGCAGGATGCGGTCGTCCTGCATGGGGGCCGGCGGCGACGGACCGAGAAGGGTCATCGGACCCCGTTCCAGCTGGGGAGCGGTCAGGTGGGTGATCACGGTGAGGACGCCGGGGGCGTGCTGAGCTTCCGAGGCGTCGATGCTGCGGATGCGTCCCGCGGCGATCGTGCTGCCCACCAGGGCCGCGTGCACCATCCCCGGGTAGGTGTGGTCGTTGGGGTAGTGCGCCGCCCCCGTGGTCTTCAGGGGGGCGTCGACACGGTCCACGCCGTCACCGATGACCGTGCGCGTGGGATCTTCCAGAGTGGTCATGACGAGGCTCCTGCGACGGTCTCGAGCGTGCGCACCAGGGTGCGCTCGGCCAGCTCCACCTTGAACGCGGTGCCGGGCAATGTGCGGGCGCCCTCAAGAGCCGCCTCCGCGGCGGCCCGGAAGTTCTCGGTGCTGGCCGTGGCTCCGCGCAGCACGTCCTCGGCTTTCCACGCCCGCCAGGGGACGGTTCCCACCCCGCCCAGGCCGATCCTGGCCTCACGGATGGTGTCGCCGTCCATGTGCAGGGCCACGCCGGCGGAGGTGAGCGCGAATTCGTAGGAGACGCGGTCGCGGACCTTCAGGTAGTGGGAGCGCACTCCTTCGGGGAGGAGGGGGATCTCGACCTCCGTGATCAGTTCACCGTGGTTCAGCACGTTCTCGATGTGGGGCGTCGTGCCGGGCTCGCGGTAGAACTGCGTGAGGGGAACGGCGCGCGGCCCGTCCGCGCCCTGGATGTGGACGGTGACATTCAGCGCCACGAAGGGGACGGCCACGTCCGAGGCGTGCAGGGCGATGCACTGGTCGCTCGTTCCGAGGATGGCATGCATGCGCTGGATGCCGTGAATGGCGGCGCATCCGGAGCCAGGACTGCGTTTGTTGCACGCGGCGACGGTGGGGTCACGGAAGTACCGGCACCGTGCCCGCTGCAGCAGGTTGCCGCCGATCGTGGCCATGTTGCGCAGTTGTGTGGACGCTCCCAGCAGGAGCGCCTCCCGGACGAAGGGGAGTCGTTCGCGCAGCAACGGGTCCGCGGCGAGTTCCTCCATCGTCGTCAGCGCGCCGACGTGAACCGCGGAGTCGGCGTGCATGATGCCCTTGAGGGGCAGCCTGGTGATGTCGACCAGCTGGTCGGGCTCCAGCACCCCGTCCTTCATGAGGTCGAGCTGGGTGGTGCCGCCGGCCAGGAACGACGTGCGGGGGTCGGCGGTGACGGCCGCCACCGCCTGCTCGGTCTCGGCGGGCCGGACGTACTCAAAGGGACGCATCGTTGCCCTCCGAAACGACGTCACGGATCGCTGCGCGGATGTTCGGATAGGCGCCGCAGCGGCAGATGTTTCCGCTCATGAACTCGCGGATGTCCGCATCGGTGCCCGCGCGGCCCTCGGCTTCCAGGGACACCGCGGACATGATCTGTCCCGGCGTGCAGTAGCCGCACTGGAACGCGTCGTGCCGGGCGAACGCCTTCTGCAGCGGGTGCGGCTCGCCGTCCTCGGTGAGCCCTTCCACCGTGGTGATCTCGCGGCCGTCGTACTGGGCCGCCAGAGCGAGGCAGGAGACGATGCGCTTTCCGTCGACCAGGACGGTGCACGCCCCGCACGCGCCTTGGTCGCAGCCCTTCTTCGCGCCGGTGAGCCCGAGGTGGTCGCGCAGGGCGTCCAGGAGCGTCACGCGTGAGTCGAACCGCATGCGGTAGGGGTCGCCGTTGACGTGGAGTGTGACGTCCACGTCCGGGATCTGTGATGTCGCTTCGCCTGGGCGCGTCGGCGTGTCGGCATGCTTCATAGCGCCTCGATTCTTGGGAGTCTGCTCGCGAGCAGGAGCGCGCCGTGTCAACGGGAGTGGTTCCCGGTTGATGCTAGAACCGGGCAAAACGGTCCGCCATTCGTGGAGGGGAGCGCCGTTGTCCGGGAGACGGGAACTGTGGCCGCGGCCTTCTCAGCGACGTCGTTCACGGGTTCGCCGCGGCAGCCGGCCGCCGTGAGCGCGTTTCGGGCGGCCGAGGGGATCGGCCTCTAGGCTGGTTCTGCGGGCGCCTGCCCTTCCTTCTCCGCCGTGTCGGGTGGCGGTGAACGCAACCCCAGGGCCGTCTCGTATCGCGGTGCGGCGGGCCCACTCCACACTTCACACCTCAGGAGCTGAAGATGTTGGATGTCGCGGAGCATCTCTACCGCTGGATCAAAGCTGATCAGGATTTCGCCGTCGCCACCGTGGTGTCCGTGAGCGGCAGCGCGCCGCGCACGCCGGGGGCGGCGCTCGCCGTCGATGCCGGCGGGACAGCCGTGGGTTCGGTCTCCGGCGGATGCGTCGAGGGAGCTGTGTACGAGGCGTGCCGGGAGGCCCTGCACAGCGGGCGCAGCACGGTCCAGCGTTACGGCTACAGCGACGAGGACGCCTTCGCCGTGGGCCTGACGTGCGGTGGTGTCATCGACGTCCTCACCGTCCCCGTCCGCCGGTCCGATGCGCACCGGCCGCTCCTGGCGTCAGCGCTGGCGGGGGTGTGCGCTGACGAAGCGGTGGCCTTGGCGCGTGTGATCGACGGACCTCAGCCGTACATCGGCCGTCTTCTGGTGCTGCGGGGAGACGGGTCGGTGGAGGGCACGCTCGACGGGAACGCCGAACTCGATCGTGTGGTGGCCGGCGAGGCCCGTGCGCTGCTCGACCTCGGACACACCTCCACCGTCACGGTGGGTGAGGACGGCTCGTACTGCGGTCAGCCTCTGCGCCTGCTGGTGGAGGTCAGTGCTCCCCCACCACGCATGATCGTCTTCGGTGCCGTCGACTTCGCGGCTGCCCTGGTACGGCAGGGAAAGCTCCTCGGCTATCACGTGACGGTGTGCGACGCCCGCGCCGTCTTCGCCACCCGCCGGCGCTTCGAGGAGGCGGACGAGGTGGTCGTGGAGTGGCCGCACCGCTACCTCGAAAGCACCGGCGTCGACCACAGGACCGTGTTGTGCGTGCTGACGCACGACGCGAAGTTCGATGTGCCCCTGCTCGCCCACGCGCTGCGCCTGCCGGTGGCCTACATCGGGGCCATGGGATCGCGCCGCACCCACGAGGACCGCCTCCGGCGCCTGCGAGAGGTCGGCGTGACGGATGAGGAACTGGCCCGGCTGCGCGCGCCGATCGGCCTGGACCTGGGGGCCCGGACCCCGGAGGAGACCGCGGTCTCGATCGTCGCCGAGCTGGTCGCGTCGCGCAGAGGAGGGGACGGCTCGCCTCTCACCGGTTCCATGACTCCCATCCACAAGGACGTCGCACTGCGGTGACCGATGCGCCCTCGTCGTAAAGCCGCGGTGGCCTGGCGGTGGTACGGGTGGTCCGGCACTCCGCCGCGTGTACCTCAGGTCAGGGCGCCGTCTGTCCACCACCGCCGGCGGACGGGGGACGCGGTAGGCACTCCGGTCGGACCAGGACGCAGAGGGGACTGATGGCGGTGAGCACCACGCATGACGGTTCGGAGACGCTGACACGGCGGCCTTCGACAGCCGAACTGACGGTCGACCAGCAGGGGTTGATCGCCCGGTGGAGCGAGGCCGCCCGGGCCCTGTTGGGCTTCACGGCCTCGGAGATACGCGGAGAACCGGTCACCCGTCTTCTGTCCTCCCGAGGCGACGCGTCGGACGGAGGGACGGCCGGCGCCGCTCCGGTGCTGGTGCACGGCAGCGACGGGCACACCAGGGCCTGTCGGATTCGTGTCCGACCTGCCGATGACGTGCCCGGCGGCTGGGTGGTCGCCGTCACGCCCGTGGTCGCGGGAGAACCCGGTGACGGCGTGGGATCCGCCGTGCTGGAGACCCTGTTCACGCAGGCGCCGTCCAGCTTGTGTGTGTACGACAGTGATCTGCGGCTCCGCCGGTTCAATCCGGCGGCGCATGGAATGCAGGGAGTCTTCGGCCCCCGCTCTCTGGGTCTGATGCCGCACGAGGTGTGGCCGGATTCGAACTCGGAGGAGTTCGAGGTGCGCATGCGGCAGGTCCTGGAGTCCGGGGTGCCGGTGATGAACTTCGACAAGCGGGGCCGCCCACCGGACGATCCTGAGCATGAACATGTCTTCGCGAATTCGGTCTTCAGGCTGGAGGACGACGACGGCCGCGTGCTGGGCCTGGCCACGACAGCGGTGGAGATCACCGAGCAGCGCATCGCGGAGGAACGCATTGCGCTGCTCGCGGACACCGGCTCCGTGATCGGCACGTCCCTGAGTGTGGTCGAGACCGGCCGGCAACTCGCGGACGTCACGGTGCCCCGCTTCGCCGACGCCGCCACGGTCGACGTCTACGCACCGGTGCTGGCAGGCGAGGAACCCGGTCCGGACCGTTGCGACCTGCGCCGTGTGGGCGTGCGGTACCGCGGTGACGACGCCGCTCCGGGAGACAGCCGCCGGCGACGCCGTCCCAGGTTTCCCTACCCGACCGCTCCCGGGGAGCATGTCGGCGACGCCCCCTACCGGTGCGAGGTCGTGCTCCCCGCGGACGACGGGGAACCCCTGTACCCGAGCACCGGCGGCAGCCGGCCCGTCGCCTGCCTCGTGGCGCCGATGACCGCACGCGAGGGCGTCGTGGGAATCGTGACGTTCTACCGTCTCCGGCCGGGCGGTTCCTTCTCGGCCTTCGACAGCCTCACAGCACGTGACCTTGCCTCCCGGACGGCCCTGGCCATCGACAACGCACGCCGTTACCTGCGTGAGCGCAATACGGCGCGGACACTGCAACGGCGGCTGCTGCGCCGGCGCACCGCCGAGCAGAGCGCTGTCACGACCAGCCACTACTTCGCTCCCGCCTCGGCGGGCGCCCACTGGTTCGACGTCATCCCGGTGTCCGGGGCCCGCGTCGCGTTCGTCCTGGCGGAAACGACCGAGACCGGCCTGTCCGGAGCAGCCTCCGTCGGCCGGCTGGGGGCAGCGGTGCACACGCTCGCGAGCCTGGACCTGGCCCCGGAGGAGGTACTGGCCCGCCTGGACACCCTGGTCACGCAGATGGCAGGCTCCGGGGACGGCGTCTCCCCGCACGACGACGACGCCGCTGTCGCGGAGATCCGCTGCGTGTACGGCGTGTACGACCCCGCGCCCGGCCGTCTCTCGCTGGCCGTCGCCGGACACGTCCCCCCTGCCGTCGCGGAACCCGGCGGGACGGTCAGGACGCCTTCCGTGCCGGTGGGCAAGGCACTCGGCACGGACGAGCGGCACTTCTCCGGCGCGGATGTCGACCTGCCCGACGGCAGTGTGATCGCCTTCTGCACACCGGCCCTCGCGCCCAGCACCTCGGCGCGCGACGGACAGGCCCCGGCATGGCTCACCGGTCCCCTTGCTTCGGCCACCGGGAGGCCGCTGGACGATCTGCGCGACACCATCCTGGCGTCGTTCCCCGGTCTCGGGCGCACGCCCGGCGGCGCGGTTCTCCTGCTGGCCCGGACCCATCGCCTGGGGGACGACCAGGTGCACACGTGGGATCTGCCCAGCGACCCGGCGATCGTGGCCACTGCCCGCAGCCTGGTGCAGCGCCAGCTGGCCGTCTGGGGTCTGGAGGAGACAGGGTTCGTGACCGAGCTGGTGGTGAGCGAACTGGTGACCAACGCCATCCGTTACGCCCAAGGCCCCATCCGCCTGCGTGTCATACGCGATCACGAGACGCTGATCTGTGAAGTGTCCGACGCGAGCACGACGGCTCCTCACCTGCGCTACGCCCGCACCGGCGACGAAGGTGGGCGGGGGCTGTTCCTCGTCGCGCAGCTCACCCAGCGCTGGGGCACGCGGTTCAGCGACACGGGCAAGACCATCTGGACCGAACAGGACACGCAGACCTCGGCCTGACCCTCTCCTCCCTCCCTTCACGGGACCACAGGGCACCGACTTCAGGCCGCCCGGCTCCGGACCGCTGCCCGGGCTCTGGCTGCTGCCTCCTGGTGTGCGCGGTTTTGGGACCATTCGAAGAGCGGCAGGAGCGCGGCCAGGGCCGGATCCCGCCGGGCGAGCGTGAACTCCGCGACGATGAAGCCGACGTCAAGGCGCAGTGTGTGCGCGAGGACGGCGGTGAGGTAGTTCTGCACGAAGTCGTGCCCCTCCTCGGCCGTGCCCGGGGCGTAGGACAGGTCCCGGCTTGTGACGACGGTGGTCGGTGTGCCGGCGAGCGCGGAGTCTCGCGCGGACGTGCGGCCGGGGACGATCACGTTGTCCAGCCACGCCTTGAGGGTGGAGGGGATCGTGTAGGTGTGCATCGGCGCGCCGATGACGATGGCGTCCGCCTGTTCCAGCTCCTCGATGAGCCGTCGGCGGGGGGCGAAGGCCGCGGCCTGTTCGGCGGTATGGGTGCGCGGGTCCGCGAGGCCGGCGGCGTAGGCGTCGGCGGTGACGTGCGCGACGGGTTCGGCGGCCAGATCACGGTAGATGACCGTGCCGTCGGGGTGGTGGGCCGTCCAGGTGCGGCGGAACGTCTCCGTCACCGCGCGTGAGACGGATGTGTCGCGGGCGGACACGGACGAGTCGAGGTGCAGCAGCGTGGTCATGGGGAGGAGGGCCTCGAAGTGTGGCGTGCGCGAGGTGCCGGTGGGTGCGCTCGTGTCCGGAGCCGCTCCGATGCCCGTCCGGCCGCCGGCAGCCGGACGGGCACGTGCCGCTCGGCCCGGTGAGGGGCAGCGGCACCGAGTGCGGCGCGCGAGGTCAGGCGGCGGTGACGCGCCGCGCAGTCTCCTTGCCCTTGAGCACGGCGTCGTCCAAGGCGCGTGCCCAGGACTTCTCGGCCAGCGGGATGAGTTCGGCCATGGCCGGGTTGGAGTGCGCGGCCGTCAGTTCCGGGACGATGAAGTCCAGTTCGAGGCCCATGTACTCGTTGAGGATGGACCGCAGGTAGTTCTGCACGTACTCCGACGCTTCCCTGGGCGTGCCCGGCGCGTACGACCCGCCGCGGCTGGCGATCACGGTCACCGGGAGGCCCTTGACGCTGGAGGTGTCTCCGGTCGTGCGCCCGACCATGAGGACGTGGTCGATCCACGCCTTGAGGGTCGAGGGAATCGTGAAGTTGTACATCGGTGCGCCCAGCAGCACCGCGTCGGCCCGCTCGAGTTCCTCGATCAGTCGTACCCGGCGGGCCATCGCCTCGGCCTGCTCCGCGGTACGGGCCTCGGCATCCACGAGGGCCGCGGAGAAGGCGTGCTGGTCCAGGTGCGGCAGGGGGTCCGCGGCGAGGTCGCGGTGGATGACCTCGCCGTCGGGGTGCTGCTCCTGCCACGCGTCGCGGAACCTCATCGCCACGGTGCGGGACTTCGAGGTGGTGCCAGGGTTCAGGGAGGAGTCGATGTGCAGCAGGGTTGCCATGGTGTGTGCTTCCAGGTCTGTGCGTGTGATCGGATCAGGCGGCCCGTGAGCGGCCTGCGTCCACACTGGGCCCGTCCTCTCCCAACCGCCAAAGCACCCGTTAGCTGCTTACTTCGCGTAAGCGCCTATGGGTGGCCGCGCCCGCAGAGGCGGCGCAAGCTGAAGAAGCCCCCTGGCGCACCTCCGCACCAGGCCCGCCCCGCCGGTCTCCCGGCCACGCTCCCCCTCTCATGAGCGGCGCAGCCGACGCCCACCCTTTGCACCGGAGGCGACCCTCCAGTAAAGTGGAGGAGAGCCTCCGATAATGCGGAGGATTGCCTCCACCACCAAGCCGGGCGGCGAAGCGTCTCCGCACCCGCCCGGCACCGCGGTCACCCCCGTCCGGGCGAGCAGCCGACACGAGCAGCCCACGTGACCGCCGGAACCGAAAGTGAAAGTGACATGGACTACAACCTCACCGACAAGCGTGCCCTGGTGACGGGAGCCAGCTCAGGCCTGGGAGCGGCGATCGCCACTCTCCTCGCGTCCGAGGGCGCGAGTGTCGTGGTGCACGGCCGGGACAAGGAGCGGGCCGAGGCCGTTGCCCGCACGATCCAGGACAACGGCGGACGCGCCGAGGTCGTCCTCGGTGACCTGGCCACCGACGAGGGCGCCGACGCGGTGGCGTCGGGCGCGCTGGCGGACGGCCCGATCGACATCCTGGTCAACAACGCGGGCTACTACCGGCACCTCACCTGGACCGACGCGTCCGTCGACGACTGGCGCGACACCTACGAGGCCAACGTGCTGTCCGGGGTCCGCATGATCAAGCGGCTGGTCCCGCAGATGCGCGAGCGCAACTGGGGCCGTGTCATCCAGATCGGCGGCGGGCTCGCCGTCACGCCCATGGCAGGGCACCCGCACTACAACGCCAGCCTCGCGGCCCGGCACAACCTGGCCGTCTCCCTGGCACGGGAGCTCGCGGGCACCGGCGTGACCTCCAACACCGTCGCTCCGGGGGCGATCCTCGTCGACGCCGTCAAGGACCTGCTGACCGGCATCGCCCCGGACCGCGGCTGGGGCGAAACCTGGGAGGAGATCGAGCGCGACGCCACGGCCCATCTGCTCCCCAACGACCGCGGCCGGCTCGGCCGCCCGGAAGAGGTCGCCGGCGCCGTCCTGTATCTGACCAGCCCCCTGGCCGACTACGTCAGCGGCGCCATCCTGCGCGTGGACGGCGGCCTCATCCGCTCGCTCTGACGGCGAGAACAGCGGGTCACCGGCGAGGGCGGGCGCGGGACCGTGACGGCGGACCGCCTTGATAAAATGGAGGGAGCCCTCCGAAAAACAGGGACACCCCGGAAGGATCACGGTGGACGACAGGACGCCCTCCACCGCGGGCGCGGCCGTGCGGCGCCCGCACCGGGCCGACGCGCGCCGCAACTTCGACAAGCTCCTGGCCGCGGCGCGCACGGCGTTCGCCGAGCAGGGCTCCGGTGCCCCACTGGAGGACATCGCCCGTGCCGCCGGCGTCGGCATCGGCACGCTCTACCGGAACTTCCCCACCCGCCAGGCCCTCTTCGACGCCGTCTACGTGGGCGAGGTCGAGGAACTGTGCCGCGCCGCCCAGGACGTCGCCCACCTGCCGCCGTGGGAGGCCTTCAGCGCCTGGCTCGACCGGTTCGTGGCCTACGTCGCCACCAAGCGCGCGATCTCGGACGAACTCAACCGCGACTCGGAGATGTTCCGCGCCTCGCGGGTCGCGATGTACGAGGCCGGCGAACCGCTCTTCACACGGGCCCAGGAGGCAGGCGAGGCCCGCCGCGACGCCTCCTTCGACGACGTCCTGCGCATGATCACGGGCATCATCGCCACCGGTTACGTCAGCGACGAGCAGCGCGGCCGGGTCCTCCGCTTCGCCCTGGACGGCATCCGGACCGGCAAGGACTGAGGGAGGCCGGGCCGACCGCCCGCCCCCTTCCCGCCACGCGGCGGAGCTCCTGCGAGACGTTCCACAAAACCTCGCCCCAACCCTTACCCATCAGCGATTCTCACCGGATCGAGCCGGGCCCGCCATTCTATACTGACCATTCGAGATAGAATCGAGGGACGTACAGGGCTGTGCCGGTCAGCACAGCCCTGTCTGCGCCCCCACGAAAGGAAGCAGCGTCATGAAGGCTGTTGGTGTGTTCCGCTACGGCGGTCCCGAAGTGCTCGAGGTCGTCGACCTGCCGGTACCCGAGGTCGGTCCCGGACAGGTCCGCATCCGGGTCCACGCGGCATCGGTGAACCCGTCGGACATCCTGCTGCGCACCGGTTTCACCGACCCCATGCTCGCCGGACGCCTGACTCCCCCGTACCGGCCCGGCATGGACGCCGCCGGCGTCGTGGACACCATCGCTCCCGACGCGGCCACCGACCTGCACGTGGGTGACCGTGTGATGGCGATCGTCATCCCCGTCGATCCCTCCGGAGGCGCCTACGCGGAGTACGTCGTCGTCGACGCACGTCAGGTCGTACGCGCACCGGCCGGGACGACACATGCCGAGGCTGCCACTCTTCCGATGAACGGCCTGACCGCACGCCGTGCCCTCGATGTGCTGGGCCTGGCTCCCGGCGCGTGGATCGCTGTCACCGGTGCTGCCGGCGCCCTGGGCGGGTACACCGTGCAACTCGCCAAGGCGGACGGACTGACCGTGGTGGCGGACGCCGCGCCCGCCGACGAGGAACTGGTCCGGTCCCTGGGCGCGGACAAGGTGGTGCGCCGAGGCCCGGACGTGGCCGACCGCATCCGCGCGATCGTTCCTCAGGGGGTCGAGGCGGTCGTGGACGCCGCCGTGATGGGACCCCGGACCCTCGGCGCCATCCGTCCCGGCGGACAGCTCGCCCTGGCGCGCAGCATCGGAGAACCCGGCACCGTTCCCCTCGGCGACACGGGTGACGTCATCGTGCGGAACGTCTTCGTACCCGAGTACCGCCACGCGCACGACAAGCTCGACGCCCTGCGCGCGCTCGCGGAGGAGGGCCGGATCAGCTTGCGCGTCGCGGATGCATATCCCGCGGACCGGGCAGCCGACGCGCATCGGCGTTTCGAGGCGGGTGGCGTACGCGGCAGGCTCGTCCTGACGTTCTGACTTCTGACTCCACGAGGACCGGGAGCTTGTTGTGCCGCGTCGCCAAGGGCTCCCGGCTCGGTGCCGGCACGCCTGTCAGGCGCCGGGGTCCCAGTTCTCGAGCGGATCCATGCGGAAACGGGTCAGTTCCGCCGATTCGATGAGCCACCGGCCGTCCACCTTGCGGTAGGTCTCCCGGTACTGCCCGTACCCGTTGTGCCCCTCCGGGGCATTCTCACCGGCCGGGAAAGTCAGCAGATCTTCCATCGCCCAGATTCCCGATGCCGTGTCGGGCCCCGTGATCTCGATCTCGGGCATGTGGCCGTGATGCACCGACGGCGCGGCACCCGTCAGGTCCCGGATGGTGTACGCGAATTCCTGCGGCGACTTCCACACGATTCCGTCGGTCACGACCTTCGCGTCGGGCGTGAACAGTGCGGCGAGTTCGTCGTGCTTCTTCTCGTCCACGAAACGGAAGTAGCGCGCTTTCAGTTGCTTGATGCTCTCGATCGCCTCGAGTGTGTCGAGCCGCCGCCGTATCTCGTCGAGATCACCCATGATCTCGCCTCCTTGGCCGTGCAGCACTCCGTCCGCGCCGGACCATGAAGGCACGACGCTTGTGCATATCGGGAAAAATTAGCACGAGGAGTCTGGAGCGGCTCGCCGTGGA